>JADFKZ010000057.1 GCA_022564665.1 Planctomycetota bacterium | reverse complement strand
GTCCTCCGCGAGAAGCTCGGCAAGAAGAGGGTCCGCCTCAACGACGACCAGCGTCGTCGGCTCGCGGCGAAGGGCAGGCTGCTCGGCAGACGGCTCCTCGCCGAGATCTGCTCAATCGTGACGCCCGATACGATCCTGCGCTGGCACCGACGCCTGATCGCTGCGAAGTACGACGGAAGCGACAAGCGGCGACCCGGACGTCCCGGCGTCATGAAGGAGATCAGACGGCTAACGGTCCGGATGGCCGAAGAGAACGGCGGCTGGGGCTACCGCCGCATCCAGGGAGCGCTGGCCGACCTTGGCCACCGAGTCTGCCGCAGCACGGTGAGGCGGATCCTCAAGTCGCACGGGCTCGAGCCTGCGCACTGGCCGATCCGCGCTCACCTCTTGCCCGCCGATGTTCGCCGCAGGACGGAGCGATGTTGCGGGCCGCCTGGGACATCATCGCCTCCACTCATACGCCAACGAACCCGTCGCAGCTGGGGCTTGGCGAACGTCTGCCACAGCGAGTCAGCATCCGGCCGCTCGAGCAATGGCTTTCATTGGACACTCGCCGGCGAGAACGCGCCTATCAGGTCGTCTTCGGGTTGACCATGAGCAAGATATGCCCACCCTATGAGACCGAATATTGTGAATGGAAGGACCCCACACACCGCGCGCAGCGCCTTGCCGACGTGTCCGGGTTCTACTGTGCATTCGGACTAGAGCCAAGCCGTAGGGTTCCCGAGCGAGCTGACAACATTGCGTTGGAGATTGAGTTCATCGCATTCTTGCTGGAAAAGCTTGTGTCGCTACGCCGCACGGCGGAGCTTGGGTCGGCGGAGCTTGGGTCGGCGGAGCACGAAGCGGTCTGTCGCGATGCATTGTCCGCATTCGTCGCTGATCACGTGGTCTGGTGGATGCCCACCTTCGGCCGCTGCCTGGAGCGGCGAGTTGACCAGTCCAGGACCGAAGAATCGTGCGGTCGACTGCAGCACGATATCGACCTGCTGCCAGGTGTGGGCCGGTGGCTATGCGGATGGGTCGCGGCCGAGCGCGTGGCAACTGGGGTCGAACCATATCGGAGGATCGTGGGTCCGCAGGTCGCGGCGCAGGAGCGGTCTGGCCAGTCATGCGCCACGTGCGCGGCCTGCGGAGACCTCGATTTCGGGGCGGTTTCCCTATAGGCATCCGCTGGCGGAAGCGTACTGTGAATCGTGATTTCCGACTGCGCAGAGTGTAAGGCACCACTGGGGCCGTGAATCTCTCGGAGTATCCAGGCGGATGCTGTTCCAGCCAGCCCTTCCCGACCGCTATTATGCAATGTCTGACGCGGAGCTGGCCGGGGCGATCGCCGATCGGCATGCACAGCTTGGCGACGATCTACTGATCCTCGGACACCACTACCAGCAGGATCATGTGATTCAGCACGCCGACCTGATCGGCGATAGCCTGAAGCTCAGTCGGTTCGCTGCTCAAGAGGCTCGCAATCGCGGGACGAAATACATCGTCTTTTGCGGTGTGCATTTCATGGCTGAGACGGCTGACATTCTCACGGATGATGATGTGACGGTGATCCTGCCGGACCTCGGTGCCGGCTGTCCGATGGCTGACATGGCCGATTACGACGACGTCGTTGACGCGTGGGATTTGATCCATTCGGTTCTTGGTGGTAACTGGAATGGCCGCGTCATACCCGTTGCGTACGTGAACTGTAGCGCCGCAGTCAAGGCCTTTGTTGGCGAGCACGGGGGCGCCTGTTGTACCAGTACCAACGCCGCGGAGATCTTCGGCTGGGCCCTGGCCGGCGGTTCACAACGTGCACAGGACGAGGAATGCATCAAGGTACTGTTTCTACCGGATGAGCACCTGGGTCGGAACACCGCTTCGAGACTCGGTCTGTTGACCGAGGTGGATGAAGTCGCGGGTCGGGGTCCCTCGGCAACAGCGGTTTGGAATCCCAAGCTCGAGTACGGTGGACTGAGCGAGCACCAGATCCGCGGCGCCAAGATCCTCCTGTGGGCGGGTCATTGCAGCGTCCATATGCGCTTCCACCCCGAGCATGTTGATCGGATCAGAAAGGAATACGCCGACAAGGGCGGCGTCACCGTGCTCGTGCATCCAGAGTGCCGCAAAGAGGTGGTGGACAAGGCCGATGATGCCGGCTCAACGGAATACATCATTCGCCGGATCGAGGAAGCAAAGCCCGGTTCCAACTGGGTGGTCGGGACTGAAATCCATCTCGTCAAGAGGCTTGCGCTGCGCGCTGCCTCACGAGGCGTCAATGTCCGTTTGCTTGGCGAGAGTCACTGTCTCTGCGTAATGATGTTCCGGATCAACCAGCAACACCTCTTGTGGACCCTGGATAACCTCGCCCAAGGTCGTGTGGTCAACCGGATTCGCGTGCATCCCACGATTAGAGAACCAGCTAGACGAGCTCTGGAGCGCATGCTGACGGACAATGGTCACGCTCCAAGCGTACGGCGAACGGCTTCATAGTCACGAGTCTCAATCCCGCATGTCACGCTGGCTGTTGCGGTGGGCTTCCTCATTCCAACGGAGCGGAGCCTGGATGCGAGCAAGGAACGTTTTGATGGGATCAGAGTTAGCGGAATGCACAATTCAGCGGATCGGCGTGGTCGGAGCCGGGGCAATGGGCTCCAGCCTGGCGTCCATGCTCGGTCAAGTTGTCATGACAATAATGGTGTGCCGCAGTTCGCACCGCGCTTCGCATATTGTCCGGGATGGCGTCAAGACGATCGGTCTCATTGAAGCAACTGCCCGGCCGATCGTCGTGCAAAGCATCGCCGATCTGATGCGAATGGGTGGCGTCAGCGTAGTGTTCATCGCGACCAAGACGACGGCCATTCCGTCGGTCGCGGCTGAGCTGAAGCCTTGGCTCGGCAAGATAGGCGACCGGCCGTCGGGCTTGCTCGTCGTCAGCTTTCAGAACGGTATCGAGCCAGGCCGCGAACTAATTGAATTACTCGGCTACCCGCGCGTCCTGCGTATGGTCGTGAACTTTGGCGCCATCCTGGGGGAGACCGATGGCGTCGCTCGAGTCACGATCAATCGACCGCCGAACTTCATCGGCTCCCTCGATCCCGCATACCTCCCAGCTTGCCACCGGATCGCCAAATTGCTGTGCATGGCAGGGTTCGAGACGGTGGTAGAGCCGCACATCGAGACGCAAGTGTGGAAAAAGGGGATCTTGAACGCGGCGACGAACCCGGTTTGTGCGCTCGTCAACTCCTGGGTTGGCCAGGTGCTTGATTCACCGGCCCGGATGATTGTCGATCGCCTTCTTAATGAAGGCCTCCTCGTGGCTGAAGCCCGAGGGCTCAAGCTCGGTGATGACTTTGCTGCAGACGCCTATCGATTCCTCGAAAGCGCGCGCGACCATACACCTAGCATGGTCGAGGACCTCCGGCAGGGCAGTGAGAGTGAGGTCGGTCAGCTCAACCGTCAGATCGTCGAGCACGCGCGCAAGCTGGCCCTCTCGGTGCCTACGCACGAGATTATCGACGCGCTCATCGAGACCTTTGACTTCAAGGCCCATGCGCGCGCAGGGAACGAAACCCGCGAATCTCTGGATGCGTCGACATGACAGTGATCCCATACGACGTGCTGGCTCATGAGGCCTGGGCCCGATTGGCCCAGGCGGCCGATGATCCGACCCACCCGATGCGTTTGTTTCTATTGGCTACAGTTGACGCAGACGGTTTACCCGACGCCCGGCTCATGGTCCTTCGAGGCGCGGGCCGCAGACTTGGGAAGATCTGGTTCTATACGGACCGTCGTTCGGAAAAGGTTGAGCAACTCCGCAAGCGCCCCGAGCTCTGTGCGGTGACCTACGATTGTCGGGACGGCGTCCAGCTCCGCTTGCGCGGCGCCGCAACCATACATGAGCTTGACTCGGAGGCCGCTCAACATTGGAGCCACACGAGCACGGTAGTCCGTGCGCTCTACGCTTCTCCGTATGCACCCGGGCGGCCGCTGCGGCTGCCTGATCCTCGTCTGATGACCATTAAGCACGCCCTTGATGCAGGTGCTGAAGCCGTCGCTCGTCAGAATTTCGCCGTCATCGAGACGTTGGTGCAAACTATCGAGTGGCTTCAGCTGAAGGACGACGATCAGCGCCGCGCGATCCTGTATGCGTCAACGGGCTGGGCGGTTCAACCGCTCGCGCCGTAGGCCAAGAGGCACAAAGGCGACCGGACAACTCGAGGCGGAAGAACCAGCCACCTTTCAAATAGGTTCCCGGCGTGTCGTACGGGCGCGACGAAAGGTCGGCCAGGCAATTTCCGTATAATGGTTGGTTGAGGGTCGCGGACGTTCTCGATGACCACGCCGTAGCACGGAGCAACAGACGATGTTCATCAAGACCTGCCCCTTCCGGACCGCGGCCGTGGCGAGCGCGGAAGCCGTGGCGAGCGCTTCGCTGGCTTCGGCGGAAGGTATGCCGCCCGAGTCGGTCGTGAGGGGCGAGCTCCGGGCCATCATCGAGATCACGTCCGGCGACTCCTATGAGTCGTACGTCAACAAGCACCTCTTTGAGCCGGCCGTGGATGCGTTGATCTACCCGGCTGGTCTTTCCTGTGTGCCGGTCTCTCAGACGACATTTGTCGGTTATCAGCTCGGTCTGTCCGACAAGCCGGCCGGAATCGAGTTCAGGTCAACGGCAGACGGGGGCATGGAGTCGGTCGTGTCGACCCGCGTCAAGCCGCTCGTGGCCTGCAAACTGAAATCGCGAGGTCGCAACCGGGCCTGGAAGAGCAGGCGCTGGCAGGACGTTACACGATCGCAGAGGAGATCGCACACGCGATCACGCACGGCGTTGGCCTCGTGTTGAGCATCGGGGCGCTCACCATCCTCGTGGTTTTCGCCAGTCTACGTGGGGATGCCTGGCACATCGTATCGACGAGCATTTACGGATCAACGTTGGTCGTGTTGTATGCTGCATCCACCTTTTACCATGCTCTGTCGGCGCCAGGTGCAAAGGCTGTCTTCCGTATCCTGGACCACGCCGCCATCTATCTCCTGATCGCCGGTACCTACACACCGTTCACGCTGGTGAACCTTCGCGGGGGGTGGGGGTGGGCCCTGTTTGGCGTCGTGTGGGGACTGGCGCTCTTGGGCATTGTGATGGAGGCGGTGGCGAGCCGGCGCGTGAGAGCCCTGTCCGTCGTGTTGTACCTCGGTCTCGGCTGGTTGGCCGCGATCGCCGTCAAGCCTCTGCTCGACTCCGTTGCCGTCGGTGGGCTTGTGCTGATGTTGCTGGGCGGATTGGCGTACAGCGGCGGGGTGTTTTTCTACGTCTGGCGGAAGCTCCCGTACCACCACGCGATCTGGCACCTCTTCGTCATGGCGGGAAGCATCTGCCACTTCTTCGCGGTGTTGTTTTATGTGATACCGCCGGCGGGCTGACCCTGCACCTGACCTGGGTTTTGAATCACCGCCGTCGGCGCGCCGCTGCAAACTCGCGTCCATCCAGCCAGTAGAGGACCTTCCACCCTTGAGGCAAGAGTGCCGTGGCCAAGGCGATCTTGATGACGGCGCCGGGGAGAAAGGGCCAGAGTCCGGCGATGAGGACGTTGTTTGGCCCGACGAAAAACGCCAGCCAAATCAGCCCGGGCACGAACAACGCAATTGTGCCGAGTGTCATGGCCAGGGCTGTCATCGCCCAACGGCGGTCCCACCCGCGTTCCGAAAGCACGCCGGTGATAAACGCCCCAAGCACGAATCCGACAAGATAGCCGCCCGTTGGCCCGAGCAGGTGAAGGGCGCCGCCCGAGCCGCCGACGAAGACGGGCAAGCCCGCCGCCCCCTCGGCGAGATACAACAGTACCGTGGCCGGACCGCGCTTCGAACCGTACAGAGCGCCGACGAGCAGAATTGCCAAGGTCTGCCCGGTGATGGGCACCGGTGTGATGGCCAGCGGCAGACTGATCCAAAGCCGTGCCGAAAGCGCGATCACAGCCGAGCCGAATACAACCAGCACCAGGTCGTACGTCAAGCCCGCCGCGGCGCGGCGGGGCCGAAACACGTCGATGAACGTTGAAGCGGTGGCGGCCTGCATGGCAGTCCACTCCCAAAGAGCGGTTGGGGTACGAACAAAGACTCGTCCTGGACCGGCCACTCATCGACGGCAGATCCAGCGTCAATATAGAGAGCATCCCGCCATGCTGCCGGGGTTGCCCCTCACTCGTTGTCCAGGGGGCGGAAGCGGCTCGGGTCGCGAACATCACGCCAAAGCTCTGTCAGGGCACCCCGGCGGTCGGTGGCGAGGTAGACCCACTCGACCGCGGGCACCGGTCCGTCGGTCGTAATCCGGACGCCCCACAAGGCGTCAAAGCCTTCGGGCGTGAGCGAATACCGCATGTCTGCGATGATGCGTTCTTGGCCCGGCAGCCGTGCGACGTAGCCGTCAGCGAAGTCCCAAAAACCGGCAAAGACGCGGCGGATTCGCCTGTTCCCGGCAGCCTGGGGCCCAAGGTCCGCCAGCCCTACGACCGGCAGGGACGATCCCGGGCGGAGGGCCGGGACGCCGAACGTTGGAACTCGGATGGCATCGGCGTACAGGACACCCTTCGCTTCGTAGATCGATCGCCACACCAGCAGATTGGACAGCGTCGGCATGACTCGTGCCCGCTCGATGAGGTGACCGCGGCGGCGGGCAAGGCTGGCCTGCCCAGCCGCCGCCCGCTCGTGCTGGATGAACCCCGCCCCGAGGTAGCCGAGGACCACCAGGAGGGCGATCTGGGCCGGGCGGGCAGCTTTCGTCAGAAAAAGCGACCAGACCAGCCCCACCGCCAGAACCAGGGTGAAGACCGGATCGATGATGCTGATCAGATCCCACGACAGCCGACGGCTGGAGAAGGGCCAGAGCAGGTGGGTGCCGTAGCTGGTAAAGGTATCGAGCAGGCCGTGCGTGGCGCAGCCAACGACGGCAGCGGTGATCAAGAGCTTCCATTGTCGCCGCCAGCGACCGAGAAGAAGAAACGGCAACGCAGCGGCGGCGCCCCCCGCCGGTACGAACAGAAGGGAATGGGTGAAGTGTCGGTGATACGCGACGGGAAGCGCCGCCTCGCCTCCGGGGAAGAAGACGTCGATATCGGGAATCGCCCCGCCGACGGCGCCGAGAAGCGCTGCGGCGGGGCCGAGCCTTCGGCCGCAGAGGGCCTGGCCCGCCACCGCCCCGAGAAGCGTTTGGGTCAGGGGGTCCATCGACCCGGTTATTTCTACTGGGCCAGTCTCTGTCTGACAAGCCCACTTCACGGCTGGGTTGTAAGACAAAGCGTAGAACTGTTTCGAGCGCTTCGTCGCGGCCTCCGGCCGCTACGCTTTGAAGCAACCTGTGCTAGTCCTAGTCGCAGCGGTGCTCCAGGAGGAGCGCCAACAAGTCGTTCAACGGAACGAGGGCGATGCCGGTTCCGTGGTCGGAGAATCCGTAGGGCAGGATGAGCTGGCCGTTATGAACCATGGCACCGCAGGAGTAGAGAACGTTGGGCACATAGCCTTCACGCTCGTAATCGTTGGGGGTCATGAGCGGATCGGGGAGATTCGAGATGACGCGGCGCGGGTCTTGGAGGTCCAAGAGCATGGCACCGATCGTGTAGCGGCGCATGGGACCTACGCCGTGGGTGAGCACAAGCCATCCTGCCTCAGTCTCGATCGGTGAGCCGCAATTGCCGATTTGGATCAACTCCCATGGCCGCACGGGCGTTCGAAGCTCCTCTGTCTTGTTCCACAATCGGACGTTGTCGGAGGTCATGAGGGAGATGTTCTCTCGGTCGTAGCGGGAAAGGGCGGCGTATTTCCCGTCGATCAGGCGGGGGAAGAGGGCCATCCCCTTGTTCTGCGCGCAGGCGCCGTTGAGCGTGGCAATGCGAAACGACACAAAATCCTCGGTCTCGATGAGCTGTGGGAGGATCTCGAACCCGTCGAACGCGGTGTACGTGGCGTAGTAGACCGTCGATCCGTCGTCGTTGACAAACCGCACGAAGCGCGCGTCCTCCATCCCCCGGCTCTCGTTCGGTCCGGCTGGGAAGATCACCCTCTCGGAGATGGCGGATGTTCGAGGGAAGGAGACGACGTAGTTCGAGGTGGCCAGCCAGTGGATGAGCTTGATCGTCTCGTAGGCTATGGTGCGGGGGACGGGCGTGTGGGGGAGCGATCCGATCGCGTGCTCCAGCTCGTCATAGGTGAAGTGCGGTTCCATCTGGGCAAGAACAGCCGACACGATCTCATTGCTGGCGCCGAGCTCGGCCAGCTTGACACCAAAAAGATGCTTGTCGTACATGGGCGACTTACGCGTGCCCGTGATGGCGAAGTGACTGGTGGGATCGAACGTGATGTTGCACTGCGCGTTGATGACGCCCGTGCGGAACTCAACCGAGGAGATGTGTCCCTCGCCGACGGCGCGCACGCTCATGAGGAACCGCCGCTCCTGCGGTGGAAGGTCATGCTGTTGGGGCGCAGGTACGATCGACGGATTGAACAATGCCGCGGCCTCGATCGAGTACTCGTGAGTGAAGTACGCGCCGATCAGGAGCCGGTGCTCCCGAGAGGGTTGGGCGCCGTTGCTGAGGTGGTGGGCAACCAGGTGGAAGTGGTGTTCCAATACCTGTTCAAAGTCCCTATGGCGAGAGGAGAACTCCGCGAGAACCTTCCCAAGCATCGCCGAGACCTTGTCCTGCGGGATTGCCAGGACGCGCTCGATGACGAGCGCGACCCGGGACTTTCCGTTGGGGAATTCCTGTTCGCCGGGCAGATACGGTTTGGTGATCACCCGCCTTGGATCGGGAAGGAGCCTGTGCTGTGTCCTGGTGACCACAATCCCGCGCCTAGGCATGACCAATCCTCCTTGATCCAGCGACAGACTAGCACAGCCGGCGGATCGATTCGGGAGGGAAGGGCCACCTCCCGGTAATGCCTCTAACTTCTTGTAAACCAACGCGTTATAGTGACCAGAGAAGAATGCGGATATTCTGGAACATCTGTTCTAGACTGTGCGTTCTAAAATAGGTATGGTGAACAGATCATGGTCGGACGGCCCAAGGAATTCGATGAGGAAGAGGCCCTGAAGCGGGCGATGGAGGTCTTCTGGAGCCACGGGTACGAGGCCGCGAGCGTCCAGGACCTGCTCGATGCCATGGGCATCAACCGTGGGAGCTTGTATGGCACCTTCGGCGACAAGCACGCCCTGTTTACCGCGGCGATCGATCATTATGGGCGCACCGTTACGCGGGGCATCGAGGATTCGTTGGATGGGTCGGGGTCGCCTCTGGGCAATATCCGCAAGCTCCTGGGCCGGATGGCGGTTTTGGCAGCGGACGACAAATGCCGTGGATGCCTGGCCACCAATACAGTGATCGAGCTGGCCCCGCATGACCCGAAGGTGGCAGAGGCGGTGAAGTCGCTGCTTCTCCGGGTGGAGAAGGCATTTCAACGGGCTCTGGAGCGGGCGGTTGAATGCGGCGAGCTTTCTGGAGACGTCAACCCCCGGGCCCTGGCCCGTTTCCTGAGCTGCACGCTCCAGGGCCTCGTCGTCATGGGTAAGGCGGAGGCCGGCCGGTCGACGATCAAGGACATTGTCAGCGTCACACTGTCCGCCGTGGCCTGATGCGAATATTTTTTGAGACGATCTGGAATGATCGTTCTAGCTCTCGTGTTCGCTGGCCGTATCGTGGTCGAGCGCGGCTGGGTAAGCGATGAGGATATGCAGCGCGTCCGCGACGCCGGGTACACGGATGGCGAGATTGTTGAGATCATCGCCGTTGTGGCGCTGAATACCTTCAGCAATTACTTCAACCACATTGCGCAGGCGGAGATCGACTTCCCACCTGTCGGGGTCGGTGAGTCGGCCGGACAACCGTCGATATGAACGTCACGCTGAGCGAAGCGGCAGAGGCTCACCACCTGGTTGCCAACAATGAAGTCAGCGGCAACATTGTGCTGTTGCCGTGGACCCACTGAGGGGGAGGATCATTGAAGAAAGATCAGTGATCTGGAAGCGCGGCATCGACTTTGGCGGCGAAGATGAAGTCGCTTTCGGTGAGGCCTTTGATCTTGTGGGTCCACACTTCCACCCGCACCTTTCCCCACGCCAGATAGATGTCGGGGTGATGGTTTTGCTGTTCGGCGATTTCGCCTATTCGGTTGACGAACGCCAGGGCCTTGGCGAAGTCCGGGAGCTTGCATGTCCTGGTGAGGTGATACTCCTGCTCAACGGTCCATCCGTCGAGCTCTTGCAGCAGATCGTCGACCTTGTCGCTGGAAAGCGGCGGCGTGCCGCCTCGGCAGGGGACACATTCTTTGCCGGCCAGTTGAGAAGTCATGGAAACCTCCGTTTCATCCCGCGGGCGGCGCTGACAAGTTGGGCTACTCCGAGCCGCCGGGGCTCTCATCGAGCAATTCACGCTTCTGCTGGACATCCTTGAACTCGTCCGCATCCGGAGGGGGATCCTTCTGCTGGGTGATCTCCGGCCACTCGACGGCAAGGCGGGTATTGAGCTCAAGGTACTCCGACCACTGCTCGGGTACATCGTCCTCGGCAAAGATCGCATCCACCGGGCACTCAGGCACGCATAGATCGCAGTCAATGCAGACCTCGGGGTCGATGACCAGACAGTTTGCGCCCTCGCGAAACGCATCGACCGGACAGACGCTCACGCAATCGGTGTACTTGCACTTGATGCATGGCTCAGCAACGACATACGTCATTGAAGGTCTCCGAGATCCGGTGCTCGGTCCGCTCTTTCGTCGCCGCGGCGCAAGAGGGCCCCGGCGCGACGCCCTGACTTCCGTCCATCGTAGCGGCTCCGTCGGGGACAGGTGTGGGCCTATTGGCGGGGCGAGTTTTGAAGGGCAGCGAGCAGCTCGGTGAGCTGGCCGACCACGGCGTCAGACATGGTGACGGGGTCTCCGATCGATCTGGCGGTGATCGCCTCCTCCGCCGTGGCCTCCAGGACCTCGAGGCGGTCGAACGCCTCCAGCTCTGGGGGCTCGTGCGGGCGTCGGGCTGGCTGCGAGTGTCGCTCGAGTGATGAGCGCGATGTTCGAAGACTCAAGACAAAACCAATTATCATCAACACATGAACGATCTGATCGCCCTCATCAGCCGGCACCGGTCGATTCGCCGCTTCGCGGAGGGGCCGGTTTCCCAGGAGCACGTTCGACTGGCGGTCGCCGCCGGCCAGTCTGCGTCGACGAGCTCGGCGATTCAGTCCTATTGCGTGATCCGCGTGACCGATCCGGGTCGGCGGCGGAAGTTGGCCGAGCTGACCGGCCCCCAGCAAAAGGTCGCCGAATCCGGCGCCTTCTTTATCATCTGCGGCGATACTCGGCGGCACAGGCTCATCAGTGAGCGGGCGGGCCGACCCTACGACGCAAGACTTGAGGCGTTTCTGCTGGCGGTGATTGATTCGACGCTCTTTGTCCAGAACATGGTGCTCGCCTTCGAGTCACTGGGCTACGGGATCTGCTACATCGGGGGGCTGAGGAACAACCTGGCCGAGGTCGATCGGCTGCTCGAGATTCCGACGGGGATCTATCCGTTCTATGGGCTGTGCGTCGGCGTACCCGCCGAGGAGCCGACGCCCCGGCCGCGTCTGCCGGTCAACGGTGTGCTCTTTGAGGATCGCTACCCCGACGACGCGACGATCCTGGGTCTTGTGGACGAGTATGACAGCACCGATCGGGCCTACGGCAGGCAACGCGACGGGGCACCCAGGCTCTGGTCGACGCTCATGACGGAGAAGTTCGCCGAGCCCAGACGCGTCGACCTCGGCCGCTTCTATCGCGGCAAGGGAGCGAACTTCACGTAGATGAGTCAGGGGATCGGGGTTCGGGACGATCTGCTGAACCTTGAACTCTGAACCCTGCTCTCTTCTCTACGGCCCTCAGCGGTCCTCCGCGGTGCATCTTCGCCTTCTCTATTTGAGGATTGCGGCGAGCAGCTCGGGGTCGATGCTCCCGCCGGTGACAATGCAGACCGCGATTCCACGCTCCTTGGCCGGTACCGAGAGCGCGGCGGCCACGGCCAAGGCACCGGAGGGCTCCGCCACCATGTTGTTGCGGGTCGCCAGCCGCCGGACGCCCGCCCGTACCGCGTCATCGGGGACGAGGATCACCTCGTCGGCGAGGTCGGCGAGAAGCCGATACATCTCGGCCGTGATGTAGGGGACGGCCACGCCGTCACAGATGGTGTTGCAGTCGACGGTGGTGGGACGGCCTGCCTCGAGGCTGGCCTTGAGGGAAGGGCAGCCTTCCGGCTCGACGGCGATGACCCTGACCGACGGCTTGAGCGCCTTGAGCGCCGTACCCACGCCCCCGATCAGTCCCCCCCCGCCCACCGGGATGAAGACGCTCTCGACGGAGGGGCAGTCCTGGATGATCTCCAGGGCCATCGTGCCGTGACCGATCATGAGGTCCCGGTTGGTCCAGGGATGGATGAACGCATAGGGTTCGGCTTCCCAGAGGTGCTCCTTGAGAAAGCGAAACACCTCCTGGGTCTCCACGAGTATCGGCTCTCCGCCGTATGCCCGCACCGCCTCGATTTTGGCGCTCGGCGCGTCTTTTGGCATCAGGCTGCGGGCGGGGACACCGAACCGCTGACCGGACCAGGCCAGCGCCTTTGCCGTGTTGCCCGCGCTGACCGTGCTGATGCCGCGCTTCCGGGCATCGGCGCCGAGCGCTGCCACCGCGTTGAAGACTCCCCGGATCTTGAAGGAGCCGACTGGCTGGTGGATCTCGGGCTTGAGCTGAATGGTGGCGTCCTGCTTGTATGAGTGAAGCGGCACCAAGGGCGTGCGGACGACGACGTCCGCCAGACGTGAGGCGGCGTCGTTGACCTCGTCGAGGGTTGGCGGCCTGATCGCCGCCACGGATGCCGGCATCGGATTCTCCTGGGGTGATGGTATGATCGGAGGCCCAGGAGATGTGATGGCGCTCATCAGGCAGATCAATGAATCAGAGGCCCAGGGCATTCTCAAGGAGGTCTACGCCACGGCCGTGAGCCGGACCGGGCGGGTCGCGAACATCATCAAGGTCATGAGCCTCGATGCCCGGACCGTCCAGGCATCGATGAAGTTCTATGCGGCGCTGATGAAATCAAAAAACGCCCTGGAGCCGGCGCGCCGGGAGATGCTCGCCGCCGTCGTGAGCAACGTCAACGAGTGCTACTACTGAACGCTCTCCCATGCACAGGACTTCGGTCGGGAGTCCGGAAACAAACAGCTCGCCGAGCAGCTCGTCTACGACTTCCGCAAGGCCGCTCTGGATCCGGCGGACCGCGCGTTGTGCGACTACGCCGTCAAGGTGACGGTCGAACCGGGAACGATCACGCGTTCCGATATCGAGACCCTGCGGCAAAACGGGTTCAGCGATGAGGCGATCACGATCGCCGCCCAGGTGATCGGGTATTTCAACTACATCACTCGGATCGCCGAGGGCCTGGGTGTCGACGACGAGGAGGGGATGACCCCATCGCGCGAGGAATGGAACCGTCGCCGGGGAAGGAGGTATCTGCAAAGGTAGGGCCGGCCGCCGAAGAAGGCGAAGGTTCACCAACGGAGGGGTGCAGAGGGGCGCGGAGAAAAAAGGAGGGTTCAGGGGGAGAGCAGGTCGTCCCGAACCCCTGACTCCGGGTCCGGGCCGACATGAGAGCTCAGGACCCACCGATCTTCACGGGGATCCGGATCTCCTGCCTGCGATAGAGGCAGGTTCCGTCGACGCCCTCGCACACGTTGTACAAGGCATACGCTCCCACCATGATGGTGCCGGCGGCGGCATCGGCGGGTACGACCAGCTCAAACTCGATCGCACGCGTCTCCCGCGAGACGGCGGTGTCGGCGTTGGGGATCGTGTGGAGGTGCCTGTCGATGAGCCATCCGGGCGGGTGGGCCACCCACATCTGCATCGGCTCGGCCTCATTGTTCCAGTGGGCGTCGATCGCGTCGTTGGGGCGAAAGATCAGGTGCACCCTGACCGCGGACCCCGCCTTCACCGCCGCCGGCACGACCACGGTCTCGGCGAGGATGAAGCCGCGGCGGTCGGAATCGATACGCCGCTGGGGGTCCGGCTCGGAGGCTTCGTCGGAGGCGTTTGAAAATCGCCGTTGGGGCCGGGCGAGCTCTGCTGCGCCGGGCTCGACCGCAAGCTCGTACGGTGTCTCGCCACGTGCCCTGATCTGGACCCGGGCCTGTTCCACCCAGTCATAGAAAGGGTAGGGCTTGGCCAGCCGCGGTCCGTACTGTTGGATCCGCCGCCGCCAGATGTACTGGTTGGGGTTGCTGTCAAGGGCGCGCGACCAGTGATCGACGGCCTGCTGGAAGTCCTCGGGCCGGCGGCGGGCTGAGTCGTACCGCCTGCGGTAGGCGACCCCCAGCCGGAAATTGGTCGGGCCGCTTTTGGCTTCGGGCTCGAGCCCCAGCGCGGTCTCAAAGGCGGTGATCGCCTCGTCGATTGCTCCGGACCCACCCCAGTTGACCAGCGCCTGACCCAGGGTCCGCCAGTCGCAGGAGGCGCCGTCGCGTGCCGCGGCGCGGAGCCGCGCGAGATCGGGGGCCTTGGAGGGAGCCGTGGGCGGGGCGGAGGGGAGGTTGGTGGGGGAGCCGATGGGCGAGTCGATGGGGGGGTCGGGTCGGGTCGCGGGTTGGGCCGGGTCGTCGAAACGGCGGTCGACGAACCGCTGGACCGCTTCGGTGATCCGGCGTCGCGGCGGCCGCAGCGCGCGGATGATGCCATGTTGGTCGATGAACATCGTGATCGGCACCACCGCCACCTCAAGCTCGTTGAGGGCGTCGATCATGATCGGCCAGCCCATCTGCTTCCACTGCATGAACAGACGTGCGCGGTCGGGGTGCTGCTCCTGGATGATGCCGACCATGGTGACGCGTCCCTCGTCCTGGAGCCTACGGGTTGCCTCGTGCCACACGGGCACGTGTGTACGGCAGCCCGCTCACCACGAAGCGAAGACTTGCAGGATGACCTTGTGGCCGCGGAAGTCGGCCAGCGACATCGGTCGGCCGTCGGTCAGGGATGGCAGCACGATCTGGGGGAACCGGCTTCCCACCTCGAATCGCGGCGGGTCCGCGGCGGCGATGCTCGCGGAGCCGAGTGCGGCAACAAGGGCGATCTGCCGTGCGGTTCGGTGATCGGTCATCGCATAGACCTCCGGGGTTCCTTCCACCAGTTCAACCGCGGCGCCGCCCGCGGAATTTCACGATAGCATGAGCGAAGTGACGCTTCTCGTTGGACGCAGTAGAAGGTCATGAATAATCCAAGGTTCAAGGAGACCGAATGATGAGCATTGGACGCAAGAAGCGGCTGATGGACTACGGGAGCTGCGCGGGTTGAGCCGGCAAGCTGCCGGTTGAGGCGATTGCACGGATCGTGCAAGGACTACCCGCGTCTGCGGACCCGAACCTTCTCCTGGGCGCCGAGCACTTCGGCGACGCGGGTGTCTATCGCCTTGCCGACGGGATGGCGATCGTTCAATCGGTCGATTTCTTTCCGCCGATCGTGAACGACCCCTACCTCTTCGGCCGGATCGCGGCCGCCAACGCCCTCAGCGATGTCTATGCGATCGGGGCCCAGCCCAAGACGGCGCTGAACATCGTCGGCTTTCCCGATGAGCAGGTGGATCTTGAGGTGCTGGGCGAGATCCTCAGCGGCGGCGCGGAACGCATCGAGGCGGCGGGAGCGGTCGTCGTCGGCGGGCACTCCCTCCGCGACGCCGAGATCAAGTACGGCCTCGCCGTCACCGGTGTCGTCGACCCGGAGCTGATGATGACCAACATGGCCGCCAAGCCCGGGCAGGTCCTCGTCCTGACCAAGCCGCTGGGAACCGGGTTCATCACAACGGCGGCGCAGGCGGGCGCGTGTCCCGATGATGTCCTGGCGAGCGCCTCGGCGAGCATGGTCCGGCTCAACCGAGCGGCATCGGAAGCCGCGGTGGCGTTGGGCGCGAAAGCGGCGACGGACATCACCGGCTTTGGTCTTGGGGTCCATGCCGGCCAGATGGCGCGGGCGAGCGGTGTGACCTTTGTCATGAAGCTTGCTGACCTGCCACTGCTGCCCGGCGCCAAAGAGCTCGCGGCCAAAGGACATCACACCCGCGCCAACGCCACGAACCGCGATCACGTCAAGGGGTGTACGCTCTTTGAAGCCGACGCCGACTCCCTCGTGGCCCAGCTGCTCTTCGATCCGCAGACCTCCGGTGGTCTGCTGGTCGCGATATCGCCCCAGCGGGCTGAGGAGCTGGTCCAAAGGTGCCGCGCCGATGCGCCGGCGTCGGCGGCGATCATCGGCTCGGTGGAGCCATCGCGAGACGTCGACCTCGTCATCCGGTAGGCGAACCAACGAAGGAGCATCGATCAGGCGTCCCACGCACACCCCGGCAGGATGCCGGGTATACCGAGCGGCGAAGCCGCAAAGGCTCAGCTGCGCTGGCCCAAGCCGCGCCGGCAGGACGCCAAGCAGCTGGCAGAACATGCCCCAACACCAGCTCATACTCGGCACCGCCGGTCATATCGATCATGGCAAGACCGCGCTGGTTCGGGCACTCACCGGTATCGACACCGACCGGCTCGAGGCCGAGAAACAGCGGGGAATCAGCATCGAACTCGGTTTCGCCCATCTGAGCGTGGGTGACTGTCGCATCGGCATCGTCGATGTGCCCGGGCACGAGCGGTTCATCAGGAACATGCTCGCGGGCGCCTGCGGGATCGATGTGGCGATGCTGGTCGTGGCGGCGGACGACTCCGTCATGCCCCAGACGCGGGAGCACTTGGCGATCCTTAAGCTTCTTCGGGTCCGTCACGGGCTGATCGCGCTGACGAAGATCGATCTTGTCGAGCCGTCGTGGCTCGATCTCGTCGAGCACGAAGTGCGGGAGTTGGTCGCAGACAGCTTTCTTGCGCACGCACCGATCGTCCGGGCCTCGGCCGTTGACGGACGAGGGATCGATGAGCTGAAGATGCGGATCGCCGAAGCGTGCAGAGCGGTCGAGCCCCGCACCCGCCACACCGGCGACGAGCCCTTTCGCCTGGCGGTTGACCGTTCCTTTGCGCTGAAGGGGCTGGGGACGATCATCACCGGATCGGTCTGGTCGGGAAGCGTGGCCGTGGGCGATGAGCTGGAGTGGCTTCCCGCTGCAAAGAGGATCCGTGTCCGCGGTCTCCAGAGCCACTCCCAGGAGGTCCAGCGGATTGGGCGCGGTCAACGGGCGGCGCTGGACGTCATCGGAGCGCACCACACCGAGATCGGGCGGGGGCACGTCGTGGCCACCCCTGGTCTGCTGGCCGCGTCGAGGCGGCTCACCGTCCGGCTGGATCTTCTCGACGCCAGCCCCCGGCCGCTGAAGAACCGGGCCAGGGTCAGATTGCATCTGGGGACGCAGGAGGTGATGGCCGGTGTCCGGCTGCTGGCAGAGGGGGTCCTTGCCCCGGGCGGGTGGTGCTATGCGCAGCTGGAGGCCGCCGAGCCTGTCGCCGCCGTGAGCCGCCAGCCCTTCGTCATTCGATCCGAGTCTCCACTGCAGACGATCGGTGGCGGGCGGGTCCTTCAGCCCGTTGCCGACAGGATCTCGCGCAACGATTCCGAGACGATCGGAAGGCTTCAAGAGCTGGCCTGCGGCGATGATCTGGCGCGTGCAGCAGCGGCGGCGTACTTCAGAGGGGCAGCGCCGTCGACGGGTCTTGTGTTGTGCCGTGATGCCGATGTGAGCATTCAGCGGGCGGAGACTGTTCTGAAGCAGCTCGAGAAGGAGGGAATCACGATCTCGCTCCGGGCCGGCACCCGGCACCAGCGGCGTGTGCACCGTGATTTCTACAGCCAGCTTCGGGCGCAGGTACTCACCACGCTGAGCCGGCTTCATGACCGGTCCCCGCTTCAGACGTTGATTCGGATCCAGACCCTCTACAGCAGGCTGCGGTTCCTTGATCGTGAGCTTCTCGAAGGGATCGTGGAGCGGTTGCTTGGCGAGTCAGTTCTCGTTGGTGACGGCAACGGGATCGCGCGGGCGGACTTCAGCCCCGCCCTCACCCAGGCGCAGCAGCGGCTGCACGGCCGGGTGATCGAGGCGTTCCGGGAGGCGGGGCTGAGACCACCGCAGGCGACGGACCTCTCGCGGGAGTTTGGCGTCGGTGAGGAGGAGGTTCGACCCATCATCGCCTTGTGCGCCGGGCAGGGTCAGCTGGTTCACATAGGATCGGCGATGTACCTGCACCGCGAGTGGGAGGCCAAGCTCCGTACGAGCATGGCCGAGCAGCTTCGAAAGGGGCCGGGGATGACCGTCAGCGAGATCAAGGATCTCCTGGGGACGACACGGAAGTTCGCGGTGCCGATGTGCGAGTACCTTGACCGGATCGGGTTGACCAGGCGGGTCAACGACGTTCGCGTGCTCGCCAACCCACTTGATCCTGGTGAGCGGTGATTCGCCGTCGGGGACATGTGGAGGGCATTTGGAGGGCCAAGTTGGGGGCGAGTGG
>JADFKZ010000056.1 GCA_022564665.1 Planctomycetota bacterium | reverse complement strand
CCCATTGGCCCCGGCCCGATGGGATCGGTCAACCGCACCTCCGGGGCCTCCGCCTCCGAGGCCACGGTGAGGGCCCCGGTTCCCGGCGACCGCGCCGGCGACCGCGCCGGCGACCGCGTCGAGCTGTCGTCCCATGCGCGCCTTCTGAACAGGCTCCTGCTATTACCGGACGTTCGGGATGAGTTGGTGGAGAGGGTCCGCCACGCCATCGCCGACGGCACCTACGAGACACCCGAGAAGCTCGACGGTACGGTGCGAACGCTGCTCGAAGAACTCCAGGACTTGCGCCGGTAGTACGAGACCTTCGACTGTCAGCCAACAGCCTGTGCAGCTGAGCCTTCGGGGCTGTCGTTCTGTCGGCCGCTTGGCATCCAGGTCCTTGCGCCGCTTGGCGTCCTGCCCGGCGCGGCTGGAGCCGGGGCGTGCGTGGGACGCCTCATCGATTCCCATTCGTTGCTTCGTTGCTTCGTCGGTCAGTCCGTGATAATCCCCAACTGTCGATACTTCTCCCGATACTTTTCATAGAGCGACTTGTGACGGTTGCCGAGGTCGATGCGGCGCCCGTCAACAAAGGCAAGCAGCGTGTCCGTCGTGATCTGGAGGGGATCGCCCGTGGTCACGATCATGGTTGCCGCCTTGCCGACCTCGATGGAGCCGTGGGTCGTGCCCAACCCGATGATGCGGGCCGCCGAGATGGTCAGTGCCTCCAGCGCGCGCTCTTTGGGAAGACCGAACGCGACCGCGGTGGCGGCGTTGTGGCTCAGGGTCCGCTCGTGGGCAGCTGAGCTTCCCGAGGCGATCGCAAATCTGATTCCTGCCTCGTGCAGCGTCGCCGGCAACGTGTAGCGGCTGTCGTAGGGATCGTCACGACGCCGGGGCAGGCGGTGAACGCCCCCGACGATCACCGCGACATCGTGCCGGCGCAGAAGGGGGATCACCTCAGCGGCTTCCTCGCCACCCACGATCACGATCAAGAGCCCCCGCCGAACCGCCCAGGCGACGGCGGACTCGATCTGTCCCCGCGCCGATGCCCGCACGAAGACAGGCTTGTTGCCGCTGATCGCATCCCGCATCGCCTCGTACCGCAGATCAGCGGCCTGATTGGGGTTGGAGCGCCGTGATCGAAAGTATGCCTCGGCGTCGTCAAAGAGATGCTCGATCGCCTCCAGGTCCTCCTTGAGCTTCTTTTTTTGCTCCTCCTCGCTTTGGCTGCGGCGCCGCCACCGGGACGGGGGATCGGTCCGCGGCCAGTCAATGACCAGCCCGGCTTCCGGATCAATCGACATGTCCGCCCAGGTCCAACCGTCGAGCCGGATGGTCGAGGACCGGCCGGCGACCAGCCCGCCACGCGGCATGACCATCGCGGTCAGAATGCCGTTGGCCCGCGCCACGGGGATGAGATCGGAGTCGGGGTTGATCGCCACCACGGCCCGCGTCTCGGGGGTGATCCGGCCAAACTCGGTGTAGTCGACCGTCACCCTCACCGATTGCGTCTCCACCAACCCCAGCGTTGTGTCGGTCCCGATCAGCCCGGGGTAGACGTGGAGCCCCTGGGCCCGAAAGCGTTCCGCGCCGGGCACATCCGGCGGATCCCCCGAACCCAGATCCGTGATCCGCCCTCCCTCAAAGACGACCCAGCCACGCTCGATCGAGGGTGCGGTGATCGGGTGCAGGGTGGCCCGAAAGATGATGGCGGGCCTCATCTGTGGTGGGGCTGGGATCTGTCGCGATTGGCCCAGCGCCGAGCCGCCGGCCGTGAAGGTGACGATGGTCGTGAGGAACGGGGCGATCTTCATCCCAGGTCACTCCCCAAATCAAGGCTCCGGCTCATCCGGGCTATGCTCGCGCCGGGACCCGCCGGGCGTGGCGGCGTCCTCGGCGTCCTTTGGCTTGTCGTGAGCCGCCTTGAGGATCTTCTGGACAAGACGTTGCCGCTCGGAGGCGGCCCATTGGCGGCGGTCGCGGTCATCGTCGAGATCGAAGTACCTGGCACCTTCGATCCACGTCTGCTCACAGCGGGCGTAGGTGCTCAACGGGCTTTCCGACCAGATCACGAAGTCTGCGTCCTTGCCGGTCATCAGCGAGCCGGTCCGGTGATCGATGCGGAGCTGCGTGGCGGGGTTGATGGTTACGAACTTCAGGGCGTCGTGCGGGTTCAGGCCACCGTAGCGGACCGCCTTGGCCGCCTCCGTGTTCAACCGCCGGGCCAACTCCGACGAATCGGAATTGAAGGAAACCAGGACCCCCACACGGTTCATGAGCGCTCCGTTGAAGGGGATCGCATCCATGACCTCAATCTTGTACGCCCACCAGTCGCTGAAGGTGCTGGCGCCAGCTCCGTGGGCGGCGATGGCGTCGGCGACCTTGTAGCCTTCCAGCACGTGCTGGAAGGTGCCGATGGTGAAGCCGAACTCCTCGGCGAGGCGCACGAGCATGAGGATTTCGTCCTGGCGATAGCTGTGGCAATGAACGATGCGGGTGCCCTGAAGGATCTCCACGAGGGCGTCGAGCTCCAGATCGCGCCGCGGAGGCCTGGTGAGGGCGCGCTCTTCGTCGTCCAGCGACCGGTATCGCTGCCACCGGGCCTGGTACTCGCCGGCGGCGGTGAAGGCGTCGCGGATGATCGCCTCCACCCCCATGCGGCTGTTGGGATAGCGGCTCTGCGAACGCTTGACGTTCTCACCGAGGGCAAACTTGATTCCTCCGATGGCATCGTCGATGACCATCTCCTCGGCGGAGCGGGCCCACTTGAGCTTGATGACGCTGTTTTGCCCGCCAATGGGGTTCGCGGACCCGTGCAGCTGGTTGGCGGCGGTCAGGCCGCCGGCAAGCTGCCGGTAGAAGTTGATGTCATCGGGGTCGATGACATCGCCGATGCGGACCTCCGCGGTCACCGCCTGCGTCGACTCGTTGACACCGCCGCTGATGCCCGTATGCGAATGGCAATCGATAAGGCCGGGTGTGACATGCTTTCCCGACCCGTCAATCACAATCGCCTCCGCGGGCGGTTCGAAGCCGTCGGCGGGTCCGACGTAGGCGATCGTGCCGTCGGCGACGAGCAGCGCGCCGTTGGTGATGATTCCTTCAGCACCTGCGGTCCAGATGGTGGCCCCGATGACCGCCACCGTCTGCGGTTGGGGAGGCTCGGTGAGGCCGTAGGCGCCAAGGGGCCGGGGGAGCGCTTCAGGCGGCAGCTCGATCTCCTCGCTTTCGGCCTCTTGGTCTTGCTCCTGTTCCTCGTCGTCAGCTTCCGGATCGTCCCTGGCCGCCTCGGGGGGCTCGGCCTCGGTCGGGCGGGGCTCGGTGGGGGCCTCAGCCTGCGGCCCGGTCTTCCGGGCGGGGATCTGGGCCGGCTGGTCGGGGTCCGTCGCGCCAGGCGGCGGCTGAGTTTTTGACGCCTCCGGCGGCTGAGTTTTTGACGCCTCCGGCGTCGGGGGAGTCGGAGCCCCGGGTGTGATCGTGAACGCAAACTGACCACCATCGGGCATGACGCCGGTGCCAACGATGTCACCTTCGGTCACAACGCCCTGGAGCCGAACATAGCCCTCGACATCGAAGAGACGACCCTCCAGGACCGCGGAGACCCGGTCGCGCTCAACGATGACCTTTTTGGCCTTGCGCTTGGTGCCGTCGGGCAGATACACCCGCAGCCTCTTCTTGGTCGTGTCGACATCAACATGCAACACCGCGCCGCTGCTGGTTGTGAGCGTGCCTGGGCCCTGAAACGTGACGTCCGGGTCGCGGGAGATCTCGTACCGCCGCCCGTTGACCCAGGTGCTCCGGACCTTGGGCTTTCGGGCAAAGAGCGTCCCCTCGACGGTCACGAGGTTGGCCACCTTTCCGACCTCGATCGTCCCCATGATGTCAGCGACCCCCAGCAATCGCGCGGGGGTGGTCGTCAGGGAAGCCAGCGCGTCGTCCTCGCTCAGCCCGTGCAGGATCGCCCTATGAAGGGCCTCGGGGAAATCTTTCCGTTTCTCAAGCCGGTGCGTGGTGAGGGCAACCGTCACCCCCGCCGCGAGCAGGCGACGCGGGTTCGTGGGCGCCTGCTCCCAGGTCATCATCTGACGCAACGAGACTCGGTCGGCCGCCGAAAGCGACGAGACGTCGGGCCGCTCGGGGTACCGGCACGGGACGATGAGCGCGTGGCCCGCCGCGGCGACCTCCTTGAGGCGGCGAAACTCCAGCCCGCTGGCGAGGATGATCGCGTCCAGCTGAAACTCGCGTGAGATCGAGGCGGCCCGCAGCACCGACAGCTCGTCGGAGACGCAAAAGAGTGTCTGCTGGCGGCCCTGGATCACCGACGCCAGTGCCTCAAGCGCCGCGGACCTGATCGGCGGCTCGTGCCCCCGCGGCTGGGCGGCCCAGATCCGCGTCGCATCGGCGTGCCACCGCGCGTCGTAGAGGGTCTGGCGGACCAGCGCAACCGCGCCCATCGCCGAGACGGGGTACTCGCCGCTGGTAGAGCTCCCAGACGTGTCCAACCCAATTGCCATCGCTGCCCGGTCGCGGTAGGAAAGGAGATGCTCATCGGCGTCGGCCAGCGCGATGACCACGCCGCTGCCACGGAACACGCCAGAGTCGGGGTAGACGGCAGCTGCGGTGAACCCCAGCTTTCGCAGATCCTCCCGCACCGATCGATCCGGACCCGGCTCCTCCGCCATCCGGACCTCGGGATGGACGCGCCGGTTCCAGTG
Source organism: Planctomycetota bacterium (assembly GCA_022564665.1). Classification (GTDB taxonomy): domain Bacteria; phylum Planctomycetota; class Phycisphaerae; order Phycisphaerales; family SM1A02; genus JADFKZ01. The sequence goes on along the minus strand of JADFKZ010000056.1, from coordinate 13,873 downwards.
TCGGGCGCCGCGTTCGGCGGCGGGCTCATCGGCGCCAATCAGGAGCGCGGCGTCGATCAGACCCGGGTACACCCTGAGACCCTCGCCGGACCAGATGCGAGCGTCCGGGGGAATCGCCACGTCATCGCCCACCGCCTCGATGATGCCATCTCGGATGACGATGGTCGCACCGGGGATCTCCTGGCCAGGCGCCACCACGACGGTCGCGTCGACGATTGCATGGGCACGCACCTCGGCGGACCGGATCCCGTTGACCGGAGCCGTCTGGGCGAGACAGCCCGCCTCCCACGGTCCCGACAAGCCCACCCCGGACGCCACCAGCAACACGCTAAACCTTTTCAACCACATCCGTTGGCTCCGCCGAAGAAATGATGGACCAATTCTAACGGAGGAAGGCCACCCCACCCGGATCTTTGTGGCCGGAATCGGCTGGCCCAGATCCGCCCAGACCCCTGACCATCGACCCCCAATGCCACGCGACCCAGAAACGATCGTGCTTGTCCTGCTTCTTCTGGGCCTCGGCGCGTGTACATCACCGGCAGGCGAGCAGCCGTCCATCCGCTCCCGCACAGCGGTCACCACGGCCGCCGAGGAAGATACCAGCTCCTTCGGCTGGCCCTACTGGCCGCAGAGAATGCGGATCTACCCCCTCAGCCGGCTGGTGACCGACCGGAGCTCTGGGGATCTGGTCATCGAGGTCCGCGTCGAGTTCTTCGACGCCGAAGGCCACACCTGCAAGGGCGTGGGACAGATTCTTGTCGATCTGCTTGACGCGGGGTCCCTGCATCAGGCGGAGCCGATCAAGACCTGGGTGGCGGACCTGGCAAATCTCCAAGACAACCGCGACCACTTCGACGACCTGACGCTGACATACCTGTTCCGCCTGGAGTGCGACGCGACCCTGCTCCCCGACCAGCCGCAGGTTCGTGTGTACTTCCACTCGGCGGATGGGCAGCATCTGCAGACCAAGCCCTACCTGCTGAAAAAAAAGAGGTAGGCCAGAAGGCGAAGATTCACCGCGGAGGACCACGGAGACAAGAGGGAGGGTTTCGGGTTCAGGAAGAGGGCTGTCAGGTGTTGGCAGTTTCTGGGTGGCTGGGGCTGAGGGAAGCGAAGCCCCGGTCTTCTCGTCGACGCCACCCACGCCCGGGCTGCGCGGAGTAACGAGCAGGGTTCAGGGTTCAGGAGCGGGAGCGAGCGCAGGTTGCGTCGCAGCGTAGCGGCCGATTGAATCGGCCGCGTAGCCGCCAGAGCGAGTGTGCGGCCGGAGGCCGCTACGGAGCGCTCGAAACAGGGCTCGCTGCTTTCCCGAACCCCAATTGCCTCCCGCCGAGAAGGCTGTCAGCCATCCGCCACAGCGGCCCCAGACGCGTCTTCTTACGACAGCCGACAGCCGTCAGCCCCCTACACTACCGGCCATGGCGATCTCTTCCCGTCTGCCTCCCCCGGGTACCCGGGTCCGCGTCACCCATCAGCAGCCCCAGCGCGACCGATCCTGGACCAACTCGATCGAGGGTGTACTGACCCGCTACCGGCAGGCCAAGACTGGAGCGTGGTACGCCCACGCCAAGGACGATCAACTCTGGCTGGACCGGCTCGAGCTCCGCCGCGACGACGGCGAGCTGGTGATTCTCATCCTCGATCAGTACTCGGTGATCGAGGCGGTCTAGAGCAGGGGTTCGGGGTTCAGGGGTCGGCGTTCCGCGCTGGCCCGAACCCCGAGCCGCTGAGGGTGCGCCAAAGCGTAGCGGCCGATCGAATCGGCCACGTAGCCGCCAGAGCGAGTGTCGGCCCGCAGCCCGCAGGGCTGCCAAAAAAGAGCGGCCCCGCGGCCTGGAGGGCCGCATGACAACAGCGGCAAGGACGCCGTGACACCGCGAGGCCGTACGGATCGCTCGAAACAGGATCCCCGGTCATTTGGGGTGGTGCACTGACAAGCTGGTTTATTCCTCCTTCGGCGGACGGGGGCCGACCGTCGCCACGGTGAACTCGCCAAAGCGGCGCGTCGTGAGGTAGGCATTGAGTTTCTCAATGCCGACGGCGTCGATCAGCCCAGAGATCTCGTCGAGCGTTCTGGCCCGTCCGAGGCGAAAGTGGTCGTTGGCGATGGCGGCGGCCCGAGCCGCCGTCGACTCCCCCTGCATGATGAGGTGGCTCTTGAGGCCGATCGCCGCCCGGCTCAGCTCCTCGGGGCGCACACCCTGACCAAGACGCTCGACCTCGGCTCGACACACGGCCAGCGTCTCAGCGGCGCGGTCGGGCGTGGTACCGGCGTAGAGCGACACCAGACCGTGGTCGCGACCACCGTGGTAGGCGGCGCCGACGCTGTAGCACAGCGACCGTTTCTGCCGCACCTCGGTGAACAAGCGAGCGCTGGTCCCCCCCGACAGCACGCCCACGGCAAGCCGCTCCAACGTGGACGACGCCTCGGCCTCGCGCGGCGCGTCGCAGGCCAGCCCGATGTGCATCTGGGCGGTGTCCTTTTCGATGTGGAAGCGCCCGCGGCTGGGGGGCCGAAGTTCCACGGGACTTGGCGTCTGGCCCGTCCAGCCCGCCAGGAGGCGATCAAGACCCCTTGCCAGGGCGGCCGGCTCGACGGCCCCCGCCGCGGCCACGATGGATCCGCCCGGCCGGCAGCGGGCTTCCCAGGCCTCCCGCAGCGTCTCGATCGAGCAACGCTCCAAGACCTCGCGGCACCCGTAGCCGTGGCGGTTGAAGGGCTCGGCGAGGTGGCGCTGGTGGAGACGGAGCATCACCATGTGCTGCGGGTCGTCGTCGAGCGAGTCGAGCGATTGCAGGCACAGGCTCCTCACCGCCTCCAGGGCATCGGCGGGCAGGGCGGGCCGGCGGAGCATGGCGATCAGAAGCGGCAGCGCCTCGTCGAGGCGATCACCAAGAAACGTCGCGGTGAGCCGCAGGTGGTACACGCCGACCTGGCTGGACCGCAGAACGCCGAGACGGTCAAGAGCGTCGCTGTGCGCGCGGCTGCTCAGCCCACCTGCACCTCTGAAGATCAACTCGCTGAGAATCGCCGCCACGCCGTCGGACTCGGGCCGGTCCGTCGCCGATCCGGCGGGCACGAGAAAGTTCAGAGCGACCGAGGAGACGTTTGGAATCGGCTCGACCAGACAGACGGCACCGCAGTCGAGTTGGGTTGTCTGGATCGTGCTCATGATGCTCACCCGGGGGTCCGGGAGCCCGGGCAGGTCCCCATTGTAGAAGCGGATTGGCGGCCGCCGGGGTGTGCAGTCCACCCAGCCCGTACAGACCGACCCCATTGAGGCCGCTGCGGCACCTCGTCATGAGGATGGGGATGCTTTGCTCCGTTTTGATCTGGAGGAGGCCGAGACCTATCCGCCGGCGAGGGATCCTGACCTATGCGACTCATCATCGACAGCCTGGTCCTGCTGATGATCCTCGGCATCGTGGCGGGTGCCGTCCTGCACTTCCGCACCAAGCAGGAAACGGAATACAAGATCGAGCAGGCACGCCGGGAGGTTCATCGCTTCGGCAGTCAGATCAAGCTCCAGACGGCGATGGGAATCACCGAGCTCACGTCACGCGGATTCCCCGTGTCCGTCGACCCGGAATGGTTCGGCGGTAACCTGCCCACCAACCCGCTCCTGGGACGGGGTCATCCCTGGCTGGAGATCGCGCGCACGTCGCATCAGGACCTCAGGCACCCGGTCATCAAGACGGCCTCCGACCACACCATCGCCCAGTTCTGGTACAACCCGTACTTGGGTGTGCTGCGCGCCCGCGTTCCGGCCAGGAGCACGGACGTCGCCACCTTGAAGATCTACAACCGGGTGAACGAGTGCCGCCTGCCCAACCTCTTCGCAAGCGGCGTGTCGCACGCCAGCAGCGACTGAACGGAGGCCCGGCCGGCGGCCGCCGGACCTTCGGTCTTGGGGCCGACCCCGCAGATTCTCTTGATCATCACGACCGAGGTGCGCCGGTCGGGGCTATCCCCAGGGCCTGCTCGACCGTGTAGCGGCCCGGGCTCCTGCCAACCAGCCATGCCGCCGCCCGCAGGGCCCCCCGTGCAAACAGGTCGCGGCTGGTGGCGATATGGCAAATTTTTATTCGCTCCCCCGCGGCGGCGAATTCGACAGTGTGCTCGCCAACCACGTCGCCGCTACGGATGGCGTGGATCCGATCGGGAGGCAGCTTTACGCCGGCTTTTTCGCGGAGCAGCTCTGCGAGGCTCAGCGCTGTTCCCGAGGGTTTGTCACGCTTGCGAACGTGATGCACTTCGATCAGGTTCGCATCGTAGCCCTCCCCGAGAAGGAGGGCGGCGCGGGTGGCAAGCTCCCTGAGCACGGCCGCTCCAACTGAGGTGTTGGCGGCCACCATGACCGGGACCGTGCGCGACGCAACATCAAGTGCCGAGAGCGTTTGGCGTGAAAGCCCAGTTGTCCCCACCACAAGCGCTGCACCGTGGGAAAGGCCCAGCGCCGCCGCTGCGCGGGCACCGGAATCGCTCGAGAAATCGATGATGACGTCAATCGGCTCTTGGCCGGCACCCGAGGCATCGGAGCCGCTCGCCCGATCGATCTCGGCGATGAGTTGGAAGCGCCGATCGTCGCGCGCCAGAGCGCAGGTTCGCGCGCCCATGCACCCCGCGGCGCCGAAGACGGCAAGTCGAATTGTCGTCTCCGGGGCATCGCCGTGCTTGCGTTGAGAAATGAATTCTGTCAAGATACTTCCAATTCAAGCCCGATAGAGCTAGAAATTCTACGGGCGGTCGTTCCGCCCGCCACAAGTAGGCCGATTGCTCCGACAGGTTTTGCACACAGGAGGTTCTACGCATGGCCAAGAAACGCGCCACGAAAAAGAGGGCCGCCAGGAAAAAGACGGCCAAGAAGCGGAAGACGACCCGCAGGAAGACCACCGGGAAAAAGACCACGGCCAAGAAGGCCACCCGCAAGAAGGCCACCCGCAAGAAGGCCACCCGCAAGAAGGCCACCCGCAAGAAGGCCACCCGCAAGAAGGTCGCCCGCAAGAAGGTCGCCCGCAAGAAGGTCGCCCGCAAGAAGACCCGACGAAAGAGGGCTAGCAAGAAATAAGCACCCTCCCTCGACATCCAATCCAAGCAGGCAGGGCCGGCTCCGAAGCCGGCCCTTTGTTCGCGATCGGCAGGCGCCACGGACTGCTACACTGACCCCGGGGCCCACGCCCTCGGTGTCCCGGTGGAGGCGAGCCGCATGACCCACGTCATCGCCGAGCCCTGTATCGGCACCAAGGACAGCTCCTGCGTCGATGTCTGCCCCGTCGACTGCATCCATCCCACCAAGGATGAGGAGACGTTCGAGCCGGAGAAGATGCTCTACATCGACCCCGACACCTGCATCGACTGCGGGCTGTGCGTGGACGAGTGCCCGGTACAGGCGATCTTCCCCGAGGAGGATCTGCCCTCGGAGTGGAGCGAATACCTCAAGCTCAACGCGGACTGGTACGTCACGCAGACATCGGGCTGAGAGAGGACTCAGGGGTTCGGGGTTCGGCACGATCTGCTGAACCCTGAACCCTCCTCTTTTCTCCGCGGTCCTCCGCGGTGAATCTTTGCCCTCTTCTACGCCGCTTCCGCGTCCTCGTCTGAATCGGTGTCGCTGACCTTGCCGACGCCGCTGGGGCAATCGGGCCGCTCGGTCCAATCCTCGACCCGGCTCCCGAGGTTCAGCTCGCTGGGCATGGTCTTGCGATACCCCAGCTTTCGAATCACTTCCAGCACCTCGGTCCAGGTGGGAAATGTCAGCCCGTTGACGCGCTTGAAGCTGTCAATGGCCATCACCAGCATGAACTGCTCCTGCGTCATCTCGCCCTCATCGGCGGCCCGCATGAAATCGGTGCGGCGGCGGCCGGGTCCACGCCTGCGCTCCAGGTTCGTGGCCGTCGGCACCGGCATCCGCCCGCGGCGGTCAACACCCCTGCGCCTGTCGACGACGCTCTCTCTACGCTCCGGGCGGCGCTGGTCAGCGTTGGGGGTCTCTGGCTGCATTGTCCGCCTCCCGGTTCGGGGCTGAATCAACTCGCTACACTACGCCCGCACGCCGGCCCCGACCAACGGCGGGGAGCCCGGCTGCCAGTCGCGCCCCAACCATGCCCATGTCGACCAAATCTCAGGGACAGTTCACCCCAACCGCGGCCGTTCTGGCGTGGCTTTGGCCGGGGCTGGGGCATGTCAGTCTTGGCCAGCGAAAACGCGGCGTCCTGGTGATGTTCGGCGTGCTGTGGCTCTTCGTCGGCGGCGTGCTGATCGGAGGAATCGATTCGGTCGACCGCAGAGATGATCCGCTGTGGTTCCTGGCGCAGTCCCTTTGCGGACCGATCGCTCTCGCTGTGGATTGGACCAACCAGACGTGGCTCAAGCACGTGCCGGTCGATCCGGTGGAACTGGACCGGCTCGCCGAGCAGGGTGATCTCACGATCACCTCCAGCCTCGATCGCAAGGGCCTCGGCCATGTCAACGAGATGGGTACGCTCTTCTCGGCCCTCGGCGGGTTGATGAACCTGGTGGCGATTCTGGATGTGCTCTACGTGCCGGCTCGACGCTGGGGACGGAGCCAACCGCGGTCCGAAACGCGGTGACAGGGGTGCTCGCCGACGGCTACATACCGTTTCTTGACCCGATAAGCGCCGTCCATGTCTGGTGGTACGTGCTCATCGTCCCGCTGTCCTTCGGCGTGTCGGTCATCTACCGGGCGCTCCGCGTACCCAGCCTCGATCACTTCTGGCGAGGGGTCGGGATCATGACCGTGCAGATTGTGGTGGCGATGGTGGCGCTGGCGATCCTGCTGCTCATCCTGGTGGAGACGGTCGTCCCCCGGCTTCCCAGCGAGTAGATCCTGCTGGAACCGGGGACCCCCGGCCGCGTACACTTGCGCTCGGCGGGCCCCCCTGCGTCGGGACGGGCGCCGGGAGCGTGCCTGGGGGGCACGCCCCCTGAGGCGGAAGCTGGGAGAATCACGACCATGGCCAAGATGTTCTACACGATTGCGGAGGTCTGCCAGAAGCTGGGCAAGACCGAGGATGAGATCACCGAGATGGTCCGGACGGGCCAGATCCAGGAGTTCAGAGATCGTGACAAGCTCATGTTCAAGGTCGAGCAGATCGAGCTCCTGGCCGGGGGAGAGGAGGACACCGCCGAGGTCCATCTGGAGCTCGACGACTCCAGCGGCGGATCCGGCGTGGCGCTTCGGGAAGAGTCCGCGATTGGCCTGGCCGACAGCCGGGAGGGGACCGGGATTTCCGTATTCGACACCGACCATGGCGGTGAGGATGCCTCCGAAAAAACAGACGCCCCTGAGGAGGCCCGCGAGGAGCTGGATCTGGACGCGGTCGGCTCGGGGAGCGGTCTGCTGGATCTGACCAGGGAATCCGATGAGACCTCGCTCGGCGCCGAGCTGCTGGAGGAAGTCTACTCCAGCGAGGAGAAGGTCGAGATCCCCGCTCACGCCTCGGGGCTGTTCGAGGCCGCCGGCCAGGTCGAACAAGGCCCGGACGAGGCCGTCGAGACGCCCGCCGGCGTGAGCATGCCCCTTGTCGTGGAAGCCTACGACGGAGGCGGGTCAGGTCTCGGCGCCGGATTGCTCATCGGGGCGATCGTATCGCTGGTGTGTGTGGGGATCGTGGGCATCGTGGGCACGAGGGGCGCGACGCCCGACCTGGCCACCACCTTCACCAGCTCCCCCGGCAGCCTGTGGATGTGGGTGGGGGGTCTGCTGGGGATCACGTTGATCCTGGGTCTGATTGGGCTGTTTATCGGGAAAGCGTCAGAATAGAAGAGGGTGCGCCAAAGCGTAGCGGCCTTTTTGATAGGCCGCGGAGGCGCCAGAGCGAGTGTCGGCCGGAGGCCGTACGGAGCGCTAAAACCAGGTAGGCTGCGTCCGTGCGTCTTTCGGGCTATGGGCTTCGCGTGTGGCTTGCAGCCACGGTGGCGGCGGCTGTCGTGGTGTCGGTGCTTGGGTGGCTTGGGTGGTGGTGGGTGATGGCGGCGGTGTGCATCGCGTGGCTCGGGGTGATCTCCTTCTTCCGCGACCCGGCGCGCCCAGCGCCGGAGGACCTCTCGGCGGGCTCGATGCTCAGCCCTGCCGATGGCCGGGTCACCGCGGTCGAGCAGGTCCCGGAGCACGCCGCGACCGGCGGCCCGGCCGTTGTGATCCGAATCTTCCTGAGCGTCCTGGATGTCCACGTCAACCGCGCACCGGCCGACGGTCGGGTGCTTGCCGTCGAGCACCGCCCGGGTCGACACCACGACGCCCGCACCCGCTCCAGCGCCGCCGTCAACGAGAGCACCCTCATCACCATCGCTCTGGACAGCGGAGAATCCATCGGCGTGCGGCAGATCGCCGGCAAGGTGGCACGTCGAATCGTCTGCACGCTGAGCCCGGGCGACTGCCTCCGCCGCGGCGAGCGGTTCGGGATGATCCTGTTCGGTTCGGGAACCGAGCTGATCCTGCCACGGCCGGCCGACGTCGCCGTCCGTGTCCGCGTCGGCCAGAAGGTCTTCGGCGGACGGACCGAGCTGGCGACTTTGGGAGCCAGTCGATCGACTCGAAACGGACCCGCCCCTCGGCAAACCGCGCGACCTCATCGTAGCCCGCACTCCTGAGGCATCCGACCGCTTCGGCGAAGTCGCGGACGATGTGCCCCGGATCCTGCGCGTCCGCCGAGATCGTCACCCCGATGTCGCGCGCGCGGCATCGGCGGAGGATCGACGGGCCCGGGTATGGCTCCCGGCACGGGCAGTACCACCCGGCGGTGTTGAGCTCCACCACCATCCCTGCCTCCGCAATCGCATCAAGGGTCTCGTCGATCACCCCGCTCAGGTCGCACCGCGGCGAAAACCCGAATTTCTTGGGCAGATCCAGGTGGGCCACGATGCCGAAGAGGCGGCTCTGGGCCATTTTTCTGACGCCAACCCAGTACCCGTGAAAGACCTCGTCAACCCGCCCCTGGGTCAGACGCTCCCAGATTGACCGGCGGCTGTCGATGGCGACCTCGCCCACAAAGTGCACCCCTCCAATTACGAAGTCCAGATCCAAACCAGCCAATGTCTCGCGGATCACCCCCTCCTGGCCGTCAAACCAGTCCACCTCCAGACCGACGCGGAGCAGTGGCCCACCGCTTGACCGCGATCGACTCGCCAGACCGCGGGCCTCGCGCAGGTACTCGCCAAGGCGATGGGGACACATCGACCAGGAGACGGGCTGCCCGCTGGGGTGGAGCGTCAGGTGATCGGAGACACCCAGCTCCCCGACGCCCAGGGATCGGGCATGGCTTAACAGCTCAGCGATGGGCCCCTTGCCATCGCTGAAGCTGGAGTGATTGTGGTAGCTGGCGAGCATAAGCAGGAGTCAGTCCTGCCGGCCGGCACACGGGCTGGCGCAGTTTGCATCCAAGCGTAGCGGCCTTTTCGATGGGCCGCGAAGCCCCGAAGCGAGCGTGCGGCCGGAGGCCGCTACGGAGCGCTCGACACAGTCCTACGCCTTGACGTCGACGTGAGGTCGCTCGGCATCGAGGTCGTTGAGGCGCTCGCCGGACCGCTGATGATCCTTCGCCTGATGCTCCGCCCCCGCCTGCTCCGAGTCATTCTGCGGCGACTGACGCAGGGCCTCGGACGACTCGACCCCAGCCACCCGAAGCTCCACCTGATCGGCAAACCGCTGGGTTCGCTCACTCTCAGCGCGCGTGCGGTCACGGGTCTTGCTCGCGGTCTGCTGGGCCTGTGCGGCCTGAATGAGCGAGGTGATGATGGGCGAGCCGACATTGCTCATAGAGGCAGTATCGACACGATCACGAGCGGGCCTGAACCGCCGCCCGCTGCCGATAATCGCCTCAGTTCCGGGCGCGCAACCGGCCGTCGATTCGCCCGGATTGTTCATGAACGTCGTAGCGAGGACGGGGGGCGAAGTAGATGGTCATGAATAATCCGGGTTAGAGTACGACCCGCCGCAAAGGGGGTCTCTTGAACGAGGACGAACTCAAGCGAGCCCTGGAGGAGCTCACCGCCCGCCTCGAGCGGGTCGAGCGACAGCTCGGAGTCCACGACGCGAACGAACGCCGCCCGCGCACAACACCTCCCATCGAGCCCGCGAAGTCCGCCCCCCCGCCAGCCCCCCCACCAGCTCCCCCACCAGCTCCCCCACCTCCGCCCGCGCCGCGACCGGCGGCCGCCCGCACCGCACCGCAGACGGCACCACCTACACACCTTCCACAGCCCGGCGGTGTTGCAAAGCGGCCGCGGCCCCGTGGGCAGACTCTGGAGATCCGTATCGGCCAGAGCTGGATGGCGTGGGTGGGCGCGATCGTGCTCGTGATTGGTGCGGGCTTCCTGGTCAAGCTCGGCTACGACGCGGGGTGGTGGGCGAAGCTCTCGCCGCTGACCCGTTGCCTGCTGGTGGCGGGCTTCGGGGCGGCGCTGGTGGGTGCCGGCGAGGTGGCGCTTCGTCGGATCGGCCCGGCTGCCTCCACCGGTCTCTTCGGTGCCGGGCTGGGCACGCTCTACCTCGTCGCCTACGCCGCGTTCCAATGGTTCGACCCCCCACTCATCTCCCAGGAGGGCTCGTTCATACTGCTGGCGGTCGTGGCGCTCGTCGGCTTCGGAATCACCCTCCACAGCAGGTTTCTCACGATCGGCATCCTGTCCATAGTGGGCGGCTATCTGACACCCTGGCTTTTTAAGACCACAGCCTCGCACACCCTCGAGGTGGGCTTCTACCTGACGATGCTCTTTGGGATCGCGCTGGCGTTGTCGGCGGTACGCCCCAGGAGCTTCCGCGGCCTCCGCTACTGGGCCCTCGCAGCCCTGGGCGTCACCGGCTTGGGCTGGGTTGTCAGCGCCATGAATTCGGGCGAGTGGTTTGCAAGCCTCTTCTTTGTGAGCGTCTGGTGGACGTTTGTCCTGATCGAGACGGTCCTGGCCGCTCTGCGTCGCCAGTCTCCGACGGGCAACGTCGTCGGGAGCCTGCTGGCGACGGCGTGGTTTGTCACGGTGGGCTGCTGGGTGCTCGCGCCGCCCCTGCCCTCACCTTCCAACTGGCTGGGCCTCTTCTGCCTCGCCGTGAGCGTCCTGGCCGCCGCGGTTGCAGCGCAGTTCGGCCCGTCGCCTGCAGACCTCGGCCGGCCCCGCACCGCCATGGACAAGCTCGCCGTCGCGTTGTGGGCGCAGTGCGGGGTCCTTCTGGCCGTCGCGGTGGCGCTCCAATTCGACGGCTACGGCCGGTCGATCGGGTGGCTTGCGATCGCGGTCGCCTCGATCGAGATCGGCCGGAGGCTGGGCTCCCGCGCCGTCGACCTCTTCGGTATTGCCGCCGGCGCGCTGGCCGTGGCCAGCATCGCGTTCGTGGACTGGTGGCATTCGCAGGCGCTCATGAAGCCGATTTGGGAGTCCGGCTTCGTCAGCGTCAACGGCTACTCGATCCTCTTGCTGGCGGCGGTTGTCGCCACCCACGCCGCGGCACGTCGTCTTCAGAGCGTATGGAGAATCCTGCCCGCGTTCGTCGCGGGGGTCGGGACGATGGGCTGGATGGGGCTCTGCTGGATCTGTGTCGCCCAAGCGGGCGGGCCGGCGACCACAGGCGGGTGGCTTGCGGGTTGCGCCGGTCTCCTCGCGGCCGAGCGGATCGGCCGGCGGCAACGCTACCTGACCCTCGGCCTGCTGCTTCTGGCAGCCACCGCCGCGAAATGGCTCCTGGTGGACGCGGCGCTTGGGCCCTTCGGCGGAAGCTGGGATCCGGATCGGAGCCTGCCGCTTGCAAACTCTCAGATGGCGTATGCCCTGGCCATCGCCGGCTTCGGCTGGTGGGCCTCGCGTCTGCTCGCACGCCGCACACACCTCAAACCGCCGGGAGCGGAGGCGGAGGTCTCCACCGGCTGGCAGGTGGCGCTGGTCGCCTCGATGGTGTTCCTTCTTGTTGGGCTGAGCTTCGAGGTCAGCCACATCATCGATCGACGGACCGCCGCCCAGGGTGGCGACGGACTCGTGGCGGCAGCGTGGAGCCCCAATCAGCTGGAGGCATTGTGGTGGACGGCGTTGTGGGCGGCGGGGGGGCTGGCGATGATGCTCTGGACGCGTCTGCAGTCGTCGCGTGCGATGCTCACCACCGGTTGCCTGATCGTGATGCTCGCCGCTGTCGGCTGGCTCGGCTACGACACCCTCGTGTGGCGGTTTGACGGCGTGGTCCCGGTCCCGGTCGTCTTCAACCTCCAGTTCGGTGTGGGCGCGTCGCTGGTGGTGATGCTGGCTGGGGGTATGTGGATCCTCGGTCGCGCGGCACAAACGCCCACCGAAGCCATCGAGTTCGGCCGAACGATGGTGGCCGGGTTCGTCCTGATCGGCCTGATCGGGCTGTGGCTGGGAAGCCTGGAGATCGATCGGTTCTTCGCGCCCGAGTCCGGACACCTGGCCCGCAACGCCGCCATGGCGCGTCAGACCGGCTTGAGCATCTATTGGGCGCTGTTTGCGATCGGGCTGATCGGGCTGGGCTTTGCCGGACGGTGGGCCCTGTGCCGCTATGCGGGCCTGGCCCTCATGGCGATCACGCTTGGCAAGGTCCTGACGGTGGACATGGCGGGAGTGCAGACCGTCTACCGGGTCCTGTCGCTTCTTGGAGTGGGACTGCTATTGGTCGGCACCTCGGTGGGGTACGCCAAGCTGGCGCCGAGAGCCCAAGACACATAGCGCGTGTGTGATTAGACCGGGTCCATGGGGTACAGGGGTTCGGGGTTCAGGACCACCTGGCGAACCCTGACCCCTCCTCTTGTCTCCGCGAAACTCTGCGGTGCTCCGTGGTGAACTGTTGAAAGCGGCGCAGTCAGGGAGGGTTCTCGGCGGCCTCGGGCCCGCCCAGCCAGATCTCTCTGAGGACCGGCAGCAGAGGATCGTCCGGGGTCGCCTCCGCCATTGCGGAGAGCCCCTCTGCGATCAACCCCCTCCTGTCAAGATGGCGCCCCAGATAGGCGAGCAGAAATCCGTACAGCGTCCGGTCCCGCTCACTCTCGGCCAAACGCCGGCGCACGGTGCGAACGGCGATGTTGATCCGCACACGGCTGGGCAGCAGCCGGGGTGCGTAGTCAACGTCGATCATCTCCGGGCGCTCGGTCAGCAAGCTACGCAACACCAGCGCCGCGGAGAGTTCAAGACCCGCTCCGATGCGGGCGTGGGCAAGCCCGGCGGTCGCCAGGGGCTCACCGGGCGTGAAACGCAGCGCCCGGGTGAAGAACCGCTCCGCCCAGAAGTATTCGCCCTTTGCAAGTCGCTCCTCGCCGGCGGCCATGAGCTCGTTAAAAGCACCCTCGTCGGCGTTGGCCAGATGCTCAAGCTGCTCGCCGTGCCGCAGGGCCGGGAGCAGCCGCCGGATCCGGCGGCGGGCGTCGTCGTCCTGCAGCGACTGTCCGGCGGCCTCAGCCGCTTCGGGCAACAACGACGGTGGGACAAGCGCTTGGCGCAGCAGGTCCACATCCTCATCCAGACGCTCGTGGATCTGCAGCCCTTTCAGATCGAGCCGCTGCGCGATGGTGTAGCGATCGACGATTCGCTGAAGGATCCGGCGGTGGCCGGGGACGCGGGTTGCCCTGATCTGATTGGGTCGGCCGGGCAAGTTGGCCAGGCTCTCGGATTGAGCCTCTTGGCCCAGCGCGCGATCGGGATCCCGCTTCGGCCCTCCCGGGACGACAAGATCCTGAAATCTCCTCTGGAAGGCGTCGCCGAGGTGCAAGTCGGCGCGCCTGGTCTCCATTTCCCGATTGAAGCGGGCCAGGTCGTAGGTGGTCAGCCCCATGTGCTGGCCATTCGATTGCACAGGCACCACCTGCAGCCCCCGCAGGCTCGAGGCGCGGACCACGAGCTCACGTCCCTCCTCCACCACCA
>JADFKZ010000055.1 GCA_022564665.1 Planctomycetota bacterium | reverse complement strand
TCGGCGGCGGCAAGTTTAGAAGCGGTTTCACAACCTCCACTCTGGGTGGCTGGGGCTGAGCGAAGCGAAGCCGCGGTCTTCGTGTCGTCGGACCGACCTCAACTCTCACCCCTTGACACGCCCGGCTTCATAGAAGGGTTCAGCAGGTCGCCCCGAATCCTGAACCCCGAACCCCTGCTGACGTAGGGCGGCTGGGCGGGCGTGATTCCTACAGGAAGGGGCGAAGCTCCTCGGGCAGCGTCTTGAGCCCGCGGCTCCTGGCCTTGCGCAGGGCGTATCTCAGCGACTCGGTCATCCTCCTTTGGACCCGGTCCGTGACGTTGAGGTTCCGGGCCCGCATCTCATTGAGCGCCCATTGCCAGGCGTGGTACTCCTCGAGGCAGCGGAGCCGGCAGGAAGAGAACCCGATCGCGTGGTGGCCGACCTCATGGAGAAAGACGGCGCAGCTCACCGGGCCCGTGGGATAGGGCGCCTCGATGAGCCTGCTCTCGGCCCCGTCACTGTAGCGGACAACCCAAGCGCAGCCGGTCGTGCTCCGACGCCATTTGCGGACACGGATTCCGTAGGTCCGCTTCATCTGGACCACCAGCGCGTCGTATCGCGCGTGGGTCGCAGTCCGGCCGCGACCCACGCCGGCGGTGGTGGGTGGGCGCTTGGTCCTGGGTGCCAGACCCAGCAGCTCCCACAGCGTCTCGGGAAAGGTTTTTGCTTTTGCTTTCGCTTTCACAGCGGCTGAACCCTGGCGCCCGCGGACACGGGGTGCCCATGGCAATACGAGGAAAACGACATCACTTTGCCACCGGGCGGTTGCACCTCCAGCAGCCGCACCGTGCCCGTCGCGCAGGCGACGGACCGATCATCCAGCAACACCCCGGGCTCGCCCGCCCCGGGTGCCTCCACGCCCCCTACCTCCCCCCCCACTTCTACCCGCGCCAGACGCAGGGGCCGCCCGTCCAGCCGCACCCTGCACCCCGGCCACGGTGTCAGGCCATGGACGCGACTCTGGACGTGCCCGGCGGGCTGATCGAAGCGGACCGTGCCCTGGTCCTTGGCGAGCTTCGGAGCGCGTGTGGCGAGCCGCTCGTCCTGTGGCGTCGGTTGCAGCCGTCCGCGTTGGAAGTTGGCCAGCGTCTCAAGCACCACTGGAGCCCCGATCTCCGCCAGGCGACACTCCAGCTCCCCCGCCGTCTCCATCGTGTCAATGGCCGTCGCCCGTTGGGCGAGTATGTCGCCGGCGTCGATCCGCTGGGTTATTCTGATCACGCTCACGCCCGTTTCAGCTTCGCCGTTGATGATCGCCCAGTTGACGGGCGCCGCCCCGCGGTATTTCGGAAGAAGCGACGCGTGGAGGTTGACGGCAAAGGTGCCGGCCAGAAGCGCCGGGCCCAGCTTCTGGCCGAAGGCGATGACCACCAGACCGTCGGCACCCGCAGCGTGGATCCGACGAATCGCCGAGTCGTCGTTGACATCCGCGACCTGGAGCGTTTTCACGCTGTGGTCTTGGGCCCAGAGGCGGACCGGGGCCGCCCGAGGCCGCCGGGATCTTCCTGCCGGCCGGTCCGGAGGCGTCACCACCAGCGCCACGGTGTGCTCGGCGGCGAGGCGATCGAGGGTGGGCAGGCCGAATTCACCGGAGCCGAAATAGACCAGTTTCATCGAAGTGACGGAGGAACGCGGTGTTTTGTCTAGGGACCGGTGGCCTCAAGCTCCTTGAGCGCCTTGCGGGTTGCGAGCCGGTCGATCGGGGCCATCTTGTCGATGATCAGGATGCCGTCGAGGTGGTCGTACTCGTGCTGCCACACGCGGGCGGTCAGATCATCGGCCGTGAGGGTAAATGACGCGCCGTCGAGGTCCTGCGCGGTGATGGTCGTGGAATCGGGGCGGCGGATGTCGACGTTGATACCCGGCAGGCTGAGACATCCCTCCTCCCGGCTCACGAGGTCGCCTGTCAGGTTGACCAGCCGCGGGTTGATGAACACCCGGTCCGGCTCGCTCTCGTCGCCGGCGGTGGTGAACATCCGCCAGGCGAGGCCGACCTGGGGGGCGGCGAGCCCGACGCCCCGGGCCTGGCGCGTCAGCTCGATCATCCGGGCGGCCACCGCCCGCACCGTCCCGTCGATCGTGGAAACCGGCTCCGCCACGACGCGGAGCGGCGCCGCGGGGTAGATGAGTATCTTGAGCCGGGCGACGTCTATCGTCATCGGACCATGCTACCGTTGACCGTCCACCCCAGCCAGCAGGTGGCCGGGACCGCTGGATATTGACCGGGGTCGCACACCCTCATACCTTTCAAAGCGCAATCCCGGGACTTGGGCAACTGACAAGCGGTGTGTTGCGAAATCAGGTTGGGCCTGCCTTGGGCGGCGGGAGCGACACGTGGCATTGCGATTCGGCAAAAAGAAACCTGCCGGAGGAGAGAGCGACCAAGAGGGCAACGGCGCGCCTCCCTTTGAACCGCAGCCGGACAAGGCCCGTGAGTGGTTCGAGCACGCCCGGCGAGCCGCGGAGTCCTACAACTTCGCCTACGCGCTGCTCAACTACGCCAACGGGATCAAGCTCGACCCTGCGGAGATATTCGCTCACAAGGGGATGTTCGAGGCGGCGATGAAGTATGCTGGCGGAGGAGGGAAGCCGGCCACCGGCAACGAGATACGCAAGGTTGACGGCGACCATCCGGTTGCAAGGTTTGCCGCGGCCGAGTTCGCGTGGATGAAGGATCTCAACAACGCGAGCCTGGCGTTGAAGTACCTCGAGGCGACCCTCAAGAGCGCGGAGTGGACGGCCGAGATCGGACGGTGGCACGCCCTGCGCGTGGTCAGCGTCCTCCGCGGTCAGAAGAAGCCCTCCAAGAGCAGTTTCCTTCAGGCCAAGGATCTGCTGGTCGACCTCGGTGCGTGGGACGAGGCGCTTGTCGCGGGCCAGGGAGCGCTCGATCTGGATCTCTCAGACAGCGTGCTGGAAGGCGAGCTGAAGGACATCAGTGCTCAGCGGGCCATGGATCAGGCGGGTTATGCCGAGGCCGGCGGCCTCGAGGGGGGGTTCCGCAAGTTCGTCAAGGATATCGACAAGCAGCGGGAGCTGGAGGAGGCGGGGGCGATCTCCGGCGGGATGTCGATCGACCAGCGAAACCTCCAACGCGCCCGCAAGGAATACGAGGAGTCGGGTGACGTTCCCGATGTGATCAACCTCTACGCCCAGTTGCTCAAGGCCCAGGGCACTCCGGAGTCTGAGGAGCAGGCCCACGAGGTCGCCATGAAGGGATACCAGGAGACGGGGCAGTACCGTTTTCGGGTGTTTGCCGGAGACCTCCGGATCGAGCAGGCACAGAGAAACGTCTCATCGCTTCTGGAGAAGCTCGATCAGGGCACCGGCAACGCCGAGCTGAAGTCGTCGTACGAGGAGGCACGGGGGCAGTTGCTAAACCTCCAGCATGGGGAGTACAGCGAGCGGGTCAGGGAGTACCCCACCAACCGGTTCATCAAGCAGCAGCTGGGCGAGGTCGAGTTCGTACGGTGCCAGTACCACGAGGCGATGAAGTGCTTCCAGGTGGCGAAGGACGAGCCGAAGGTGCGCGTCAAGGCCGGCTACATGCTCGGTCGCTGCTTTGCCGCGGAACGCTGGCACAAGGAGGCCATCGAAGAGTACAAGGAGGCGCTGGAGCGGGTCGAGCCCGGCGATCGGGATGCCGAGCTCGCGATCCGGTATGACCTGATGGTCTCGCTGATGGAATATGCGCGCGAAGAGACGTCGCTCTCGCTGGCAAAGGAATCGCTGGGCATCTGCTCGTCCATCGCGCGCAAGGACATCACCTATCGCGACATCCGGGAGTGCCGCAAGAAGTTAGATGAGCTCGTTCGGCAGCTCAAGGGCAAAGAATCAGAGGTCTAGCGCAGGTTGCGTCGAAGCGAAGCGGCCTTTTTGATAGGCTGTGTCGCCGCCAGAGCGAGGCAACGTCTGGTCAGCCGTCGCGAATGAATTCGCGGCGGCGTACGAAAGCGAGTGTCGGCCCGGAGGGCCGTACGGAGCGCTCACGAAAGTTACCGCGAGGCCGCTACGGAGCGCTCGAAACAGTTCTCGGGCTACCCGCGGACGGACTCCCTGGGGAACGAGGTGCCTCGAGCCACGGCCATTATCCCCGCACGGTACGCGTCGGTTCGATTTCCGGGCAAGGTGCTTGCCGACAAGACGGGCAAGTCGCTTCTTGAGCATGTGTATGAGCGCGTTCGCCGGGCGGAGCTGGTGGAGCGGGTGATCATCGCCGCCGATGACCGGCGGATCATCAAGGCCGTCGAAGACTTCGGTGGGGAGGCGGTCATGACTCGTTCGGACCATCCCAACGGCACAACTCGAATCGCCGAAGTTGCCTCTTCCCTGGGCGCCGAGCTGGTGGTCAATGTCCAGGCCGATGAGCCCGAGATCGAGCCGGAGTTGATCGACCACGCCGTCCGAGTGCTCCAGGATCACCCGGAGTGCGTGATGTCCACGCTTGCGGCCCGGTTCTGCCCCGACGAGGACCCAGCCGATCCCAACATCGTCAAGGTGGCTCTGGACTCATCGTCACGGGCGAAGTCCTTCTCGCGGTCGTTGATCGCGCCGGACTGCGACGGAGGCGACGAGCCCGGACCTCTCAAGCACGTCGGTCTCTACGTCTACCGAAGGGAGTTCCTGCTTCGGTACCCCACACTGGACCCGACGCCGTTGGAGCAGCAGGAGCGGCTCGAGCAGCTTCGCGTGCTCGAGCACGGATTCGCGATCGCGGTCGGTGTGGTCTCGGTGCGGTACCACGGCATCGACACGCCACAGCAGTATGAGGAGTTTGTCCGCAGAGAGCGAAGAAGGCAGGGAAGCTCCTAGCCCGGGAGTGAGTGAGGACGCGGCCGGGGATGTTGTGGGCGGGCTTCCGCCGACCGAAGTGGCGCGGTATAGTTAGCAATGCCCCAAAACCCACACGCCGACCCGCCGGCTGACCCAGGAGACTCCGGTTTCCTGCGGCAATTCGGCCGCTCGGAGGAGACCACCGAGTTCCATTCCCCCATTCCCGAGGGCTATGAGGGGGGTCGCCACAAGTACGTGGCGATTCTGGGCACGGTCATGTCGGGTTTGGGCAAGGGGATCTTCAGCTCCTCCCTGGCCAAGCTCCTCAAGGACAAGGGTCTTTCGGTGGCCCCCATCAAGATGGAGGGTTACCTCAACATCGATTCCGGCACCCTGAACCCCTACCGGCACGGCGAGGTCTTTGTCCTGGCCGACGGCACCGAGTGCGACATGGACCTGGGGACCTACGAGCGGATGCTCGATCAGGACCTGGACCGAAGCAACTTCGTGACCTCGGGGCAGATCTACGCCGACATTCTCCGGCTCGAGCGTGAGGGAGGCTTTCTCGGCCAGGACGTGCAGATGATCCCCCATGTCACCGGGCAGGTGAAGCTGCTCCTTCGGAAGTTGGCGATGAGTGGCGGGCCCGGCGGCGGACCGGCTGACGTGGTCTTCATCGAGGTCGGAGGCACCGTCGGCGACTACGAGAACAGCTTCTATATCGAGGCGCTTCGCGAGCTGGCCTTCGAGGAGGGTGTGCAGTCGACGTGCTTTGTCGCCCTGACCTATATCATCGAGCCGGCAATTCTCGGCGAGCAGAAGTCCAAGGCCGCGCAGCTGGGCATCAAGCGGCTGATGGGAGCGGGCATTCAGCCGCACATCATCGCCTGCCGGGCCCACCGTCCCGTCACCACGACGGTGATCCAGAAAATCGCCATGTACTCCAACGTGCCGATCAAGCGCGTCTTCTCGATGCATGACCGCGAGTCGATCTACACCGTGCCCGAGGCAATGTGGGCGGAGGGTCTTGATCGCGAGATCCTCTCCATCCTCGACCTGTACGATCGTGTTGATCCCGTGCACGAGGAACGCGCCCGGCACAGGTGGTCGGGGTTCGCCGAGAGGATCCGGGCGGCCCGTCGGCACAGGATCACGATCGGGATCACCGGCAAGTACACGGCGGTCCGCGACGCCTATGCGTCAATCGAGCGGGCGATCGAGCACGCCGCGACCCATCTATCCGCCGACGTCGATGTCAAGTGGCTTGACACCTCCGACGTGGATGCCTCCAACGTCGCCGACCGGATCGGCCAGGGCCTGCACGCGGTCATCGTGCCCGGCGGTTTCGGTGAGCGCGGTTTTGAGGGCAAGATCCGGTGCGTCGAGTGCGTGCGCACGCGGGGGATTCCCTATCTTGGCATCTGTCTGGGTTTCCAGGCGGCGGTGATCGAGTACGCCCGCAACATACTGGGGCTTACGGGGGCAAACTCCACGGAGTTTGACGCTGACTGCGAGCACCCGGTCATCGCCGAGCTTCCCGAGCAAAAGAGAATCGAAGGACTCGGCGGCACCATGCGGCTGGGTGCCCGGGATGTGCTGCTCGAGCCCGACACGTTGGCGGCATTCCTCTTTGCGCCCGATCGCTCGATGACGATTCGCCAGCGGTTCCGCCACCGCTGGGAGGCGGAGCCTGCATATGTAGAGCAGCTCAGCGCGGCGGGATTGCGGTTCTCAGGTCGGCACCCCGAGCAGCCGATCATGCAGATCCTGGAGCTGGACAAAAAGGTCCACCCCTATTTTGTAGCGTCGCAGTTTCATCCGGAGATGACGAGCCGACCCTTGCGGCCGCACCCGATGTTTATGGGTCTTGTCGCCGCGGCCATTGTCCGTGCGAACCCCGACGCCGGCCGGAAGCCCGTCGGGTCCGACCTCGCCCGCTGGCTGCGTCCGGCGGGTGCGTCGCCGGCCTCCGAGCCCCAGATCAGGATCACGAACACGACCGGCACGACCACCCCCGCTTGACCGATATTTGCCCGCGTCGTACGAGCAAACACTCCACACCGATTACTCCTTACGGCGATATAGCTCAGCTGGTTAGAGCGAGGGATTCATAAACCCTAGGTCGGCGGTTCGAGTCCGCCTATCGCCATGACGCGCGCCTCTGGCCCGGCCAGAGTGGACGGAAAGATGATAAAAGGATCGTGTCCTCGTACCAGTATTTGGTAGCCTGGCGGGGACCTCGGGGGCGACAATAGAACCGGGCAACGAAAGTCCTCCGGCATAATCACCTTCAACACCATACCCGCCGGATGGTTTTTTACGGGTCTGGCGTGGGCGAGCCTGGCGGTTCGAGTCGGCCGATCACCCCTACGACAAAGCTCCGCAAACACGGCGTTCGTTTCTGTCGGGGTCGCGAGCGGCAACTCACCGGTGCGGCGGCCGACCCGAGGCCATGGGGTGACCTCAGGGCCGGCGTACAACTCTTGGGGCGCCAGGCCACAGCGCGATCGCATCACGTGGCAGGATCCGCATCAGGCGCTGCTTGCGGCAGCGGTCCTTGCGAGATGGCAGATACCGGATCCACTGGAAGATCGCCGCCGACCCGCGCAGAGGCAGGTAAAAGAGAGCGGCATAGAAGAGGGCCAAGATAATCGCCCTCGTCAACAGGCCCATGTCTGAGCCATCGCGCAGCACTGCTAGGTACATAGAAACGACTCCTTCGCGTCCAAACCCCTCGCCAACGAGAGTACGATTGCGCCGCCGTTCGCCAAGCCGCCGGGACATTGAATCCGTCAGGCGGGGTCAAGAGGTGTGGGTTTGACGGTCTGGGGGGACGCTCCTCACCCCCCCCACCCCAACGGGCATTACGATGAGGCGGATGGCCGGCCCGACCCTGTTGCTTACCCATGAGGCGATGATCGAGCATGACCCGGGTCCCGGCCACCCGGAGCGGCCGGAGCGACTGCAAGCCGTTCTCAAGCGGCTCAAGAGTTTCCAAGACGCCGATGTCTGCTGGGCACAACCGACGCCTGCGTCCCGCGAGGCGATCGAGCGTGTCCACCGGCCCCACTATGTCGATCAGCTGGAGACACTTCGGGGCCGACGGGCCGCCCTCGACATTGATACGGCGGTCTCTCCCGCTAGTCTTCAGGCCGCCTACCTGGCGTCCGGGGCGGCGATCGACGCGGTGACCGCCGTCGTCGCCGGTCGGGCACGACGGGCCTTCGCCCTCGTCCGACCTCCCGGCCATCACGCCGAGAGCGACAGAGCGATGGGGTTCTGCCTGTTTAACAACATCGCGATCGCCGCCGCTCACGCCCGGGCCTCCCTCGGTTGCCGGCGGATCGCCATCATCGACTTTGATGTGCATCACGGCAACGGCACCCAGCAGGCGTTCTACGCCGACGCCGACGTGCTCTACATCAGCACCCACCGGTGGGGCATCTACCCGGGAACAGGGAGCACCAGGGAGATCGGCGCCGCCAAGGGCCAGGGGTTCAACGTCAACGTTCCCCTTCCGGAGGGTTTCGGGGATGGCGAGTACAACGCCGTCTTCGGCAGCATTCTTGTTCCCGTGGTCGACGCCTTCGAACCCGATCTGCTCCTGGTGTCCGCGGGCTTCGACTCCCATCGCGACGATCCGCTGGGCGGAATGGCCGTGACCGAGGCGGGCTTTGGGTCAATGTGCGCTACTCTCTGTCAGCTGGCGGATCGACACGCCGGCGGCCGGATCGCGCTGGTGCTCGAAGGGGGATACGACCTTCAGGCGCTGGCTGCAAGCGTGGCCGCGTGTGTCGACGTCCTGCGCGCTCAAAAGCCGCCAGCTCCGCGACCGTCGTCGCATGCGGCCGGTGAGGTAGCTGAGGTGATCGAGAAGGTCTGCTCGGTCCACAGGCTCTACTGGCCGGTGTAGACCGGGGCTCAGGCTCCGCGATTACTGTGTCAGGGGTGCCGCGACAGGTGGTAGCGTTTGATCCGGTAGCGGAGGATGTCCCGCGAGATCCCCAGACGGCGGGCCGCTGCGGACTGGTTCCAATTCGTCTCCTGAAGCGCCCTGGCAATCAGCTCGCGCTCCTTTTCCTCCAGGACGGACCGTTGCTCTTCTGCGTTTCCCCCGCCCCCGGAGGCCTCGTCGGTGGCGGTTCGGGCGATCTCGGCGGGCAGGTGCTCCGGCTTGATGTGGCCGTCTGCAAGCAACGTTGCCCGTTCGATGACGTTGCGAAGCTCACGGATGTTGCCCGGCCAGTGGTGGCGCCGCATGCACTGCATTGCCTCCTTGCTGATGGTGGGAGGATGCAGGCCCACCGAGGGGGCGATCTGCGCGATCAGGTGTTCGACAAGGAGGTCGAGATCCTCCAACCGCTCCCGCAGGGGCGGAAGCTCGATCGGGAAGACGCTGATCCGGTAGTAGAGGTCTTCGCGGAACCCGCCGGACGCCACCTGGGCCTTGAGATTCCCGTTGGTGGCGACGAGGACGCGGACGTCGCAAAAGATCAACTCCGTGCCGCCGACCCGCGTGATCCGTTGAGTCTCCAGGACTCGCAGCAGCTTGGATTGCATCGAGAACTCCAGCTCGCCGATCTCGTCCAGGAGCAGCGTCCCGCCCTGGGCGAGCTCGAAGCGGCCGGGAGATCGTGCCGTCGCCCCGGTGTATGCCCCCTTCTCGTGGCCGAACAACTCGCTCTCGATTAGGGAGGGCGGCAGAGCGGCACAGTTGACCGCGATGAAGGGCCGCTCTCGCCGCGGCGACAGCGAGTGGATCGCCTGGGCGGCCATCTCCTTGCCCGTCCCCGATTCGCCCAGCAAGAGGACCGTTGTGGTCGTGGCCGCGACGGTCTCACACATCTTCAGGGCCT
The DNA here is from genome assembly GCA_022564665.1 of Planctomycetota bacterium. GTDB lineage: Bacteria > Planctomycetota > Phycisphaerae > Phycisphaerales > SM1A02 > JADFKZ01. The sequence continues at coordinate 8,919 of JADFKZ010000055.1, read as the reverse complement.
GCCTGAAGGCCGTCGAATTGCCGATGAAGTTGGGCTGGGGCACGGATTCGCGCAGCCCGAGGTTCTCGATGTGGAGCCGTTCGAATATCTGCGCGTTCCGCGCGGCTGCGGTCACCAGATTGGCGAAGATCTCCAGCAGCTCCACGTCGGCCTGGTCGAACGATCCGTCGCTGCGACGGTTGATCACCTCGACCACCCCCAGCACCTCGTTGTGGTGGATCAGCGGCGCCGCGAGCAGGTTGCGAGTCGTCGTCTTGGAAAGATTGTCGACGCCCGGGTAAAAGTACCTGTTCTTCGAGACGTCGTCGACCCGCATTGAACGACGTGTCCTGACCACGTGGCCGGCGATTCCCAGATCAGCCGAAAACCGCTGGCTCTGGACGTTCGAGGTGTCGAGCCCGGTGGTGGCATGGAAGATGAGCTCGTTGCGGTCAGGGTCAAACAGCAGCACGCTGGAGCCTTCTGCGTCCAGGACGGCGGCCGCATGCTCCGCTACCCGCTTGCAGACGCCGGCCGGCCGCAGCTCCTCATTGATGGTCCGGCTCGCGTCGAGCAGGGCCAGAAGCGCCTTGTGGTCGAGAATTGGACGTGTGCCGTCCTTCGTCACCGGCGGGATCCTCCTGGAGAAGCGGCCCCGGCTCATCTTAAGCGAATCACACCCAGCAGCAGGCAAGTCCGTCCTGACGGCGTGCCGTTGGAATCGCGGCGGCTCTCCCACTGGATCAGGGCGGGAGGCCACCGGCAAAACGATAGGACGCAAACGGTTGGAAGGACGAGGGGACGTCCCTCCAGAGCCCGGCGAGCCCCTGGGGGTCGCGGGCCTGGATGAATCGTTGGTGCGAAGCGGCGGGATTGGGCCACCTCCTCAGACGCGCAGAAGGGCATCCATGCGTTCGTAGAGCGTCAGCGCGTCGACTGGTTTCCTGAGAAAGTCGTCGGCTCCGATGTGGGCGAGCTCTCTTATTTTGTCGGAGCTGACGAGGTCGGAGACGATGATGATCTTCGTCTCCTGCAACCGGGGATTGGCGTGCAGCCGCCGGCAAACCTGTCCGGCGTCGATGCCTGGCAGCTGAAAATCGAGCAGGACCAGGTGCGGCCGGAAGCGGGCGGTGAGCACTCCTGCATCAAAGCCGGTCGTGGCCGCACGGATGTCAAACCGCGTATCTCCACCGATACAGGATCGGACGGATCGAACGAATGCCGTATCGTCATCGATCACGAGTACGCGTTTGGTGAGGCCTTCTGCGATGCTGGTCGGGATCCTCCTTCTCCTCATGAGCTGGAGCAAGTCGCCGCGAAGAATCCGGCGATCGCTGGAGCCCGGCACGCGAAAGCCCTTGAGCCGCCCGTTGTCGAAGTACCTGATGATGGTCTGCTGTGACAGCCGGCAGATCCTGGCCGCTTCCCCTGTCGTAAACACCTGTTTGGTCGCCCAGTTCCGACTGTCGTTGCTCTTGAGCATTCCAGGCGACATGTCTCCACGCGGCGAGAAATGACGTACCTCGCGTGTTCCGTCCCTCCCGTGGGTTGGGCCAAAAGGATCGACCGGTCGCTAGACCGGCGATCCTGGAGGGCTGCCCCCTCCTCCGTGGGGCGCCCGACGCTTGCTGATCTGATTCCTTTCGGATCCGCGTCGCTGACCTGTCGTGTGGCGGGTGCCGGGTCTTCTGACGGGTGCTTTGTGCGAGTTGGCGTTGGGAATTGCCATGAACTCTTGAAGCGTTGGCGGGCAATTTGCCGGATGTGAGCTCGCCACTCATTGCAATGCAAAGGGATTGCCAAAGTCTCCCAGATTACCTACCCAGCGCGTTCTTTGGCTATCTCTTCGGCAACGGACGATTTGCTCGTTGGATCGACGAACGCGCAAGAGTCTCAAATACAAGCACAATACCGAATCCAAATGTTCACCGCAGACGCGCCGGTCGGTTGCATCGAAGGAGAGATTGAACCCAAGTTCTTTTTGGCACAATGCCGTGCCTGACCGGTCGCGTCGGGCAACCTGGGTCATCCTCCCCAAGCGCTGCGGACTGCTGCGCAGACGATGGAGCCATAAGACGGACCTCGACACTTCGTGCTCGATGTCACAAAGAATCCAAGGCCCGACCGTGGCATCACGTCGAGTGCCGGCGAGTTTGGCATCCCTGTTCGCCGACACTGATGGCGTTGGTAGGGTCCTGACCACGTCATTGGTCAACGTCGCTGTTGCCAAGACGCCACCGGGGCGAACATCCGCGGTGATTGCTGTCTCGGCCAGAATCTCATCTACAGATCGCCTTGGTGCACACGAACCAGGATGAGCGTTCGCGATGTTCTGGGGTAAGCCCGACAAGGCCGCCCAGTGGCAGACAAAGCTGGCCACGGAACAGGAAGCGGTAGCGTCTCACCAGCCAGGGCAGAGTTCCGCGGACGAGAAGCAGGACGACTGGGTAGGCGATCAATTTCACTTGGAGCGCGAACCGATTGCTTGCGGTGTTTCGGCGCCGACTGCGAAACGGTTGAGCGCAAGAATTTAAGCACTTCTTTTAGCAGCACCTCAGGCGCGCAGTACAAACGTTCTTCGTTCAAGTAAGAGGACAGACTATCCCTCTTTCTTGGCTCCCCTAGCGTCTGCCAAGGCCCTAGGGGACTTTCTGGGGGTCACTCCTCAGTAGAAAACGGTTGTGTTGGGTGAGTCCGGCCGGGCTTGACTTGTGGCGCGCGCTCCAAGCTGCCGGTACACATGTTTCACGTCGCTAAGAAAGAGGTATCAGCTATGCACAAGACAAGACTGTTCAGAATCGGGCGTGCGTCCGCGCTTACGGCGATGCTCGGGATGTTCATTGCTCCGCTGCAACGACTGGCGCAGGCTGGGCCGGTCAAGCGCGAAGCGCAGGGCTTCATCAGCAGCAGTGATCGCTACGAGAGGGTTGTCGCTACCAACAGAGATTTCTGGATCGACGCGTGGGACTGGGAGTTCGTTGACGGCAAGTCGGGTATGGCGCTGATCGAGGAGTCCGGGCCCAATACTTGGACAGTCGGGCTGGTCGATGGCGAGGCCCGAGGCTTTGTGGCTCAGGGCTTCTTCACCGAGGTGTTCCGGCTTCCACTTCCGGAGCTGTCGCCCTCTGAGGAGGAACTCCAGGAGAGCGGCTTGGTAAGCCTGGAGCGCTACGTGGTGGCCGGCCTGATCAGGGGCTCAACCGGCTATCAGACGGCGCTAACGGCGGTCGTGCATGAGATCGGCATCCCTGAGCTTGACGACCTGGTCCGGGTCATTACGCCGGTTCAGTACATCGGGGGCATTGGCTCGGCCGTCGTGTCGTCACTCGACTTTGCCAGATATGTCGAGTATGCGTCAGGCTCGCAGTCTCAGTACGCGGGGTATTGGCGGTGTGTCGGGAGCGTGCTGCTTTGCGAGGCGTACACCCTCGCGTGCTTTGCTGCAGCGCCGGCGTGCTACGCGGCGTGCGTCGCGATCTGTGGCAGCCCTGGCGTATTTCTTTGTCTGTCGTGTATAGTGGCCTGCACTGGGGGTGGGTTCGCAATCTGCCAGCTCGCCTTCGATTGTTGGCGGCAGGCCAGTCGCAACGGATGCGTGCCCTGGTGAGTGGCTCGCACCGAATCGTAATGGAGTGTCTTGAAGTGCCTCAGAAAGTCACGCTGAAGGGCTGGCACATCATGATCCTTGGTCCCAGCGCGGTCGTGGGCGGCTCCTTTGGCTGGATCGCAGCCGGCTGGGGAGGCATGATTGGCGCTGGCGTGTCAGCTGCTTTGGGAGGAGCGTTTGGCTGTCTGATTCTTCAACGCGCACTGAAAAAGAGAGGGCTATACAGATAACCGCGCCTTTGAACTGCCGACTGAGTAGGCCTTTCAGATCCAGCGAACGGGATGGAGCGGAGCATTACTCCGCTCCTTTTTCTTGGCCCTGGGCTGCAGCGAATCTCCCACTTGCACGGTTGCGCGACACGAGCGCGCACGGGGTCTGATGGTGGCCCCTCATGTTCGTCCACGTTTGCTTCGCGGTATCATAAACGCCGGTGGGGTGGCCGAGCGGTCGAATGCGCCGGTCTTGAAAACCGAAGCCAGGTTCGGCAAATGCTGAGATACAAGGCGCATGCGTAGATCGTGGCGGCCTGCATGCGAAACGCATGTTCAACCCGACGGGCCTCGATGAGGTCGGGCGGGCTTGGGCCGGTCTCGCCGATCCCATCCACCTGGCAGTCCTGCACCTGGTCAGGTGAACTCGTGATGGTCAGCCAGCCAGTGCGGTTGGCGATAGCGGTCCTTGGGCTCCGACACCGTGATAGTCTTGGTGTCGAGTAGATAATTATCTACGCAACGATCTTTCGCCCAGCCCCCGCACCCGCTATCCTGGGCAGCGCATCTCTTGCTCGGTCGCATGGTGGGGATTTCAAGCGGCCCCGGATCGGCACTGACCACCTCAGTGCCACCTGCGGCCTTGGCTGGGCGATGGTGGACTGTGGCCTTTACCCAAAGATGAGGACCAGCCATGATCAAGGAACAGAAGACGGTCGCTGGCCTGCTGGCCGTGGCCGCGCTGGCCATCGCCCTGCGAGTCTTCGCCCAGCCCGCCTCGACCAGTGTGACCGGTGTCTGCTGTATCGACGACCCCATCAGCTGCATCATTGCGACCCAGGCCGAGTGCATCCAACAGGGCGGTATCTACGCTGGTGATAACTCGATCTGCTTCCTCAATCCGTTCGGTGCTTGCACCTGCGGTCCGGGGGCGGGCAGTTGCACAGAGCCAAACGGCACCCCCGGCTGCGAAGCCCTTTTGTGCTGCGAGGCGGTATGTTCTGTCGACGCGTTCTGTTGTGGAACTGAGTGGGATGCCAATTGCGCGACTCTTGCGTCAGGTTTTGGGTTTCAGTGCGGCGCTCTACCATGCCCGGATCTTGAGTTGGAGTGCGCCGTCTCGCTCCAGGCTCATCTCAACCTGGCCGCCCTGGGCGGAGGATCCAGCGGCAACGACTGCTGGGGCTACGTCTCGCCCTCGGGCCGCGAATACGCGCTGATGGGTGTCAACAACAAGCTCGTTGTCGTGGAGATCACGACCCCGAATGCGCCGGTGGTCGTGGCCAGCGTCTCGCACTCGGCAAGCTCCTGGAGCGATATCAAGGTCTACCTCGACCACGCCTACGTCGTCAACGAGTCGGGCGGCGGCCTGGATGTCATCGACCTCTCCGACGTGGACAACGGCAACGTGACGCTCGTGCAGCGGATGACCGCCGGCGGCCTGCAGAAGAGTCACAATGTCGCCATCGATACCGACAGCGGCTTCCTGTACCTGTGCGGAAGCAACCTCAATGGTGGTCGCCTGGTCGCCTACGATCTTTCCAATCCCGGAAATCCGACCTTTGCCGGTCAGGTTGCAAGCGGCGTGGGCACCTATGTCCACGACGCCCAGATCGTGACCTTTACCTCGGGCCCCAACGCCGGCAAGCAGATCGCTTTCTGCGCAAACGGCGGGACAGGAATGGACATCTACGACGTGACGGACAAGTCGAACATGTTCCGGCTCTCTCGCAGCAGCTACCCGAACCTCAGCTACTGCCACCAGGTCTGGTTGAGTGAGGACGGGCAATTCGCCTACGTCAACGACGAGACCGACGGCATCAACGAGACCGTGGTCTTCGACGTGACCGATCTTGCGAACCCGACGGTCGCGAACACCTTCAGTAACGGGGTGTCCGCCGCCGATCACAACGAGTACGTCCGCGGCGGCTTCCTCTACGAGGCTGAGTACCAGGCCGGCCTGCGTATCAACTGTGTCGACGACCCGCTCAACCCGGTCCAGGTCGGCTGGTTCGACACCTATCCGGCGAACGACAACCACGGAAGCGGCGGAGCCTGGAGCGTCTACCCCTTCTTCCCCAGCAAGACGGTGATCATAAGCGACAGGAATCTCGGATTGTTCATCCTGGATGTGTCAGCGGCGCTGGCCCAGCCCGCGTGCCTTGCGCCGTGCCCGTGGGATTGCCAGGCGGCTCCCCAAAGCGGCGCCGTCGATGTGCCCGACCTGCTGGCGTTGCTGGCTGCCTGGGGCGGTCCCCAGACGCCCGGCACCACCTGTGACCTTGACGGAAGCGGCGTCATCGCGGTGCCCGACCTGTTGAAGCTGCTGGCCAACTGGGGTCCGTGCCCGTAGACCACCGGTGAAGTCGCGACCTGAATTGGAACAGATTTATTTCTTGCACTTCCTGGGCCGACCTCGTCAGCGTAGCTCAATGCGGCGTCGCTTCTTCTCGGCGAGATAGAGGACCTTGCCTTCGGGAGTCACCTTGATGTTGCTCAGGGCTTGTCCGCCGGAGTCGGGATCGGCGTCTCGGTCAGCTCGACGGTCTGCGTGATCGTGCCGCCCTTCTGGCTGAAGTAGGTCAGCTCGACGGCACCCTGTCCGCTGATGATAAAGCGAAAGAGACGGTGGCCGCGGCCTGGGTTCCCGCGATCGTTGAAGATCCGATCGGGGTTGCGCTCGACCGCCTCGAGCTTGACGCTCCGAACCAGCGAGGAGACCGTCCCGGAGGCGACCACGCGCGCTTCGGCGCCCGGCGTGCAGGTGATCGAACTCGTGGTATGGAACGTAGACGTCCTCGAACTGCAGCAGATCGCGGAACTCAAGCAGCCTTGAGGCAAGCCCGAGTTTCCGGAAGGGCCCTGGCGGGGTCGCACATGCAACAGGAGCGTCCGGATCGCACGCTCCAGCCGACCGCGTCGGCCAATGAGACCTATCTGCGGCTGATTGGTCAGTCGCGTGTCGATTGGAAGAGCCGCGCCCACTTCTTTGCGATCGCCGCAGCGATGATGCGGCGGGCGCTGGTCGATCACGCCCGGCAGTGCCGCGCCGCCAAGCGAGGGGGATCGGCGCAGAAAGTGACGCTCACCGAGGCAATGGGAGCCTCAGACGCGAGCAACGTTGACCTGCTGGCCCTGGACGAGCCCTGGAGGACAAGAACCTCCCGCGTGTGCCGCGACGACCGGGTACGATCAAGGCGTGAAGACCGCGTTGTCCGAGGTCCTACAGAGAGCGGGGGAGTTCTTCATGGGAAAGTCGCCCATCCATGCTGCCGCCGGGCGCATCGCGAAGGCCCTCGCGGAAATGAACATTCCCTTCGCCGTCGCCGGCGCGCTGGCTGCCAACGTCCACGGTCATACCCGCACCACCGAGGATGTCGGCATCCTGCTCACGGCGGAAGGTCTGGCGAAGTTCAGGGAACGCTGGCTCGGCAGGGGGTGGGTGGAGCAGTTCCCCGGCTCCAGGGGGCTCCGGGATTCCGTTCATGAAATCAATATCAACGTGATTCTGACGGGCGCCTACCCCGGAGACGGCAAGCCGAAGCCGGTCGCTTTCCCGGATCCGGAGCAGGCCAGCGAGCCCGATCCCGAAGGTGTCCCTGTTCTCACCCTGCCCGCGTTGATCACGCTCAAGCTGGCCAGCGGGATGACGGCCGCGCGATCTGGACGACGTCATCCAACTGATCCGCAGGAATGATCTGGACCGCGAGTACACGCAGCAACTGGATCCCTACGTTCGGGAGAAATACCTGGAACTCTGGGAGGCGGCGCAGGTGCAGGACGAATACTGACCGTTCCGAGGCCCTTCCAGACGATCGCCACCAAGGCACTGGCCAAGGAGGCACAGCGGCGTTACCACCCCGCCGCACCGGTCACCCGCGAAAAGGCGGCGCGCCCGTGGGCTGTCGTACGAGATGTCCTGTCGATCAATGGCCCTGGGATGATCAGCCCGGTAGCTGAGGCGGCATAGCTTCACGCCAGCCACGGCCCCGAGCATTCAGCCGGAGTTGGCCGGGGCACTACGGGCTCAGGCAGACAGGCGCAGATACACGTCCCCGACCCTCTTGAGCCACTCCACATCGCCGGCGTCGGCGTGCTCGTGGACCTCTCTGAGAAACGCTACGGTTTCTGGCTCGTAGCAGGGTTCGGAGGAATCGTCCTTCGGTATGACTGCTTCGACCTCGACCCGAACGACACACGGCCCGGCGTGTATCCAGCGGACCTCGCTCACTCGCTTGCCGTCAAACTCCATGGCTTACCTGTCCAAGAAATGCACCGTCACCAGCTTGGCCGCCTCATGATAGGGCAGCCAAGACCAGACGGCCTTCACCGGTGTTCCATCCAGGAGGATCTGCTCGACCTCTACGATCGGATTCGGTCGAGCATCCGGTCGCTCCCGGAGGAGTCTTCCTTCAGCTATTCCGGCCGGAACTTGCCAATCGGGGATTCCGCGTTCGTCAAGCTGGTAGCCCGCATGCACGCCGATCAAGTAGCGCTCTGCGGCGACTGCGGCCCGTATCCGATCGAAAACGATGCCCATATGCCGCGGTCTCCGCACCGATGTGCGGTCCATGCTATCGCGGTCGCCAAAGGCCACCAGTTACGAAGGCCAAAGTGCCAAGCGATCGGTAACCAGCTTCTGCACGAGCGGCACGGCGTCTGAGATCTCAACGGTGCTGTCGAGATCGAGGTCGGCGATGCACCGATAGGCGGGTTGATTCTGGGCCGCCGGCAGGAAGGGGCGTCATCCGCCTCGCAAGCGGGTTGCGGGACCGATGATGGGTGCCCGGGCGGTCGGTGACGGCGCCCCTAAGCAAATCCCCAGCGACGTCACCGTGATCTTGCTCAGGGCTCGTCGGTCGGAGTCGGGATCGGCGTCTCGGTCAGCTCGATGGTCTGCGTGATCGTGCCGCCCTTCTGGCTGAAGTAGGTCAGCTCGACGGCACCCTGTCCGCTGATGATAAAGCGGAAGAGACGGTGGCCGCGGCCGGGGATCCCGCGATCGTTGAAGATCCGCTGCGGGTTCCGCTCGACCGCCTCGAGCTTGACGCTCCGAACCAGCGAGGAGACCGTCCCGGAGGCGACCACGCGCGCTCGGCGCCCGGCGTGCAGGTGATCGAGTCC
>JADFKZ010000177.1 GCA_022564665.1 Planctomycetota bacterium | reverse complement strand
AGTTGCAGCCAGCGGGCGGCCCGCCGCAGCCTGCTCAGGCGACCCAGACCCAGGGACGCCGCCCGGGGATGGTCAAACGGCTCTGTAAGACGCCACGCCGCGTAGACCCACAGCCCGATCCCGGCGAAGAGGGCTGTGCCGGAGCCCGGGGTCGCCGCCTGAAAGCGGACCACCGCCAGGGCCATCATCCCCAACAGGGTCACGGTGGCGAGCAGGCAGCTCCTCTGGAACCGTCTGATCAGCGTAAGCGGCAGCTCGTCAAACCAGAGGGTCGGGTCGCGGCGATAGCGAATCGGCGTGCCGCACTCCGGACACCGACCGCCGAACCTGAGCCCTTTGACGTTGTACCCACACTGATCGCACTGGCGGTCACCCTCGACCGGCCGCCGCTCGAGGGCGGCCCGGTACTTCAGGTACTTGTCGGTGAAGAACTGGGCCACGGGGAGGCCTTCCGCGTCAGCCCTGAGGCGTGCAACCCACCCCCCGCGAAGGCGGATGCCGCCCGCCCGGCCGGAGGTCGGATCCGACCGTATCCTACTCTCCCTCGACGGTGATCGTGCCTCTCGGGTGGCGGCCGGCAGCCGCCATCGGCCGGAGCCGAGCCGAACGCGTCTTCCTGGCCAGAGCCCGGAACCCAGAGCCGATCAGCGATGTCTTCGACGCCGGCTGTGCCCGACGAGGCCCAGCGCAAGCAGGCCGATGGACGCCGGGCCCGGAACGAGCGGAATGTTGAACACCCCGGATTCGGGGGCTCCGTCGATGTCCGTCCATCCGATGTAGATACGGCTCTGCACGTCCAGATTCGGCCCCCCAAGCCCGCCTAGAAAGGTATCCGGCTCAACAACGAAGTGCCCAAGCTGAAGGGCATAGCCTGAAAAGTCGTTGGGATGCGGCTGCGCGGGCACACCGCCAATGGCAAACCACGCCGCATCAGCGAGACTGCCAGTGCCCGATGGGGTGATCGTGAGGGACCGAAGCGGGAAAGGCGGGACCCCGCCAAACGTCACGAAGCTTCCCTGGGCGATGATCTGCCCCATCGACGAGTAGAGACCGTTGTTGACGCCGTCGGGCGGCTCATCGAGCCCGAAGTCCCCCATGTCTGCCGCGAGGAGGACCGTGTCCGCAGTGAGGGCCGCGAAGACGTCCCACTCGGTGTTCGACCCCTCCCAGAAGATTCCGACGACGTCTCCCCTCGCGCCGGCGGTCGCGCACAACACGACCACACCCCCCAACATCAGGACTTGTTGGCTTGTCATTGCGTCTCTCTCTTTTCCGTGCCGCGAAGCCGGCACACTCTCTCTGGAAGGATACTACGTCCCCACCGTTCCCGCGGCAAGAGATTCCTGCGGTACTTGTGAACGGTTCAATCTGGGGAATCTGACAGCAGTTATCGCTTCTGGCTGACGGCTTCCGTCCGCTCCGTCTGCGCCACGGCGTTCTTGAACATTGCCAGGCCCAGCGGCGTGCCGGCACGCGTTGACTCGTCAAGCCGTGTCCAGAAGGGGTGGTGCGTGAATCGCGTGTAGCGCTCCGGGTGGGGCATGAGGCCCAAGACAAGCCCCGTGGCGTCGCAAATCCCCGCCACGTCTGCAACCGACCCGTTGGGGTTGTCACCGTCGCGGTAGCTGACGGCGATCTGACCGTCCGCCGCGAGCCGCTTCAGAAGCTGCGGTGAGTCGCACACGAACCGTCCCTCCCCATGGGCGACCGGCAACATGGCGGTCTCGTCGTCGCCGCCGAGCCCCTGTGTCCATACACACCGTGTTCGGGGGGAGATCTCGACCCCGCACCAGCGGTCGATGAAACGCGACGACTCGTTGGGCGCAAGCGTCACGCTCTGCCGCGGCGGCTCCTCGGGCCACGGCTCACCCGGAGCGGGGCCGGGCAGCAGGCCCATCTGGGCCGCAATCTGGAAGCCGTTACAGGGCGCGATGATCAGGACCCCCCGCTCGATCGCCCTGACAAACGCCGGGTACAGCCTCCGCCGCATCAGCACCGCGGCCACCCGGCCCGCCCCGATCGCGTCGCCGAAGCTGAAACCGCCCGGCAGCCCGATGAGATCGAAAGCGTCGATCAAGTCGGGCTCGTCGATAAGCCGGTTGAGGTGAACGGTCTCGGTGGACGCCCCCGCCATCTCGAACGCGAAGGCCAACTCGCGGTCGCAGTTGATGCCGGCGGTCGTGATGATCAGGCAAGAAGGCATGGGCAAGGTAGAGGAGAGCTGTCGGCGGTTGGAAAAACCCAAGACTCAACACTGCAAACCGGGTGGTACGTGATTGGTCGGTTTGCTTACCAGTCGAGCGTCCCGAGGAATGCCCCCTTGATCGTTTCCATTGACAGATCGAAATCGTTGTCCGACGAACGGAGCCACCCGGAGTCATCAAAATCCCCGATGACTGCGAATGCCACCGCGTCGCTAGGCGTCTGAAGAACCGATCGGATCTCCTGAAGATGCTGCGGGTCGATCTCCAGAAGATACCGGCTCGGCTCCTCGCTGAAGAGACGGCACACCGCCGTCTCGCCCGCGCCGGCTGTGGCGGGAATCTCCTTTGGCTTCAGACGCAGCCCCAGCCCCCCTGCCATCGCCATCTCGGCGGCCGCGACCAGGAGACCGCCGTCGCTTATATCGTGGCACGACCGCACCAGCCCCTCGTTGATGAGCCGGCCGACCATCCTCGCCGCCCGGGGTCCGGCGCTCAGGTCGACGGCCGGCAGCGCTTGGTGACCGGCGTCATCGCCGGACACCATGGTGAGATGGGAGCCACCCAAATCGCCGCGTACCGGCGGGCCGACCACGATGAGCAGGTTGCCCGGGGTCTTGGCATCCATGGTGATTGAGCGGCGGACGTCGGGCACGATCCCCATCCCCGAGACCAGCAGCGTCGGCGGGATCTCGATGGTCCGGCCGGTGTCGGTGAGGAACTGGTTGTTCAGTGAGTCCTTTCCGGAAATGAACGGCGCGCCGTAGGCCAGGGCACCGTCGTAGCACGCCTCGGCGGCGCGGACCAGCGCACCGAGCTGCTCGCCGTCGGAGCAGCTGGGCCAGCAGAAGTTGTCCAGGAGCGCGATGCGGCGCGGGTCGGCACCGACCGCTACCAGGTTGCGGACACACTCATCGATCGCGGCCAGCGTCATGAGATAGGGATCGTCGCGGAGGCCGGTGGCCAGACCGTTGGCGATGGCCAGACCCCGGCTCGAGCCGGCCACGGGCAGGATGACCGCGGCATCGGAGGGCCCCTCGCCCCCCGGTCCCACGAGCGGCTTGATCACCGAGCCGCCCTGAACCTCGTGGTCATACTGGCGGATGATCCACCGCTTGGAGGCGATGTTTGGGTGACCGAGCAATTCGACCAGCACGTCGCCGATCGAGCCCGCCCGCGGACCGGACGGCGTGCTCGGTGCCCCGACAGCACGACGCGGTCCCGGGGGTGGCGGGGGTGACCAGGTCGCCTGAAGCGTCGATTTGGGCCGGCCCTGGTGGAGAAACTCCATCGAGATCCGGCCCACCTCTTGCTGGCGGTAGGTGAGGATCAGCTCCCGATCCGGTGTGCCGAAGCGGCCAAGCACGCACATCTCGACGTCGTGGAGCCGACAGATTGCCCGCAGCTTCTCGATCGCGGCGGGCGGCACGGCAAGGACCATCCGCTCCTGGGCCTCGGAGATCCAGATCTCCGTCGGGCTGAGCCCTTCGTACTTAAGCCGGACTTGCTCGAGGCGCACCTCGGCGCCGAGATCCCGACCCATCTCCCCGACCGCGCTTGAGAACCCCCCCGCACCACAGTCGGTGATGGCGCCAAAGAGGGGACCGTCGGGCTGGTCGCGGGCTTGAAGGATCGCATCGAGGAGCTTCTTCTCGGTCACCGCGTTGCCGATCTGGACGGCATGGCTGAACTCGTCGGCATGGCCGCCGCTCAGCGGGGCCGACGAGAACGTGGCGCCGTGGATACCGTCCCGCCCCGTCCTGCCTCCAATCACCACGATGCTGTCGCCGGCGGCCGGAGCGCCTGCGATCCGGTCTCTCGGCATCACGCCGACGCATCCGCAGAAAACCAGGGGGTTGCCCACGTAGTCGTCGTCAAACCAGACGGCACCGTTGAGCGTGGGGATGCCCATCCGGTTGCCGTAGTCGCGGACCCCGGCCACGACCTGTCGCAGGATCCGCTTGGGGTGCAAACAGCCTGCCGGTAGTGTCAGCTTTTGGGCATCCATGCTCTCGGGCTGCCCGGCTTCGTCGTTGGGTCGTCTCCAACGATCGGGATACGCCACGCAAAAGACATCCGTGGCAGCGATCGGCCTGGCGGCAAGACCCGTTCCGATGATGTCGCGGATGCAGCCGCCGATCCCCGTCGCGGCACCGCCATAGGGCTCGATCGCCGAGGGATGGTTGTGGGTCTCGACCTTGAAGCAAACGGCGTTGTCGTTGTCGAACGCGATCACGCCGGCGTTGTCGTCGAACACGGAAAGGCACCAGTCGATGCCCCCCTCGTCGATGAGCCTTCGGGTCGCTGCCACGATGGTGGACGCGAAAAGGTTGTCGATGGTAACGGAGCCGTCGGCGTTGCGCGTGTGACCGGGGCGCCCCTCCGCCCAACCCGGCTCGAGACCTGGCGCCGTCGGGTCGGCGACGTACCGGATCGTCGACTTCAATGTCTTGTGCACACAGTGCTCCGACCAGGTCTGCGCGATCGTCTCCAGCTCGATCTCCCGCGGGTCCCGACCCAGCCGCCGGTACTCGGCCTGGATCGCCTTCATTTCCCCAAGCGAGAGGAACAGGTGCGTATGACGCGCAAACCGCTCAAGCGTCGGATCATCCATGTCCTCGATCGAGATCGTGACCACGCGCACGCTGTGGCGGGAGCCGGCGACGAAGTACTGGCCGCCACCGGTCGGGGCCTGTTCGTCGGACGCTCTGCGAAGGGCGAGCTGTGGGGTCAACTTACTTCGGTGTCGACGGCAACTACCGCAGAAGGCCCATCCGATTGGGAGGCTGGCTCGCCGCGCGGGGCGGACCCCCCGGTGCTTGCCGTGCAGCGAGCCGCACTTCGCTACCTCGGTCTGCGCACCGAACACGAGCGCGAGCTGCGCCGCGGCATCCGGCGTCGCGGCTGGCTGCCGGTGTTGAACGCGCGCGTGGCGGGCGCTACACCCGATAGCGTTTACATGAATGATGGCCAGGAGATACCTACACGCACCGTTGTCTGGACGGTAGGCAGCCAACCCAACCCAGTCCTCAAAACACTGCCTTGCGAGAAAAATAGGGCCGGTGCGGTAGTCGCCGAAAGC
>JADFKZ010000054.1 GCA_022564665.1 Planctomycetota bacterium | reverse complement strand
TTGAGAAGCCTCTGGCTGCGGTCAAAGACGAGCCTGATCTCCTGGCCTTTGGAGGATCCCGAGGTGGTTATCGACAGCTGCACCTCACCGGAGGGACCGATCAACTTCATCTCCGCGCTCTGCCGCCGCCTGCGGTCCTCGACGTCCAGACCTGCCACGCTCTTGAGGTAGTTGATCAGGGACATCGCGACGTCGGGCGGGCTCTGCTCTCGCTTGTAGCGGATCCCGTCGACGGTCTGGGTGATGGTCGATCCGCCACTGGTGACGGCCAGATCAATCTGGGTGGCCCGAGCCTCCAGGGCCGGGCCGATCATGTCCTCGGCGAGCAGGTGGCTCGTAAAGCGGGGATCATCCTTTACCGGCACATTGTGCTCGACGCCCTCGGAATCCAGGAACTTGATCACCGCGCCGCGGGCGGCGCGGGATTGCTTGCGGGCGGAGAGTTTGGAAGTGAATCCCGCAGCCGATATCGAGAACCTCAGGTCCTCCGGGACGCTGCGGTCGCGGATCTGCCAATAGATGTAGATCGGGGCGGCCATGATGACGATGCCCACGGGCCAGCCGACGAAGAACAACGGGATCACCAGCATGGCCGCCAGCGCCCCCACACCGCAGGCCAGGTGAATTCCGTTGAACATGTGATGGTTGAGGTGGTGAATCCGCGCGTCCTTGTCGAGCTTGGATGAGATCAGCCACGCCCACGGCAGGAAAGTCACGAACATCAGAAGCGGCTTGACAAAGCTCACCAGGATGGCGGGACCGGACGCGAGAAAAATCGGGAGAGTCATAGGCGGGCGGTGTGCGAAGGATCAGGAGATGCCCCTCAGGCGCATCGTGAGCTCTTCAGGATTGGGGGTTGCCTCCAGGGCGACCCGGTGATGGATCCACTCGGACTCTACAAGCTCCAGAAGCGGACTGGTGGGCGCTCATGGCCAGGTCGCCGAGAATCGGTTTGAGATGCAGCCCCTCGAATGTCTTGACGTTGGACGTGATCAGCCGCGCTGCGAGCGAGGGTTTCCCCCGCGACATAAAGAGGCTGACCCGGAACCGGTTGTCCTCGTCATAGTCGTAGGTGAAGTCGATCGCACCGTGGTCGTGGAAGTAGGCGTATTGCTCTTCGTCGAGTACGTCCTTGGCGATCTGGAACATCAGCTGCTCGGAGCACTCGTCGGTCTGGAGGCTCTTGAGGCTGCCGCGCAACCTGATCCGCGGTGGCAGATCGACCTTGGCGATCAGGTCGGAGGCTTGGTAGCGGACGGCTGCGTCCAGAAACTTCACCAGCATCTGTCGCCCCTCGCCCGGTACAGTCCCCTTGTCGTGGTGGACGGGATCACAGATTTCATCCGGCATCATCCTGGACGCTGTGGTGGTCAACTCGTTCGCTCCTGGATCTGTCCGATGGGCGAAGCGGTGCACACCGGCTCGCGCGATGGGTCCGTTGAGTCAATTCGATCTGGGCCGGACCGTGTTCCCCTTTTCTTAATACCAGCCAACCGGCGGTCAGAGCCGACCAGGATTGCCATACGAGGCCCCGGTGCCCAGGGGGTCAGCGGTCACCCGGCCCAGCGTGTTCCCGGCCATACGGTCCGTGACTGCCGGCCAAGGGGCTCAGCGATCGACCCCGCCGGGTCGCCCGGTGCCCACCGCCTCCCGCCATCGACACCCATACGGTATCAGGGAAAGGCCCGCCGCGGCAACATTCGCACGCGATTGACGCCGGCGCGGCCCTGCCCAATTTGACATGCCCCCAGCCAATGGCGATTATTGGTCAATGGAGAGCAAAGTCATCCAGGAAGGCGTCACCTTCGATGATGTCCTGCTGATCCCCGAATACAGCGAGGTTACGCCTGATAACGCCGACACCTCCACCCGCCTGAGCCGCAACATTCCCTTGAAGATCCCGCTCGTGTCCGCCCCCATGGACACGGTCAGCGAGTCCGCCTTGGCCATCGCCTTGGCCCAAGAGGGCGGGATCGGGATCATCCACAGGACCCTCTCGCCCTCCGTCCAGGCCCGCGAAGTGGCAAAGGTCAAGAGGAGTGAGAACGGCGTCATCAACGATCCGATAACCCTGAGCCCCGACGACAACGTATCGAGGGCGCTGACGCTGATGGACGAGCAGAACGTCTCGGGGTTCCCCGTGACCCTCGACGGCACGAGCCGCGGGCGGGTGGCGGGCATCCTGACGCGCCGTGACATGAAGTTCCTCAGCGGTTCCAAGGAGAGTCGCGTCGGGCCCATGATGACCAAGAGCAACCTGGTCACCGCCTCCCCCGACACAACCCTTGAGGCGGCGGAGGCGATCCTCAACGAGGCACGGGTGCAGAAGCTGCTGCTCGTGGACGCCGAGGGCTGCCTCGCCGGCCTCATCACGATGCGTGACATCGACAACCTGCGCACACATCCGGCTGCGTGCCGCGACGCCCGCGGGCGGCTTCGGGTCGGAGCGGCGGTCGGCGTGGGCCAGTTCGACCGGGTCGCCGAGTTGCTGGATGCGGAGATCGACGTCATCGTGGTTGACACGGCGCACGGCCATTCCAGCAACGTCATCAAGACCGTGGAGGCCCTGCGGAAACGGTACGACCTGGACATCATCGCCGGCAACATTGCGACGTCGGAGGCGGCTTCGGACCTCATCTCCGCCGGCGTCGACGCGGTCAAGGTGGGCATAGGGCCCGGGTCGATCTGCACCACCCGCGTGGTCACGGGCGTCGGGGTACCGCAGCTCTCGGCGATCATGAACGTGGCCCGCATCGCAAACGAGCACGGCATACCCGTGATCGCCGACGGCGGCATCCGTCACAGCGGGGACATCGCCAAGGCAATAGCCGCCGGTGCCAGCGCGGTCATGATCGGGTCGCTCTTCGCCGGCCTGGACGAGAGCCCGGGGGAGCTGATCCTGCACGGCGGGCGGCGTTTCAAGAGCTACCGCGGCATGGGAAGCGAGGGCGCGATGGGCGCGGGTTCTGCGGACCGCTACGCCCAGCTACCCGACTCGACAAAGTTCGTCCCCGAGGGCATCGAGGGACGCGTGCCGTACCGCGGGCCCTTGAGTGATCTTCTCTACCAGATGGTGGGGGGGCTCAGGGCGGCAATGGGCTACTGCGGCTGCTCCACGATCGAGCAGCTCCGCGACCACGGCCGCTTCATTCGGATCAGCTCGGCGAGCCTCACCGAGTCGCACCCCCACGACATTCAGATCACCAAGGAGTCATCCAACTACTCCGCCCCGACACTGCACGAGTAGAAGGTGGTCACGTCCAACTTCTCCTTTGTGTCCAAATTCTCCTTCTTGTCCAGCTTCTTCACCTTCGATGAAACGAATCTGAAGTTCACGGCACAGGAGTGCCAGACTTGAATCCGCGCTCACTCGGCATAGGCTCCATAGCGAATCGAGCTGCTAACGCGTGCCAATCCCGGAGAGGGAGTTGCGATGAAGGGGGAGCGGATGTCGTCGATAAAGACTCTGACGGTGGCGGCTCTCAGCATGTTGCTCAGTGTGTTGCCGCGGGCCGGCGGCCAGTGCGTCGCGCTGGAGTTCAACTCGTTTCAGCCGGCTGACTTGCCAAATACGTTCGGCGCAACCTGTGCGATGCGCGGCAACCTTGCCATCTTCGGCGCAAGCCTCGACGATGATGAAGCCCTCGACGCCGGCGCGGCCTACATCTTCCGCTTTGATCCCGGCCGGTCGGGATGGGTCCAGGAGCAAAAGCTGTTCGCCAGTGATGCACAACCGGATCAGCATGTTGGTGAATCAGTTGCCATCGACGGCAACCTCGCCGTCGTCGGTGCGCCTTTCGAGTGGCCGTTTTTCGGGGCCGTTTACGTGTTCCACTACGACGGGACATCGTGGAAGGAGCAAGTCAAGCTGACCCCGAGCGACTCAAGCTCTGGCGACAACTTCGGCGCCACCGTCGCCATCAGCGGCAACACCGTGATCGTGGGCAGCGGGGTCTTTGGCGGCAGCGTCTACATTTTCCGGCACAATGGATTCCAATGGATCGAGGAGCAGAAGCTGGTCGAGCCCAACGGGAACCAGTTCGCACTCTTCGGTCGATCCGTCTCGATCAGTGGCAACTGGGCGCTCGCCGGCGCGAGCCATGCTGTCGGGGGAGGGCCGAAAGAACCTGGTGCGGCCCACCTGTACCGCTTCGATGGGAACAACTGGATCCCACACTCTGTTCTCACGCCCTCTGATTCGGCGCCCGCCGATGGGTTCGGCTGGTCAGTGCGCTTGGCCGGGGACCGGGCGGTCATCGGCGCCTCCTTCCCCATGGGGGCCGACACCCAGCCGGGCGCCGCCTACGTGTTCCAGAGGCAGCCCAACGACGCCTGGCTTCAAGACGGCAAGCTCGTCCCGGCGACCGCCGGGCAGCTGGACTTAGTCGGCGACGCCGTCGCCATCAGCGGTGACCATGTTCTGCTCGGAGCCCCCGGCCACGACGGAATGGTTCCCGGTGGCGGCGCCGCATTCCTCTTTCACAAGACCACAGGCGGCACATGGGTTGAGGAGGGGATGCTGTGGAGCAATGACGTGGGTACCCTTGACCGCTTCGGCCGTTGCGTCACCATGGACGGTGCGGTGGCGCTGGTCGCCTCCATCGCCGGCGGGTGGAAGACCTTTGCGTACCGGGGACTGGCCGACTGCGACGGCAACGACGGCGTCGACCTCTGCGACATCGCGACCGGGGCGGTCGATGACTGCAACACCAACGGCGTCCCCGACAGCTGTGACGTGGCGTCGGGAGCGCCCGATGTCAACGGCAACGGGATCCCCGACGAATGCGAGGACTGCAACGCCAACGGCGTGCCTGACGATCTGGACATCCTCAACGGCACGAGCGCCGACTGCAACGGTGATGGCGTCCCCGACGAGTGCCCCACGGCCTACACGATCGAGGACGGGCAGGCGGACGTCGGCCTCGGAAGCGTCAGTGGCCCCGTGGACCGCATCTGGCTCAACCACCTCGTCGTGCGGCCGGGCGAGGAATTGATCGGGGCGATCGGAATCGTTTGGTGGGGTCTGAGCGCGGGGGTGCCCACCACGCTCATGATCTACCAGGATCCGACCAACGACGGCGACCCGACCGACGCGGTGCTCCTGCGATTCATCGAGGTTCAGAGCGTGCCCACCGGGCCCCAGGAGTTCTTCATCGTGCCCATCGATCCTGTCGTTGCCGGCAACGCCGGCGACAGCTACTTCGTGGGCGCGTACCTGACCCAGGGCGCCAACGAGTTCCCGATGGCCTTCGACACCGATCCCCCGTTCCCGGCCGACAGCTGGATCGCCTCCGACGTCGCCGGTCAGGCGGACATCTTCAACCTTGCCAACAACCTGAGTCCTCCGGACCTGATCGGCGACGTGTGCTGCGATGGGAACTGGCTTCTGCGGGCCTACGCGTTGCCGGCTTGCATCCCCGCGGGCGACCTGAACCTCGATGGCACCATCGACCGCGCCGACCTGCTGGTCCTGCTGGCTGGGTGGGGGCGGTGTCCGGCACCGCCAGAGGGCTGCCCGGCCGACCTCGACGCAGACGGCGCGGTGGCCGTCCCCGACCTGCTGATGCTGCTGGCGAACTGGGGGTGAGGCGACTCATCCTGGTTCGCGTGCATCGGGGGCAGTTGTAGCTTGGTTTCTGGCCGTGGGACGGGAATGACGGCGGATTCTTATCTTCAGATCGTGTCTGGCCCGATCCTGACCAGGAGGCAAACCATGTGGGTTGTCTTTGTTGTTGGGGGGCCTCACGCAAGGAGGATTCGCCATGACCAACGGACCCAGAACCGTGGCCGGCATGCTGGTCGTCGTCGCCGCGCTGCTGGCGATCAGAGGCCTGCCGTTCGCAGAGGCGAGCATTCCCGCAGGCACCAACACCTGCCCCGAGGACATTGATAACGACGGAGTCGTGGCGGTCCCCGACCTCCTGGCGCTGCTCGGTGCCTGGGGACCGTGCTCATCACCGAGGATCGTGGACGCTGCTGCAAGTGCAGGTAGTGGGAGCAACTTCCTGGTACGCATTTGGAGCGACGGATTCGCCGAGTACCGGGCGGCGTGGGATACACCTTTGCAACAACCACAGCAATGGACGCCGCTCCCTGATAACCCGCAGGCGCCTTTGTCGACGCCGGTCGCCGTCAGCGCCGCAGAAAACCCGTTGACCGTGTACCGTCAATGGGCCGATGGCACCGCCGATTGGATCGAGATCTTGTCCTTCCCTCCACAGTTCCTCCCGGATCCAGCCGGGTGGCAAACGGAACCGCAATAGACACCAGCGCGGCTGTCGGTTGACGGCCCCGTAGATCAGGCTAAACTCAGCCGACACAGAACATTGGGCCGTTGGCGCAGTTGGCTAGCGCGCTTGTATGACACACAAGAGGTCACTGGTTCGAGTCCAGTACGGCCCAGTTCAATAAGCGCCCCATCTTCGAGACGATCGCCACCCAGGGTCAGGGCGTCGTCGAGCAGCTCGACGGATTGTTTACCGGTTGATCGGTGGGTGCCGTTCGCAGCAGCCACACGGTCCCGATCAGCAGGAGCGCCGTGCCCACCGCGAGCATGGCCGCGGGCAGGGCATCGCTGGTCTTGTAGAAGCTGCCGATTCGCGTGAGTGCCTCGGCGAGCCCGGGCTCACCTTCGATGATCGGCGCCAGCCAGTGATTGATGAGCAGCCACAGGATGGCAACGTCCGACAGGAGAACGCCCCAGAGGGTCAGCATGAAGAGGCGGCCACGCCCATGAGCCCGTAGCACGAGCTCCATCACCAGGATCGCCGTGACTCCGAGCGCCAGGCTCACAAGCACGCCGACGGGTAGCACCTTGGGCAGCACGCCGCCGTGCCCGGTCGCCAGACAGACCACGGTGAAGCCGATGACCCAGCCCAGGAAGCCAATGGCCGTACCGATGTACCCGCCCAGATTCCCCTTCATCCGACATTTCCCATTTGACCTTCGCCCGGCTCCACCGCCGGGCCATTTGGGTGCCAGTATAACGCCCCCCCTTGGAATCCGAGCGATTCTCTCGCGGGCTTCTGTCGCCTTCGCTCAACCCCAGTTGGCCAATAGCGTCAGCAGATCGGGCACGCTGACGGTGCAGTCGCCGTCCAGGTCAGCGGGGCAGTTGGCGCAGCCAACGCACGGGCCCCAGGCCGCCAGCAGGGTGAGCAGGTCGGGTACGCCGACGATGCCGTCGCCGTCGAGGTCGCCGAGGACTGCCGGGACCATCGCCATCGCGAGAATGTTGATGGGGCTCGGCATCGTGTCGCTCACGATCCAGGACAAGGGGTCGAAGCGGTGGACGTTGCCGTCGGGGTCGCTGATGAGCAGCTCCTGTCCAGCCATGACCATGGCGGTGGTGGCGAAGGGCAGAAACCCTTCGTTCGTCAGCACGCCAGTGGCGAGATCGTAGCTCTCAAACTGCCCGAAGTCGTCGGACGCGTAGATGGTTGTGTCGTCCATCGCCATCGCCTGGACGCTCCCAGCGCACGCGCATCCGAAGTAGAAGAACCCACCAGTGTGCGCATCGCCCTTCCAGATGCCGCCAAGGGGCCCGGATATGAACAGGTCGTTGCCGTCGATGACCATCGCCTCGATGGGGACGGGGCTGGTGAGCGTCGACAGGATGACGCCGGTATTGGCGTCGACGCGCCGGATGGTCCCGGCGAGCTCGCTGACGAGCAGGTCCCCGCCGTCGGCGACCATGGCCGACACGTCTGCGCCGAGGTCGAAGACGCCCAGGAAACCAGCGGTGGCGAGATCCCAACGCAGGATCGCCCCCGTCTCATCGCCGGCGTACACGGTTCCGTTGGCGATCGCCAGCGCATTGATCGACCCCAGGCAGATGTCTCCAAAGAGCTGGAATTCGCCGGTGGCCGAGTCGCCCTTCCAGACGGCGCCGAGCGGCCCGGCGATAAAGAGATCGGCGGCCCGGGCGGGAACGCTCAAGCCAGGGCCCAGGGCGGCTGACATCGCGACGGCGGCTGTACATGCGGTCCCGACGAATACACGCGACATGGTCGATCCTCCTGTTCTTGTCCGCCCCGGTTTCCCTACTACTCAAGCGACGAGGCGGCGTGTGCATGCACCGCGAGCCCACCCGTTTAACGGACGCAATGCGCTGTCAATTCGGTGCTTACAGTCAAAAACGAGTTCGCAGCGAATCGGAATGCTTCTATACTTAAGGGCGCAATAAACCCAAGAACGGGATCATTATCAGGATGTTTTCGAGCCCCCGACGACGATGACCGCCACCACAGATGCCACCCGGCTCCTCGCCAAATTGGCTCGCGGCAACGGGGAGGCGGCGGACGAGCTGTTGCCGGTGGTCTATGACGAGCTCCGCTGGCTGGCGGATCGATATCTCCAGGATGAGCCCGGTGATCACACGCTGCAGCCAACGGCCCTCGTCCATGAGGTCTACATCCGCCTCGTCGCAGACACCGAGCGGACCTGGGAGAACCGGTCGCAGTTCTTTGCAGTGGCTTCCCGGGCGATGCGGCACCTGCTCATCGACCACGCGCGGCGACGGCAGGCGGCCAAACGCGGGGGGGGCCACCGCAAGATCTCGTTGGATGAGGTGACAGAGCCCTCGGTGGACCGGGACGAGTACCTGGTCGCCCTCGACGATGCTCTTTCTGAGCTGGCCTCCCTTGATCCCCAGCTCAGCCGTCTCATCGAGCTGCGGTTCTTCGGTGGTCTGGGTGTCGACGAGACCGCTGAGGTGCTGGGTGTTGCGCCCATTACAGTCAAGCGCAGGTGGAAGCTGGCCAGGGGTTGGCTGCATCGACAGGTCATGAAGGGAAAGTGATGTGAACGCCCAGCGGTGGCTCAAGATCCGCGAGCTCTTCGAATCCGCCTGTGATCTGGACCCAAAGGAGCGGCAGGTGATGCTGGCCGAGGCCTGCCGGGGTGATCGGGAGTTGCGGGCGGAGGTCGAGTCCATTCTTAGCTCGAGCGAGGAGAGCCCCGCCCTCCTTGAGTCACCGGCTGCCGAGGCGTTCCCCGAGCTCTTTGCACACCAAGGCCCCACCTCCCTGATTGGCGAGCGTATCGGCGCCTACCGGCTGGTGAGCCTCATCGCCTCAGGGGGGATGGGTGCGGTCTACCTTGCCGCCCGCGCCGATGATCAGTACCGCCAAAATGTCGCCATCAAGTTGATCAAGAGGCGGATGGTTACCCCCGAGACGCTCCGCCGGTTTCGCAGGGAGCGGCAGACCCTGGCCACGCTCGATCATCCCAACATCGCCAGGCTTCTCGACGGGGGTCTGACGCCGGAGGGTCTGCCCTATCTCGTGATGGAGTATGTCGACGGCATGCCGATCGGCCGTTTCTGTGACGAGCTGAAACTCTCCACGCACAAGCGGCTGGCGCTCTTTCGCCGGGTGTGCGATGCGGTCATGTACGCGCACCAGAACCTCGTGGTCCATCGCGACCTCAAGCCGAGCAACATCCTGGTGACCAGCAGCGGCGTCCCGAAGCTGCTGGATTTCGGGATCGCCAAGATCCTTGATCCGCAGCGGCAACAGGGTTCCGCGGACCCGACGGCGGCTCAGCGGATCATGACACCCGAGTACGCCAGCCCGGAGCAGATCCGCGGTGAGCCGGTCACCACCGCCGGCGATGTCTACTCGCTGGGGGTGGTCCTCTTTGAGTTGCTGACGGGACACAGGCCCTACCGTGTCAGGAGCCGGATACCGCATGAAATCGAGCGAGCGATCTGCGAAGAGGACCCGCAGCGGCCGAGCACGGCGGTCCGGCGGGTCGAGGAGGTCGTTTCGTCCGACGGGACGACACAAGCAACCATCACGCCCGAAATGGTGAGTCGGACCCGCGAGGGGCATCCGGAGAAACTCCGCCGAATGCTTGCCGGAGACCTCGACGAGATCATATTGATGGCGCTTCGGAAGGAGCCCCGGCTGCGATACTCCACCGTCGCGGAGCTTTCCGACGATATCCGCAGGTACCTCGAGGGGCTGCCGGTGGTGGCCCGGGGGGATGCGTTTGGCTACCGTGCGCTCAAGTTCGTGCGGCGAAACAAGACGGCGGTGGCGGCGGCGGTCATTGTCGCCGGCTCGCTTCTCGTCGGGGTCACGGCGATCGCCTGGCAGAGCCGAATCGCCCTTGAAGCCCGGCGGCTCAGCGAGGCCGAAGCCCGCAAGGTCCAGCAGGTCAACGCGTTCCTCCAGGAGATGTTGGCCTCGGTGGATCCGAGCACGGCGCCTGGCTCTGGGGGTACGGTCCGCACGGTCCTCGATGAGGCGACGAGGCGTCTGGAGTCAGGCTCGCTTGACCGCCAGCCGGCGGTGGAGTCGGCGCTGCGGATGACCCTCGGAATGACCTATCTCCAGCTCGGTCTCCACGCCATCGCCGAGACGCACCTGACACGGGCGCTTGAGATTCGAAAAGGCTTCCATGGCGTCGAGCATCCCGAAGTGGCCGAGAGCCTCGACGGCCTGGGTCGGCTGGCAAAGTCACGAGGTGACTACCCCGAGGCGGAGCGACTCTACCGCGAGGCGCTGACGGTGCGTCAGGGTCTGCTGGGTGCGGAGAGCCCGGAGTCCGCCGATACGATGAACAATCTGGGCGTCGTTCTGAAGACGCAGGGCCGACTGGAGCCGGCACGGGAGTTTCTCCAGGGCGCCCTTCGGATTCGGCGCGACATCCTCGCTGCCGGCGAGCAGGATGTGCAAACGGATCCGGCCTTGCTGGCAAGAAGTCGGTTGAACGTGGCGACGAGCGCGACAAACCTCGCTGCGGTATTGAAGAACATCGGTGAGCTTCAGCGGGCGGAGGGGCTCTATCGCGCGGCTCTGGAGGGGTTTCGCCGCGAGCTCGGCCAAGAGCATTATCGCGTCGCCGTGTGCCTGAACAATCTGGCGCTCCTTCTCATGGAGACGGGCCGCGACGACGAGGCGGAGATGCTCCTGGGCGAGGCGCTTCGCATCCGACGGAAGGTCTTCGGCAATGAGCACCTCGCCGTCGCCACGGGACTCAAGAACCTGGCGCTTCTGCTGACAAGAAAGGGCGCCTACGTGGCGGCGGAGGCCCTCTACCGCGAGGCCTTGAACCTCGGCCGCAGATTGGACGGCAATGAGCACCGGCTTGCGACCACGCTGAACAACCTGGCCGATCTGCTTGTCACTTTGGGGAGGTATGACGAGGCCGAGCCGCTGTGCCGGGAGGCACTGGCGATCCGCCGGAAAAAGAATCCTGATCACCCGCGGAACGCAGGGTCCCTGCTGGTGCTGGGGCGGATCCACCTGGGCCGTGGCGATCCCGCCGCCGCCGAGCCGCTGCTGCGGGAGTCGGTCACGCTCTACGAGAAAGCCAGGCCGCCGGGGGATCTCAGGATCGCTCGCGCCCGCAGTGAGCTGGGCGGTTGTCTCATCAGGCGCGCCGAGCTCCAAGAGGCGGAGTCGCTGCTGATGGCGAGCTACGCGGCAATCGATGAAGCCCCTGGCCGCCGTGACCCGGCGCTGATGCGGGAGACGCTGAAGCGAATCATTGAGCTGTACGAAGAGTGGGGCAGGCCCGAGGCGGCCGTCCCCTACCTCCGGATCCTGAATCGCCGCTAGCTCGCCGTCATCACAAGGAGCTTCATCACCCATGTCACGCATCAATTCAGTCATCGCCGCGGTGCTGGCCATGGGCGTAGGGGCGGCCACCAGTGGTCAGACGCTCAGCCTCATCGACAATCCATCGCTCGGTGAGTTCATCGATATCACCCAGACAGGTCAGCTGATCCCGCTGGCCGATGAAGAAGAGACCACGCTGGATGTTGAGATGTTCCCCGGCAACTTCGTCCTGCGATCCGGATCCATCGTCGTCGGTATAAACGGGGGTCTTGGTTTCGGCAACGAGACCGAGACCAACCTCGAGCCGTTGAACCAGCAGATCCCCAGCCCCGACGCGTTCATCGGCGGGCAGGCGACGCTGGCCTACTGGGATGACATCGACGACAAGGAGGGTGATGTCTACCTGCTTCAGATCATGGGCGACCCGGAGCTGAGCGATCGGGTGATCGTCCAATGGAACTTCGGCAACTTCGATTTGACGGGAAGCGTCCTCAAGTTCCAGGTGCAGATCCTTTTCAACTCCGCGATGACGGGGATCTACGCTCAGTACCTGTATGAGATCCAGGGACCGAGCACCGGTGCCGGGGCGGGCGCCACGATCGGCTACCAGGATGGCGATGGCGGCTATGGCGACATCCAATTCAGCTTCAACCAACCCAACGCCGTGATGAGCGGGACGGTGCTTTCGTTGATGATTCTCAGCCCCGCCGATTTCGACGGCGACGGCAAGGTCACGGTCGGCGACCTGCTCCTGCTTCTTGGCGACTGGGGGCCGTGTGCCGACTGCCAGGTGCCTTCGACGTGCCTGGCGGACATCGACGGCGACTGCGCTGTCGGCATCAGCGACCTGCTCATCCTTCTCAACAGCTGGGGATAGCCGCCCAGCGAGAGGCACAGGGGTTCCGGGTTCGGGGTTCGGGAAAGCCGCGAGCTCCCACTACTGAACCCTGAACCCTCCTCTTTTCTCCGCGGTACTCTGCGACCCTCCGTGGTGAATCTTCACCGCCGCGGTGGATGGCGCGGGCGCCGTACTTTTGCTCGATGGCGTCGGTGACGTCGTCGAGCGCCTTGGAGCGATCGTCGGCGCGGTGGGTGAAAAGGTGAAGCTGGTCGCCCGCCGTTGTAAGACCGCCTGCCTGGAAGCCGATCAGACGCACGGGTCGGAAGCTCGATTCGGCCCACCGGTCAAAGAGCGTGCCTCCGGCCCGCCACAGAATGTCGGTGCGGTCGGTCGGCTCGGCAAGCGTCCGTGAGCGTGTGATCGTCTCAAACTCGCCGAAACGGATCTTGACAGACGCCCGCGTGGCCCGGTAGCCATGTTTGCGCAGACGGCGGGAGACCTGCTCGACCTGGCCCAGGAGCACCTTGCTGACCGCGTCCGCGTGCGAGACGTTCACGGGAAAGGTCTGCTCCTGGCTGATCGACTTGGCGCGGCTGTCCGGGACGACCCGTCGCTGGTCCCGGCCGCGTGCGAGGCTCACGATCCTGGGAGCATTGATTCCCAGAACCTGCTGGAGCACCTCAAGTGGACATCGCGCAAGGTCGCCGAAGGTCAGTACACCGATGTCTCTGAGCCTCTTTTCAGTCACCGGCCCCACCCCCCACATCCGGCTGATCGGAAGAGGGTCGATGGTCTGCTGGATCGCATCGGCGTCGATCACGGTCAGGCCATTGGGCTTGTCAAGATCAGACGCGAGCTTGGCCAGGAACTTGTTCGGCGCCACGCCCACGGAGGCGGTCAACCCGAGCTCGGCTTCGACGCGGCCCCTGATCGCTTGTGCGATGACGCGGCCCGATCCATGGAGACGCTGTGAGCCGGTGACATCGCAGAACGCCTCGTCGATCGACAAGGGCTCGACGAGCGGGGTGAAGCACTCCAAAATCGCAAAGACCTCCGCCGAGACGTCCTGGTAGAGGCGGCCGCGGGGCGGCACGATGATCGCGTCGGGACACAGCCGCCGTGCAACCACCATCGGCTGGGCGGAGTGGCAGCCAAAGGTCCGGGCCTCATAGGAAGCCGCCGCCACCACGCTCCGGCGGCCTTCACCACCGACCAGGACGGGCCTTCCGCGGAGGTTGGGCTGCTCGCGCTGCTCAATCGACGCGAAGAACGCGTCCATATCGACGTGGAGGATTGCTCTGGGGACCGAGGTCACCTCACTCGCTCAAGGCCTGGCGGATATCGTCGATCAAGTCCTGGGTCTCCTCGATTCCGACCGAGAGGCGGATCAGGCCGTCCGTGACGCCCAGGCGTTTGCGCTCCGGAGCGGGGACGTTGGCATAGGCGGTGACGGCGGGGAGGATGATGAGGCTCTCGACGCCACCGAGGCTCACCGCCACCAGCGGGATTTTCAGACGCTTCAGGAACCTCCGGGCGGCTGGAGCGCCGCCTGCAAGCTCGAAGCTGAGCATTCCCCCGAAGCCGTCAAAGAGCGTCCGCGCCCGCTCGTGGGCGGGATGGGAGGGGAGACCGGGGTAGTTCAGTGACTTCACCGACGTGTGGTCCTCGAGGAACCGCGCGATTGCAAGGGCGCTTTGGTTCTGCTGCCTGATCCGAAGGCCGATGGTCTTGATGCCGCGCTGCAGGAGGTAGCAGGCGTGGGGGTCGAGCGAACCGCCGAGATGATTCAACAGACGTCTGACCTTTTCAACGAGGACGGTGCGGCCGATTACGGCGCCCGCCGCGATGTCGCTGTGGCCGTTTAGGTACTTCGTGCAACTGTGCAGGGAGAGATCGAACCCGTGCTCGGCAGGCCGGAAGTTGATCGGGCTCGCAAAGGTGTTGTCCACCATCGACAGGAGATCGTTTGAGCGTGCAAACTCGACGACGGCCTCAAGGTCGGGAACCTGCATCAGGGGGTTGGTGATCGTTTCGACATAGATCGCGCGGGTCTTGGGCGTGAGCTTGGACTCCCAATCCCGGGGGTCGTTGGGATCGATGAAGGTGTAGGAGATCCCGAACCGAGGCAGGTCCTCGACGATGAAGCCCCGGGTGCCGCCGTAGGGGCAGTCCAGCACCAGCAGGTGGTCGTCCGCGTTCAGCATGGCCAGCAGGCTCGTGGAGATCGCCGCCATCCCACTCGCCGCGACGAGCGCCGCCTCGGCGTTCTCCAGAGCCGCAAGCTTCCGATGAAGCACTTCGTGGTTGGGGGAGTTGCTCAACCGCACGTAGCGGGCGGCGTGGTAGTCGGTCTCGTCCTCGTACAGATAGGTCGAGGACTGGAAGATGGGCATCACCACGGCGCCGGAGATCCGCGGGTTTGGCTCACCGGCATGGACGGCCGTCGTGTTGCTCATCCGCTCGGCGCCCCGCAGGTTGCGAAGAATTTCTCCGCCCGCTGGCTGATCTGCTGCGGCGTGAGGTCCTCGGTGTGGGTGGCGATCGACCACTCGTGACCGAAGGGGTCCTTGAGCTTGCCGAAGCGGTCGCCCCAGAAGGTGTCGTTGACCTGCATCGTGACCGCGGCGCCGGCGTCGATCGCCCGCTGAAATGATGCGTCCACGTCGGTGACGTAGAGGTGGATCGACACGGGGGTGCCCCCCAGAGACTCCGGTCCGCGGCACCCCCAGTCCGGGCACTCGTCGTTGAGCATCAGGACCGAGTCGCCGATCTTGATCGTCGCGTGCAAGATGGTCTTTCCGTCGGGGCCCGGCTGTCGTGAGATTTCCTGGGCCCCGAAGGCCTTCTTGTAGAAATCGATGGCGGCCTCCGCGTTGCGGACGATTAGGTATGGGGTGATGGTGGAAAAGCCCTCCGGGATCGGTTTGGCCTGTGGCGACATGCGACTTCTCCTTGCTTGTGAGGCACGTAGCGTTCGCCAGGAGGCCATGATACCCCAAGAGCGGCTGATCTCCGTGGGAGGGCCGTCAGCCGGCGGCGGGCTCCGCCTCGGTCCCCGGCTCGGGTCCTGACAGCGGCGGGGGTGGTTTCCCAATCATCCGGCGGGTGAGGTTCGCCGTGGTGTAACGCTGCGTCCCGGTGCGCGAATACAGCCATGGCCGCGACTCGAGGCAGTTCGCGGAAACCCTCCACCGACCAGGAGCCACCACCATGAGAACACTGATTGCGGCCGCCAGCATCCTCCCGCTGATCACCGCCCCCGCCGCAGCGGGGCCCCTTCGAATCGGGTGGGTTGCTGCGGAGGCCAAGTGGGTCGCCCATGTCGATATTGACGCGTTCACCAGCTCAAGGATTGGAAGCGCCTTGCTGGAGAACGCCGACGACTTTGACATCGACCTTGACCGTCTCGATGAGCTGCAGGAAGAGATCGGCATCGATCTGCGAACCGACGTGATGAGCCTCACCGCCTATGGCACCTCCGGCTTTCCAGAGGACTGTGTCATCATCGCCGTCACCAACGAGGCGGCCGACGAGGCGCTTGAGCGACTCCTGGACCATCCCGACCTCAACGTCCGAGAGATCGAGGTTGAC
Source organism: Planctomycetota bacterium (assembly GCA_022564665.1). Taxonomy (GTDB): domain Bacteria; phylum Planctomycetota; class Phycisphaerae; order Phycisphaerales; family SM1A02; genus JADFKZ01. Next base: position 2,732 of record JADFKZ010000054.1, on the reverse strand, counting down.
GGATACGACCTTTACGTCATCGCCGCGCACGGCGAGCGGCACTACCTCCATGTCCGGGACGCCCGCCGGCGCGATCGGAGGATCGTGGTGCTCGCCGGCGGGCGGCATCATCTGGTCGACGCCCTGAAGGTGATCGACGGGGACGCGCCGAGCATTTCCATGGGCAAGTCGCGGCTCCCGGGGACGTCGCCAATGGACGGCTCGATCGTCTTCATCGCCGCCGGCGCGATGGACGAGCTGGATGGCTTTGAGCCGGCCTCGGAAATTCTGAGCCTCTGCGAGTCTGTCACCATCGACGTGGGCGAGGTCGAGGGCGAGCTGCGGGCGCAGGCGAGCGCGTCGGCCGAGAGCGAAGAGAACGCCGCCAATATCAAGCAGGTCGTCAAGGGGATGATCGCACTGGGCGACCTCATCGCTTTCGATGATCCCGACCTGACACCGCTGAAGGTGCTCACAGAGGCGCTGAGCGTCAGGTCGACCGGCAATCGCGTCACCATCCGCTTCCGGTACGACGTCGGCGATCTACTTGACAAGCTGGAGGTGCTCGAGGAGGGGCACCCACGAGACCACGACCGCCCTCACAAGCGGAAGCGGGGGAGAGCCCGCACACGACCTTCGCGCGATCGATGAGCCGCCACGCCGCCGAATGTCTGCCTGGGCGGGATGCCGCGCCCACGCCCCCCATGCCTTCCCCGACGGCTGAAGCCGTTGGCGAGGGCGCGGGGAGTGGGGGGGCGTTGCGCCGGCTGCCGGTCGCGGTGCTCGTCGAGCGTGCGCAGGCGGGTTCGGTTACGTGTTTCGCGGAGATCGTCCGCCGCTTCGAGAGCCGGTTGTTCAACTTTCTCCTGCGGCGGACAGGCTCGGCCGCCGACGCCGAGGACCTCACCCAGGAAACGTTCGTCCGTGCCTACGAGCGGATCGATCGGTACGATCCCCGCTGGCAGATCTCGACATGGCTGTTCGTGATCGCCCGCCGCGGGGCCGTGACACACCTCCGCAAACGCAGGCGCGACCATGCGGCGCGGCGGTCGGGGCGTCTCGTTACCGCTCGGGACCACGGCGACCCGGGAACCAGCGCCGATGACCGTGAGAGCGGCCGTCTCCTGTGGGAGATCGCCGATCGTGTCCTGGGCAACACCCAGCGGACGGCGTTGTGGCTGCGGTACGCAGAGGACCTGTCCATCGGGCAGATTGCCGCTGTCCTGGGCAAGACCCCGATTGCGGTACGGGTCGCGCTGTGTCGGGCTCGCCGGACCCTGGCCGCCTACGACGAGGGCTCTGACATCCCGGCGGTCGCGAACAGCCGCCGGCGGGCTGCGAAGCCCGGTCGAGCCCCGGTCAACGAACACCTCACTGGAGATGCGCTATGTTGAGCTCGATCCGCCGTAGCGCGAGCGCTGTGTTTTGGCATGAATCCAGCCGACGTCGAGCAGACGTGGAAAGGCGACTGCGCCAGGAGGCCGATCAAGCACGGGTGGCGGCTCCGACGGGCCTCCACCGCCGGACGCTCGAGGCGGTTCGGCAGCGAAGTCTACGGCTGGGTGTAGCGCCGGTGCCATGGTGGCGCGAGTGGATTGGCGGAATGGCCGTGGCTGGCCTGCTGCTTGCGGTCGCGATCGTCCTGCGACAGGTCCCCGGCGGTCCGAAGCCGGACGTGCCGGCTGTCTCCGACGGGATCTTTGCGTTTCACATCGGTTTCGATGTGGCGGCCCTCGACTCGGTTATGCCGGCCGTGCTCGTTACCGAAGCACGACGCATCGTCGATGACGCCAAGCAGATCGGCCGGCAGTTCTTGGGGCAACTGCCCCTGCCGCCCCTGGGCCGGCAGGAACCCGAACCCAACAACAGCTCGTAGGGCAAAGGCCACATCCCGAGAAGCGAAGATTTACCGCGGAGGGCCGCAGAGGACCGCGGAGAAAAGAGCAGGTTCAGGAAACGGGCTGTCGGCATTTTCCGGGTGGCTGGGTCTGAGCGAAGCGAAGGCCCGGTCTTTTGGGCTCCGTCTGACAACCCCACTTCACGGCTCGGTTGTCAGACAAAGCCTTGTCGTCGGACCAACCGTGGCGTCGTCCGCCTTCGGCGGACTCCGTCACAGCCATCCAGAAGAAGCCTACCGTTCATACCCAGGCACAGAGACCTGCACCCCCGTCCTCCGTGCAGCCCTGTCTGACGTGAGCATGTGGAGAATGGGCTGACGCTGGCCGTCGTCCGTGGAGCGACGCCGGGCAAGCTCAAGGGAGGTCTCGCCCGCCAGATTCCTCACCTCGGTCGCTGCGCGGGCCCGAAGCAGCAGGTCGACGCACGCGGCATCGCCCCGCCACGCCGCGCCCATCAGGGCCGTGTAGCCCCGGTTGCTCGTGGTGTCGATGTCCGGCTCCGCTTCCAAGAGCACCTTGATCACCCTCGGGCGACTGTTGATCGCCGCCGCGATCAGCGCCGTCGAGCCGCGTTTGGTCGTTGCGTTGACGTCCGCCCCGGCATCGAGGAGCAAACGAACCGTGCTGGCATGGCCGTGGGTCGCGGCAAACATCAAGGCGGTGTGGCCCTTGTCGTTGGCGGCCTCGACATCGGCTCCGGCAGCGACGAGGATGCCGAGGCACTGGTTCCGGGGCGCCTTTGCGGCCGCGATCAGGGCCGTCTCCCCCTCGGCGTTGAGGGCCTCGGTCTCCGCGCCCGCTTCGAGAAGCGCCGGCACGATCGGCGCCTCACCTCTTCGGACCGCCCGGGTCACA
>JADFKZ010000176.1 GCA_022564665.1 Planctomycetota bacterium | reverse complement strand
CTCTACCGTTCACCATCCGCCGGACGCGGCCGGGGGCCAGCCCGCGGAGCTCTTCGCCCGGGCCGCCGGGGCCAAGGCCAAGCCGGTCGACGAGCTGGCCGATCCCGACCTGGGGCTGCTCGAGGGACTTCTGCGGCAGGACTTCGCCGAGCGGTACCCCAAGCGTTACAGGCAGTGGCAGGACGATCCGCTGACGTTGTCGCCGCCCGAAGGCGAGGAGATCGCCGAGGCCCGGGCCCGGATCTTCGCGGCCCTCGCCCGGGTGCTTCGCCGGAGCCGCTCCGAGGAGGTGGCGGTGGTGCTCCACTCGCTCGGGCTGGGCCTTCTGCGGAGCTGGCTGGCGGACCGGCCGGCGGGTGACCTGTGGACCATGCTGCGGGGTCGCGACCGGGTGGAGCGGTACGCCCTGACCGGCGAGATGATCGAGTGGCTGGAGGACGCCACCCGGGTGGAATACTCAGGCTCCTGAAGGGGTTTTTGCCGAAAGACATTCGGGGCGGGTGGCTCGACTGGACGCCGGCCCGAGAGAGGCGACGATATCATCCGGTCGAACTGGCGCATTCGGCGTCATAAGCGTAGCGGCCTTCTTGATCGGCCGCGTAGCCGCCAGAGCGAGGGTGCGGCCGAAGGCCACTATGGAGCGATCGAAACAGTTCTCGAGCCGGTCATGGTAGCGTCTCACGAAGATGACGCCTCACCCCCTCTCCGGCGAAGAGGCGTTGGGCCGATCAAGACCTGCGAGGGGCCGGCGGTGGCGAACTCGTAGGCCAGTTCCCGTTCATCGCGGCCGTGGAGGAGCTGGAGATCGGCGGACTTGCCTACCTCGATCGATCCGACCTCGTCGGCGAGCGCCAGCACGCAGGCGGCGTTGATCGTGGCCGCCGTGATCGCCTCGTCGGGGGTGAGTCCCAGATGTCGGCAGGCCAGGGCCACCGCGAAGGGCATTGACGGGCACGGCGCCGAGCCGGGGTTGTAGTCGGTTCCGATGGCAAGCGCTCCGCCCGCGTCGATGAATGCCCGCCCCGGGGCGTAACGGCCATCGAGGTGGAAGCCGCACGCGGGAAGCGCCACACCGATCGTCTCGCTCGCGGCCAGGTATTCGAGATCGCGGGGTGTCGTGGCCTCGAGGTGGTCGACGCTGCGGGCGCCCAGGTCGACCGCCAGCGGCGTCATGCCAAGGCTGTTGAACTGGTCGGCGTGGACGCGCAGGGGGCAGCCCAGCTCCGCGGCGGCCTCCAGGAGCCGTCGCGTATCGGCAACGGACCACGCGCCCTTCTCGCAGTAGGCATCGCAGGGGATGCGGGGGAACTCGCCCGCAACGGCAGGCAGCGTCTCGTTTATGGTCTGGTCCAGGAAGCGGGGGTTGTCGGGATCGATCGCGTGGGCGCCCAGAAAGGTTGCTACGACCCGCACCGGGGTCTGTCGTGACGCGGCGTGGATCGCCCGCAGCATCTTCAGCTCGTCGGGAGTGGTCAGCCCGTATCCGGACTTGACCTCCACGGTGCCGGTTCCGAGGGCGGCCATGCGATCCAGGCGTTGAAGCAGGGTCTCGGTCAACTGTTCCTCTTCGGCGGAGCGAACCGCCCGCACGGTCGCCATGATGCCTCCGCCGGCGCTGAGGATCTGAAGGTATGACGTGCCGGCGAGCTTCATCTGGTACTCGTCGAAACGGTCCCCCGCCCAGCAGGTGTGGGTGTGGCAGTCGACGAAGGCGGGCATGAGCACGCGCCCGCCGGCGTCGATGACCCGCCCCTTGGTGGTCTGCGGCGGCGGGCCCGCCGAGACCGCGAGGATGCGGCCCGAGTCGATCTCGACAAAACCGCTGTCGATCACGCCCAGTCGGCGCATCGCCGGACCGTGACGCGGCGCCGGCTCGCCGGCGAGCGTCAGGATCCGGGCATTGGTGATGGTCACCGAGGCCATTGCCATCTACAACACCGCGCCACAGAACTTGCAATGCCGGGCGTCGGGATCATGGCCCTCCGCCGAGCACTCCGGGCAGGCCTGGGTGCTGACGCTTTTTTGCGCGCGAGTCAGCTCGACGGTCAGGATCCCTGTGGGTACGGCGATGATCGCGTACCCCATGATCATGACCATGGAGGCGACGATCTTGCCGACGACGGTCACGGGGGTGACGTCCCCGTAGCCGACGGTGGTCATCGTCACGATCGCCCAGTAGACGCTCTCGGGGATGCTGGTGAACCTGTCGTTTCGCTCCCCCTCGATGAGGTACATCATTGTGCCGAGGATCAGGACGAGCGTCAGCACCGAGCCCAGAAAGACGATGATCTTGCGGCGACTGGCGCGTAGGGCGGAGGAGAGAACGCGCGCCTCGCCGAGGAACTGCGCGAGCTTAAAGACGCGAAACACCCGAAACAGCCGGATCGCTCGGATGACGAGCAGTGGTGACTGGGAGCCGGCCACGACCAGGCTCAGGTAGGTGGGCAGGATCGCCAGGAGGTCGACAATCCCGAAAAAGCTCACGGCGTAGCGCCGGGGTCGGCCCACACAGATCAGCCGCAGCACGTACTCCACGGTGAATGCGATGGTGAAGACCCACTCTACAATTCGCAGCGTCTGGCCGTACTGGAGCTCGATCTTCTCAACGCTCTCGAGGCAGACAGCCAGGACGCTGAGCATGATCGCCACCAGCAGGGCGACGTCGAACGCCTTGCCGGCGGGCGTGTCGGCCTCGAAGATGATCTCGTGAAGCCGGCCGCGCCAGGGAGAGAGTGTGTTGCTCGATCGGGTCATTGGCGGGGGGGATTGTCCGGTTTCACTGCTGGGGGGCCGGGCCGGGACCGCAAAGCTTCACTGCGTTCGCCTTTGCGCAACGGCGGGCGGCTTCGTAGCCCGCATCGTTGTGGCGCAGGACGCCGAGCAGCGGATCGTTTCTCAGCACGCGCTTAAGCCGGGCGGCCGCGTCGTCGGTCCCGTCGGCGACGATGACTTGGCCCGCGTGCTGGGAAAAACCGATCCCGACCCCGCCGCCGTGGTGAAAGCTGACCCAACTGGCGCCGCTGGCGACATTGACCATGGCGTTGAGAAGCGGCCAGTCGCTGACGGCATCGGAGCCGTCGAGCATGTCTTCGGTCTCCCGGTTGGGCGAAGCGACCGAGCCGGCGTCCAGATGATCCCGGCCGATCACGATTGGGGCCTTTACCCTCCCGGTGCGCACCAGGTCGTTGAATGCAAGGCCGGCCCTGTCGCGCTGGCCGAGGCCCAGCCAGCAGATCCGCGCGGGCAGGCCCTGGAACGCGACTCGATCGCGGGCCAGGGTGATCCAGCGCCGCAGCGATTCATCGTCTCCGAACAGCTCGAGGATTGTGTCGTCGGTGACCCGGATATCAGCCGGATCGCCCGAGAGCGCCACCCAGCGGAATGGACCGCGGCCCTCGCAAAACTGGGGCCGTATGTAGGCGGGGACGAACCCGGGAAACGCAAAGGCCTCCTTGAGACCGTTGTCGAGAGCCCGCTGGCGTATGTTGTTGCCGTAGTCAAACGTTCTGGCTCCGCGGCTGGAAAATTCGACCATAAGGCCAACGTGCCTGGCGATCGACTCGCACGCCCTCTTGGTGTACTTATCGGGGTCGGACTGACGCAGCCGGTCCGCCTGTTGGCGGCTCAACCCCTGCGGGTAGTAGCCGTTGAGCGGATCATGGGCGGAGGTCTGGTCCGTCAGCGCTCCCGGTACGATGCCTCTGTCCAGCAGTGCCTCGAGAAGATCGACGGCGTTTCCCACCCAGCCGATCGAGACCGCCTCGCCGGCCCGCGTCGCCGCCATGGCCCGGGTGATCGCCTCATCGAGGTCCCGGTGGATCTCATCCAGGAAGCGGTCGCGGACCCGTTTTTCCAGCTGCTCGATGCACATCTCCGCGATCAGGCACACGCCGTGGTTCATGGTGATCGCAAGCGGCTGTGCACCACCCATCCCGCCGCAACCGGCGGTGACGCAGAGCGTGCCCCTGAGGCTCCCGCCGAAGTGTTGCCGGGCACACTGGGCGAACGTTTCGTAGGTTCCCTGGAGGATCCCCTGGGTGCCGATGTAGATCCACGACCCCGCCGTCATCTGGCCGAACATCATCAGGCCCTTCGCCACCAGCTCGTCAAAGTGCTTTTGAGTGGCCCAGTGCGGCACGAGGTTGCTGTTTGCGATCAGGACCCGCGGGGCATCGGAGGTGGTCGTGCAGATGCCGACGGGCTTACCGGATTGGATCAAGAGCGTCTCATCGGCTTCCAGGCTCTTGAGTGCCTCCACGATCGCGTCAAACGCCTCCCACGATCTCGCGGCCTGGCCTCGTCCGCCGTAGACCACCAGCTGCTGCGGCTTTTGGGCCACCTCGGGATCGAGGTTGTTTGACAGCATGCGAAAGGCGGCCTCAGCCGCCCAGGTCTTGCACGTTTTCTCGGGTCCTCTGGCGGCGCGTACGGTGCGCGGCCCGCTCGAGGATCCCGTTGCGATGCTCATGCAGCCCTCCCTGGGGAGTGTCGACCCGGCAGAGTGTAACGGACCCCGCTGGGCGGCGTATCACGTTGGACACGGTATGATTGTGCCCCTTCCACTCGAATCGAAAGGAGCAACCCGATGTCGGAAGCGACCACCCAGGCCCCGCCCGCGACGGGGACGTTCTGCTGGAACGAGTTGATGACCCACGACACGGAGGCGGCCAAGAGCTTTTACACCAAGCTCTTCGGCTGGACGACGCGCGAGATGGACATGGGGCCACAGGGGACCTACACCATCTTCATCAACAAGGGCCAGGATATCGGAGGCATGATGGCGTGCCCCAAGAAGGAGATCCCGGCGCACTGGCTGACCTACGTGGCCGTCGATGATGTCGACGCCTCGACGGGCAACGCGCTCCAACTCGGCGCGACGACCTGCGTGCCGCCTACGGACATCCCCAATATTGGCCGCTTCTCGGTGATCACCGATCCAACCGGCAGCACGATTGCCATGTACAAATCGGCGAAGTAGCAGGTAGGGCCGGCTTCGCCGGCTGCGAAGTAGGCGAAGATTCACCGCGGAGGGCCACGGAGAAAGGAGGAGGGTTCAGGGTTCAGGAAGAGGGCTGTCAGTTGTTGGCAGTTTCTGGTGGCTGGGTCTGAGCTCGGGTGGCTGGGGCTGAGTCCCGATTTCATCGGGACGAAGCCCCGGTCTTGGTATGCGCCAACCAACCGTGGTGTCGTCCGCCTGCGGCGGACTCCGTCACAGGCACGCGGAAGAAGGAGAAGATTCACCGCGGAGGGCCGCGGAGAAAAGAGCCGGAAGAGGGCGGAGATTAAGGAGGCTGTCGGCTG
>JADFKZ010000175.1 GCA_022564665.1 Planctomycetota bacterium | reverse complement strand
GGACGTGCGCGACCCAGGACGCCTTGACCACCGGCAGGAGCTGCCGGGATAGCTCGAAACGCTCCGTCCCGGGATCGACGGTCCGGCCCGAGCCCGGCTCGAGGCGGCGGGCGGTCCCATAGCTCTCGGGGCTCCGTACGAGCAGGACGAGCGGCAGCGCGCCCACCCCGACGATGATCAAGAGTGCCGCCGGGATCCACGCTTTGCGGGAGAGAGCCATGCAAGTCTCGCGGGCACCAGTCTCATCGGAAAGACCGCAGTTCAAGTTGAGGGGATCCTCGGCGCCGGCGCACCCGCGTTCCCGGCGCAAGCTTTACGCCTCGCTCGCCGACGTCATCCGCTCGAAGGAGGCTGCGGGCCGCGAGAAGGATCGCGTCGTCCTACCTCGCCTGCGTCGGCTGCTGGACCGGCTTCGCCAGGATGACAACGCCGGCGAGATGCCGCAATCGGGCTGAGCTGCGGCACGGCGCCCGTTGGGGCCCTGTCAATGAAGATCTTCCAGGTCTGCGACGGCGGCTTGCCGTCTGGCGACAAACGGAAGCCTTTGTATGATCACGAGTAGGGAGTTTTCAGGAGGGACAGGACCTGCCATGCACTACCTGACACCCGAGGATAAAGCCCTCCTGGAAGAGAAGCTCCGGGAGTGCAAGAAGCAGAGAAAGGTCCTCTCGGACCGGATCGGCAGGGCGCGTGAGATGGGCGCTCGATGGCGACCACATCCAGGTGACCCCCAACTCGCCGATGGGTATGGCCCTCACGAAGGCCCGCGTGGGAGAGACGGTCCGGGTGGACCTGCCCCGGGGCTCCAGGCGGTTCGAGATCGTGGAGATCCAGTGAGGTCCGATCCGCTCACGATCGGCGCTGCCTGTTCCCTGAGAGGACCGCGTGTGCCTGTCCTGCTTCATTACTCGATCAACTGATCACGCCGCGTCACCCGCCGAGCCGCCGCATCAGACCGGGCAACCGGGCGCGGCTCACCGGCAGCACGCGGTGAACCGGTGGCTGCATCGCGACCTCCCAGTCGCGGCCGTCGCGCTGCAGGCGGATCTCTCTCACGCGGCGCAGGTTGACCGCCCACTTGTCGTGGATGCGGTAGACGTGATAGGGCGCGAGCACCGCGACGACCTCTCCGAGGGGGCGGATGTCGCGAATCGTCTTACGTCGGCGCTTGCGGACGACGGTCTCCCCACCGGCGGCTTCCACATAGTAGATGTCGTCCGGCTCCACCGTCAGTCGCCGGGTGCGCGCCACGTGCAAGAGCACGCGATCCACTGGAGATTCCCTTGCCGCCATACCGCCATTCTGAGGTATCGCCGATACCAAATCAACGGTTAAAGCATCGATTGGCGTCCTGGCGCACACGCTGGCGTCTGGGCGCACAGGTTGGCGTCCTGGCGCACACGCTGGTTATCGATACCTCACCATGCAGCACCACGGAGGGTCACTGGGAGGAAGGTCATACAGTCGGCGGATATGATCATTACGGGATCCGGTCCCCCGCTCGGCGGGACAAGGGACGGGCGCCGAGCTGATCGCCGCCGTGTCGGTCGCCTGCCAACAGGAGGCCTCCGGATGATCTTCCATCGATCCACGACGTCGTCCGATCGCTGGCTCTGTCCTCTGCTGATCGCGACATTCCTCCTGTCGCTGCTCCTGCTGGTGCGGGCGGCCGCTGGATAACGCGCCGCGGGAGTGCCCTACGCGCATCGTTTCAGGCAGCCGGTGCCCGGATCGGTGATCTCGATCCCCTGGCCCTTGCCGCTGGGCTCGGCGATCAGCCCCCGCTTCAAGAGGTGGTTGACGGCCTCGCGGATCGCAGCCGCATCGCGGCGTACCCGGGTGATGGAATTCAAACGCGCTAGCTCGCTGCGCGTGAGCAGCCTCCTGGCACCCGCCAGGACCTGAAGTATCGCCTGCTGAAGCGGTGTCAAGGCGAGTTCGGGGGCAGGCGCGTGGGCGGGCGCCTGCGTCTCCGCCCGGCGCCCCAGGTCGCCAAACAGACCGCGCCACATACCTCTGGGTCTGGTGTCCACGAGAGTAGCTCAATCGGCAACTCGCACCGGACGATCCAGCGCACTTTTGCCGAAACACGCGCTTCTTAGTGCTTCTCGCGCATCTTGCGGAGCAGATGCAGGAGGTAATCACCGGCGGCCAGCAGGCTCAAGCCGGCCGCCATCCAGAGGACGACGGTCCCCGCACGCTGCCAGGAAAGGATGTCGGCGTACCGCCAGGGCAGGAGCAGCCAGCAGAACAATGCAAACTGGGCGACCGTGGTGGCGCGCCCCAGCGGTCGCGGCGTCATTCGACGAAACGCCGACCATTGGCGGGTGAGGGCCGCATAGGTCGCCACGCCTCCAATGGTGAAGTCACGCGCCAACACCATCGCGGCCTGCCACCAAAACAGAAAGTCATCCAGCGACAACGTGACCAGCACGGCGACTGCGAAGAGCTTGTCGGCAATGGCGTCGAGCAGACCGCCCTTTGTGGTTGTGACGCGGTAGCGGCGTGCGATTTGACCGTCGAGAAAGTCGCTCAGCGCGCCGACGATGACCACGCTCAGCCGCCAGGTGGCCGGGCAGAAGGGGAAGAACGCCGCCAACCCGATCCGGAGAATCGACAACAGGTTTGGAACCCTCCCAATCAGGCGGGATGTCGAAACGGCCTGCGCCATGTCACCCACTCCATAGCGTGCCGGACGCAGGTGTTGCATCGGCTGAGCCACGCGCCGCAGCAATGCCGTCCGTCGCGCCGATCGTGCGGCTGGCCGCCACGGCAATGTTGCGGAGCAACCGGAACTGAAGCGCGGGCCGCGTCGCCTGGGGTGGCGCTTCCACCGCGACCCGCAGGGCGCCGCGGGATCTGCCGCCTGCGACCTGGGGTAGGGTGAGACGGCGTCTGGGGTATTCCAACAGACCCCAGCCGCACGGGAGCTCGCGGCGCCGAATCATCCCCCAGGGCGCCGCGACATAGAGCCGGTCGGTGAGCCGATACCGGGCGATCGTAAAGAACTTCGTTTGCCCGTAGAGCTGTCGGTCAAGAGGGCGGATCTTTCCCAGCACACAGCGATAGCCGCGCGAGCGACTGGCGGAAAAGTCCCAGACCTCCAGCTCAGGGAACAACGACGAGCCCGAGCACCGCAGATGGGGCTCGTTGACCTTGATTCGCCGCTCTTCGATATGTTGCCGGATTCGGTGAAGCTCCGCCCTCAGCCTCAGCAAGCGGTCCGTGTCGCGACGGTCGCGGAGGAAGTCCACGCGTGATTGTTTGCACTCGATGAGGACGGTCTGTGGCTTGCACCTCCGCCGGCGGGGACTCGCTCCGCCGAGATCGGCAAGGGGGAGGGTGTCCAGGTAGCCGGCCACGTCGAGGCGGTATCGCGCGATCGGGCAGCTGACCTCGGTGGCCACCGCCTGGCAGCCGAGGCTGCGGAGGAACTCGACGGCGAGCATCTTCAGCGTGCAGTGTGCCCTGGTCTCCATTGTCGCAGCCCCGCTTGCGGTCCACCGACCCGCAAGACCTCTGGAATGTAAGTCGGCAACGGGCCCCGAGCCGGATCAGCAAACGAGCGTCGTGGACCCGCCGACTGGGTTGTGAATACCCGGGCTTGGAATGCCACTGGGGGTCCAGATCCGCTCCGATATCAACTGGCTCCAGAGCGGGTACCTCCTCGCTGCTCAGGGTGCAGGGGCGATCCGTGGAGGGTGGGCTGGGGTCGGAGGCGATCTGGACCGATACCGATAGCGGCCATCGCCAGGAGTGTCATGCAATCGTCAGGCGACTGCCCCGTTGTCTTGACGGGTAAGTGCTGCCTGTGGATGCAGATACCGGCCTTAAGACCTATTCCAAAGTTCCCATTAAAGAGCTTCTTGGAGATCCCGCCATGACTCGAATCGATTCCAGCCTTCACCGACGTATCACAGCCCTTGAGTGTCAGGTCCGTGAGTGCCGGCGTGATGCCCGGCGTTACCGCAGGATCTTGTTGACCCTTGGCATGGGGCTCATGGGCGTGTTCACGCTTGCGGCGACCATTGGTCCCTCCGTGCCCGAGGTTCTGCAGGCCCGACGGCTGGAGGTGATCGGCGCCGACGGCCAGGTGGTCTTCGCCGCCACCGCCGCCCCTTTGGGTGGGCAGCTGGATCTGTGGAGCAACGGCGAGCAGAACGTGGCGCGGCTCTCGGTCAACGCCGATGGCGGTGACCTTGCCCTCTTCAACACCGCGGGTCACAACGTCTTGGGTGCCTACGCCGCGCCCGGCGGCGGTCACATCGCCATCTGGAACAGCGAGGGTCAACTGGCCCTTCGCGGCCAGGCCGACGCCGCCGGTGGCCGGCTCGAGCTGATCGATGCCCGCACACACGGCACGGTGTTCGCCGCCAGGACGGGGCCGCACGGCGGCCTCATCAGCGTATCGCACAACGAAGGTGGTGAGGTCTTTGTCGCTTCCGCCACCGATGAGGGCGGCGTGAGCGAGATCTTCGACCGTGCCGGGAAGGTCCATCTGTCCTGGAGAGCCACCCAGCAGGGCGGAGCGCTTACGGTCTACAACCCCAAGGGGTCAGCGGTTTTTGCGACGGGGGCCGATCAAGAGGGTGCCGGGATGCTCACCATCGCCGACAGCGGTGGTCATCGCCGGTTCACCGTCCACGGTGGCGATGAGGGTGGTCTGACGGGCACCTTCGGGCCAGGCGATGAGCCGCTGGTGATCGCCGGGGCCGTGGGTCCGGCGGGTGAAGGGGCCGTTGAGCTCTTTAACGGCCAGGGTGATCGTATATTCGCCGCGACCGTCAACGCTCAGGGCGGTGGGCGGCTGGAGCTCGCCGATGGTGCAGGCGGCGTCGTGCTCTCGGCGGACAGCACAACCGATATGGGAGTCGCCGTGAATCTGATGCACAGCAGCGGCACCACGCTCTTGCATGCAGGCGGCCGCGCCCAGGGCGGCCTCCTGAGCCTGATGAACGCAAACGGGGACACCGTCGCGACGGTGGGGACCGCTGACAGTGGCCAGGGAGGGGCGCTTCTGCTGAAAAACGGCGGGGGCCGTAACGTCTTCCACGCCGGGTACGACGTCGATGGCGACGGGCTGGTGACCGTATGGGCTGACGGGGGCCGCACACGACGGACCATTACCCCGAAGTAGCAGCTCCGGCCGATAGCTGATAGCCGACAGCCGACGGCCCGTTTCTGGGTGGCTGTGACGGAGTCCCGATGGAATCGGGACGACGCCACGGTCGGTTCGCTGCCGAATCGGGATAGGGGAGGGCCTTGCGGCCCTACCCCTCCCACACCACCGTGCGTACGGGTCCGTACACGGCGGTTCGATCCGGTTGAGCATGCGACCAAGCAGCCAGCTGAGCTGCTTGGTGTCTG
>JADFKZ010000174.1 GCA_022564665.1 Planctomycetota bacterium | reverse complement strand
GTGGCGATCTCCAACCTGGGCGACCTCTTCGAGCACCTCCAGCAGCACAAGCCGGGCGATCGGGTGACGATCACCGTGCTCCGCGACGGCGCCCGGGTGCCGCTGGCGGTGACGTTCAAGAAAGATTCGTAGGTCGGGTCTGCGGACCCGACCTACAAAAAAGACGGGCCCCGGAGGGCCCGTCGCAGGTGGTCGCGTGTGGACGTAAGCCGAATTCTGTTCCCGCTTCCTCGGTCGCGCGACGGAGGCGGCGGGCGACGATCATTCATCTGGGACCGCCGTTGCCGGCGGCCTCGAGCACGCTACCCGTCCCTGTCCCGGAGGGGGAGCCTGCGGACCACAGGCGTCCCGACTTCGTCGGGACCAGGGACTGCTTGCGCTTGCACGCGGTGGGGTTTACCGTGCCCCGACTGTCGCCAGTCGGGCGGTGCGCTCTTACCGCACCTTTTCACCCTTGCCTGTGTCAGCACACCCGCCAGAGGCAGGTGGGACCATCGGCGGTCTGTTTTCTGTGGCACTTTCCCTAGCCCCACGACCAAGGGCCGATGGGCGTTACCCATCACCGTGTCCTGCGGTGTTCGGACTTTCCTCCGCCTCGGCCAAGGCCGCGACGGCGATCGTCTGTCCACGTACGGATTATAGCCGCCAGCCGGCGCCTCTTTCGGAATGAGCGAACGTACACTGCCGTGACATGCCAACGGGCAAACGGCTGATCGTGTGGGCCGAGCCGGGACAGGAGACCTTGGTGCGGGAGGCCATCGACCGCAGCGGGCTCACGCTCGCCGCGGTGGGATCTGAAGAGCCCTCCGCGGCTGCCGGCCTCAGCCGATCGCTGGCCGTGGAGCCGGCCGGCAACCTCCGCAGCGCTATTCAACGGACGGACGTGGATCTGCTGTGGCTGGCAACGGCTCGTCCAATGGACTCATCACAGCGGCGTCTGCTCCGCGAGACGGGTCTGCCCACGGCAAGCTGCCAGCCGATCCCCGCCACCTGTCAGGAGGTACTGGCCGATCCCGCCGAGGCGCGGACAGCGCGGTTCGTCCCGCTTTTTCGCCAGAGCCCCGGCTTCAGCACCGCATGCGAGGCGCTTGCGGAGTTCGGCCCGCCGCAGACGGCCGCCTTGCATCTGGCCAGCGGTCCGGGCCAGGGAACGCTCCTGGCCCGCCTCTTCGACGCTCTGGACCTTTTTCGCGGCCTGCTTGGAGAGGCACAGACGATGGATGCAGCCTTGGCCGCAGCTCAAGGACGCGTCCCAGAGACGCTTGGGGCAATGAAGGGGCATATGACGCTCAACACCCGCTTTCCCGGCGGCGGTTGCGGGTGCGCTTTGGTCAGCGATGCCGGGGGCGGATGGTGCAGGCGACTGACGCTCCTGGGTTCCGGCGGCCGGCTCCAGATTGAGGATCGCGGGTTCTTGTGGACCTCCCCCGACGGCCGGACGATCGATTCACACCGGCAAGAGCAATTGAGCCCCGGCGAGCTGGTGGGGTTGCAGCTTCGCCGGCTCCTGGGGCATCCGCCGACGGGCGAGCCCACGGAGCCCGCCAGCGCCTACCCGACGATCCTTGCGATGTGCGAGACGGCGCTGTTGAGCTGCCGCACCGGCCAGACTGAGTCGCCGGCAAAGCTCCGCGAGATGCTCAGCCGGCCCTGACCATTGGCTGGACCTTCTGGTACGCCAGCGATCGCCACAGCCACTCCAAGGGGCCGAAGCGGAAAAAGCGGAGCCACAGCGGCGAGAGCACCAGCGTGACCGCCCACACCGCCACCACGGTCAGTATCTGCTGGACGCGGTTGAAGGAGCCAAACAGGCCAAGTCCGTGGCCGTAGAAAATGCTCGTGCAGATCAGCGTCTGCAGGAGGTAGTTGGTCAGTGCCATCCGCCCCACCGCCCCAAGGCAGCGCGTGAGGGCCCCCATGACCGTCGCCCGGCACGCGAGCATGACCAGCCCAACCCAGCCCAGAGCCACCAGGATGCTTGCCCAGTAGTTGTACTGGCCACCGAGAAAGAAGGAGTACTTGATGTCCCAGTGTGCGGCGATGTTCCGGTGGACCCCGTAGATGATTGTCGGGATGCCGACAAACGCCCCGACCGTGACCAGCCCGATATAGAAGGCCCGGGAGCGGGTGGCGCCAAAGACACCGAGCTTGTAGAGCGCCATCCCGATAAGCATCATGCCACCGGCCCGCCAGCCGGTCCACATCAGAAAAACGAAGGTCTGGAAGAAAAACACGGCCGGGACACGATGTCCCATCTGATCGAGCCAGCCGCCGCGGTAGTCGGCAAGCTCCTGCTCGACGACCTTCGGCAGCGGCATCCAGCTGTCGTCCCGAAATTCCGCCACCGCCTCTTCGCTCCAGAATGGCATGCTCAAGCCGCTGAACAGGAAAGTCGCTGAGGCCACGGCAGTTGCCAACAGACCCAGCGCCAGCAGCAGCCACGGCGGCAGCTTGCGAAAAAGGTAGACCACCATCCCGCAGAGGGCATAGGTATAGAGGATGTCGCCGTACCACAGCAGGTAGGCATGGAGCAGCCCCAGAAGAAGAAGCCATCCCATCCGGCGGTAGTGCAGCCCGACGGAGCTGTGCCCCCTCGCCTCCCGCCGGGAGGCCATGACGATGATGCCGACCCCGAAGAGCATTGAGAAGATCGTCATGAACTTCTGGTCGATGAGCACGTGGCTGACATACCACACCACGAAATTGACCCCCGTCAGGTCGCCATAGGCGGTCGGGTTCATGTAAGCGGCCCCGATCATGGCAAAGGCCTGGATGTTCATGACCAGGATGCCCAACACACCAACGCCCCTCAGGACATCCAGGCTCACGATCCGCTCGGCGGGGGCGATCGCCCCTGAGTCCTCAAGGGGCGAGGGGTCCTCACGCCGACGGGGCTCGATGGCTGCTTGTGCGTCGGTCATTGTTTCGAGCGCTCCGTAGCGGCCGCGCGGCGTCGCGGCGTCGCGGCTACGCGGCCCATCAAAAAGGCCGCTACGCTTTGACGGAACATGCGCAAGCCCCGGTTATTCATGAACGTCGTCGCGAGGGCGGTCAATTCCCGAGGATCCAGCCAAGGATCGCATCGGTGTCGGAGAGATCCTCGACAACCAGGTCCGCCCCGCAACCTTCCAGCTCCCGGCGCGGACAGGTGCCCGTGGCGACTGCCAGCGAGCGGCAGCCGCAGGCACGGGCGCAGTCGACGTCGTGCGGCGTATCACCCACGATCAGAACCTCGCCGGGGGCCACGCTTCGGCCCTTGATCACCCGGTGGCGGTCCATGGCGACGCGGGGAAGGTCGCGGCGGGTTCCGCCGTCACTCCCCCAGGCGGCCACGACAAAGATGTCCGGATCGACGCCGGCCGCCTGGATCTTCATGCGACCGGTCTCCGGGTAATTCCCGGTCAGGAGCCCAAGCACAACGCCGTCGGCCTCAGAGAGCCGCTTAAGCAGAGCCGTCACCCCCGGCATGAGGCTGACGCGGTTCTTCTGAGCCAGCCGCCGCGCCAGGTGACGCGCGTAGACGGCGCGGAACCGCTCATGATGCGACTCCGGATCGTCAACCCCGTTGACCCGTGCGACATCGGACCAGATCAGGGGGTCGATCCGCCCGGCGATCTCAACGCCGTCAAAGGTGAACGTGTCGCCGAAAAGCTCGCAGGCGGCATCGTGCATGGAACGCGTCCCGGCGTGCCGGGTCTCCAGCAGCGTGCCATCGACGTCGAAAAGGACCAGCATGGATGAATAATAGCAGCTGTTCGCTATCGGCTGTCAGCTGTCGGCTGTCGGCTTTGCAAATCACCAATCACTTTCCTTCTCCGTGGCCCTCCGTGTTGAGCTCTTGATCATCTCCACGACCTCCAACGCGATCTCGTTGGGAATCGGTATCGAGAGGTTGTACTGGGCGATCTTCCAGTCGCTGCGGCGCTTGACCAGCACGCCCGTCCCACGGCACTCGCCGTACTTCGCGTTGACGAGGACCTCGTCGAACCACGCGGTCCTGCGATCCTGCGAAAAGTAGATGTGCCGCCGGCTCGGGTGATAGGTCCAGCCGCTTCCGGACTCGAAGCGTTGCGAGGCATAGCGGCGAAACTCTTCAAGAGGCCACCGCTCCGTCGCATCGGTGCCGAAGAAGACCGCCTCGGGTGCGAAGAGGCCGAAGTACCGCTCGCCGTCAGCCTTCGACGCAGCATCGTGAAGGTCGTCAAGCACCCCTGCGACGGCCCGGACAACACAGGATCGCTCATCCGGTTGAGTCTGCCAGGCACAGCACACGACGACCACGCCGACCAACAAGTGCGTTCTCATCGGGTGTTCTCCATGAACCTCTCTTTCGGCTCTCGACTGTCGGCTGTCGGCAAGAGAATGCGGACGGCACACCTTCGCCGGAGAGCAGACAGCCCGTTTATCGATGGCTGTGACGGAGTCCCGATCGCATCGCGACGACGGCACGCTTGGTGCGACGACGCCAAGACCGGGCCTTCGCTTCGCTCAGACCCAGCCACCCGGAAATTGCCGACAGCCCACAGCCCCCTTGAACTCTGAACTCTCCTCTTTTCTCCGCGGCCCTCTGCGGCCCTCCGCGGTGAATCTTTGCCTTCTTCCTTCACGCCGTCACCGCCACCGCCGCGCAGACCTTCTTGGCGGCGTCGGTCAGATCGGTGGCGGCGACCATGGTCGGGATATGGGCCCGGGCCTCCTGGAGGATCCGCCTCGCTTCGGCCACGTTGGTTCCCTCCAAACGCACCACCAGCGGCACGCGAAAACCGACTCCCTTGGCCGCCGCCACGATGGCCCGGGCGATCTTGTCGCACTGCATGATGCCGCCGAAGATGTTCACCAGCACGCCCCCGACCTTTTCATCGGAGAGAATGATGCGAAAGGCCTCGGTGACGGACTCTTCGGTGGCGCTGCCGCCGACATCGAGAAAGTTTGCCGGCTCGCCGCCATGGAGCTTGATGAGGTCCATGGTGCTCATGGCAAGCCCCGCCCCGTTGACCAGACACCCGATGTTGCCATCCAGCGCCACGTAGCTGAGCCCGAAGGTCTTGGCACGCAGTTCCGCCGGGTTTGCCTCGGCGCTATCGAACATCTCGGCGATGCGTTTGTGGCGATAGAGCGCGTTGTCGTCGAAGTTGAACTTGGCGTCGATGGCGATGAGCTGGCCGTCGGGGTGGTCTTCACCGGGTGGGGTCACGATCAGCGGGTTGATCTCCGCCAGGCTGGCGTCGGTGTCGAGGTAGAGCCGGGCCAGATCCAGCATAATCCTGACCGCCTGGCCGATCTGCTTTCCCTGAAGCCCCAGGGCCAGCGCCAGCGCCCGCGCCTGGTAGGCCTGAAGCCCGAGCAACGGTTTCAGATGGACCTTGTGGACCGCCTCCGGGTTACGCTCGGCGACGG
>JADFKZ010000053.1 GCA_022564665.1 Planctomycetota bacterium | reverse complement strand
CGATGAAAAGGGCGCACACCAGACGTCGGACCTCCCAGTACAAAGGAGCACCGAAAGTGAGACCTCCCGCACCCGCTTTCCTGGCACTCGTCGGGCTTTCGATCGCCCTTTCCGGCTGTGCCTCCATGCCGGTGACCGAGTTCGAACGGACCAGCCTGCATCAGAATGTGCAGGCGACGATCGCCCGCTTTCGAGCGCGGGATCCCGGCCTGGAGGAATTCTTTGAAACGGCCCACGCCTACGCCGTCTTCCCCACGGTTGCCAAGGGCGCCATCGTCGTGGGCGGCGCTCACGGCCTGGGGGAGGTCATCGAGCAGGGGCAGGTGATCGGATACTGCGATCTCACACAGGGGACGATCGGATTGCAGCTGGGCGGCCAGGCCTACAGCGAGATCATCTTCTTCGAGCGGAAGTCGTCGCTCGATCGATTCAGGTTCGGCAGGTTCGCCCTGGCCGCGCAGGCATCCGCGGTCCTGGTCACGGCGGGGGCCTCCGCCGATGTCGACTACGAACGTGGCGTTGCCGTGTTCACCATGGCCAAAGGCGGTTTGATGGCGGAAGCGGCCATCGGCGGCCAGAATTTCACCTTCCATCCCAAATGACCCATCGCTCCTGACGCGCGCGAGCGTGCGAGGGTCCGGAGTGTGCGTGGTGGAGAAACCGGGCGGCTGTTATCTGTGTTCTGACGCCCTGGCACCTGATTTGAGACTCCTGAGTGCGCGGATCTGGCGCCGCATGACGGGCCGGGTCTCGGAGCGGCGGGCGACCTCGCGGAATCCCGCCTTGTGGAACACCGCCGCAATCCCGGTGTAGGCGAAGACATCGGGCATCGGGCTCGTCTTGGGCTCGACGGGGTACGCCTCCACGATCTTCGCCCCGCAAGCCCGGGCGTGAGCGACGGCACCTTCGATCAGGGTCCCCGAGACGCCCCGTCGGCGCCAGTCCTTTCGGATGAACAGACAGACGATCGACCACACCGGTTTCTTGTCAACCGGCTTGAGAATCCGCGAGCGCGACAGCATCGAGTACGCCTCGCGGGGCCCGATCGCGCACCAGCCCACCGCCTCACCACCGGCGTAGGCGAGTACGCCGGCAATCGTGCCCGAGTCGACGATCCGCTTCAGCGCCCGCTTGTTTCCCTCTCCCTTGCGGCGCTGGTACTCGGATCTGGCAAGCCTCGGCGTCATACACCAGCAGCCCCCGCACGCTCCCCGCGGGCCGAACAGGCCGACGAGATCCTTCCATCTCGAGGGGACCAGCGGCTCAATGATCAGGGCCTTTGGGTGAGGCTTCTTCCGAGCCATTCTCAGAAGGGATCCAGTCAATGGGTTTCCGACGTCCGCCGGAGGCAAGATATGGTAACACCGCGGGGACGGCGCTTACCGCCATCAGCGCAAGGACGAATCCGACAACCACCGCCCCGCCGCCCAGCGCCGTACCCGCCAGCCCAATGAGGGGACCGACGGCATAACCGGCGCCGATCAATGCCTCATGCGTTCCACCGGCCTCGACAGCGGCACCGCCCGTGGACATCGCGTAGTAAAGCGCGGCGTTGTAGATGACACCCAGCCCGACGCCCATGCCCCCAAAGCCCAGAAGAAGCAGCGGCAGACTTCCCGCCAGAACGATGACTGCGAATCCACCTGCCATCGCCAGGGCGCCCAGGAGCAACGTCCCCCATCGCCCGTGCCAGAAGGGCACCCACCACATGACGACCAGGGCGGCGATTCGTACAATCATCCAGGTGGCGGTGCAGGGCGTTTCCCACTCGACGTCGACAACACCCAGCTGCGCAAAGCGATAGGGCAAAAGCGGTGTCACCACCGAGGTTAGCACATAGCTGAAGGGCAGGAGCACGCGAACCGATCTCAGCAGGTGCGGGTAGCTGTCCGTGACGTGCGCGGCGGCGATCGCTGCGTCATGCTCGGCCGGGTACGAGGGAAAAAAGATCAATGCCCCGACCGCCACAAGGTTGACCACGACCAGGCCGCCGATAGCCCACTCACCGTGGTTCTGAAGGATCGGCGCCATGACGAACATGGGAACGACCGTGGCAGGCATCCAGGTCATGTTGAACCACCCGATGGCGGACCGCATCCTCGGGCCGTGTCGACCAGCGGTGACAAAGCTCTCGATGATCGGCCAGGTGAGCGACGCGAGCATGGAGACGGCCCCGGCGGCAACCCACAGCGCCCATTCGCTGGTGGTGGTGATGGGAAGCGCGCAGACGGCCGCCTGCAGGGTGATCGCCCAGGCGAGCAGGCCGCGGGGGCTCATCAGTCGCCGCAGGCGTCGGGTGACGGCCCCGGCGCCAAAGGCGCCGACCGCGTAGACCGCGCCCATCAACGCGTAGAGCAGCAGGTTGCGAGTCTGGCCGAACCCGTAGGTGTGCTTGGCGATAAAGGACAGCCCGTGCCAGAACACGCCCGTCCCCAGCGATGCCAGAAACGTTACCCACAAGACCCACCCCAGATGGGTCACCCCCTGCCCGGTTGTCTCACCGGCGCGATTCATCACGGTGATCATCCGCCCGGGTGCGGACACGCACCGGGTCAGTAGCCATCAACCTTGCTGAGTCGTCTGGCTCGACCGGCTGCCTTTCTCGCCACGGCTTCCCTGTCAGAAGCCGCCTCCAACTCTCGGCTTGATCAGGGCGGAGATCACCAGACCCAGCAGCAAGGCGGCTGCAATGCTGTCGCCCGCCATCTCGAGGCTAAACCGCAACGGGTAGAGCATGTAGTTCCAGTTCATCATACTCGTCCCCACCGCCACGTAGACACCGAGCAGCAAGACGAACAGGACCCTTCCGAAGTAGCCGCCGAGTGAGGAGACGGCCATTGACATCATGGTCGCGGCCACCACAGCGGTCACGAAGTCCAGGAGGAACCCCTTGACGTGCATCATCATGGGCATCCATTCAGAGCCCTCGTCGTTGTAGACGAGCATGCCCACCGGTCCCTCTTTATGCCGCATGGCAAAGGCTTCGCGCACGACGTTTTTATCTTCGTCCGACATCGACTCGTTGATTGCGTCGGGGTCCATCATCGGGAACCGGTAGACGCCGCTGTCAGCACCCGTGCTCTGAAGGGCTCCCTGGACAATGCTCTCCTGGGGCAGCTTGGCCATCTGGTGCCAGGGCACCCACACCCAGGACACGGCACCCCAGATGAACAGGACAGCACCGCCAAGCAATCCTGCGATCACGATGCGCACCATCACACGTCTCCTACAGATGAACGCGGCAGACCCCTGGGGAGGACACCCTCCCTGACAGCCCGTGCCCGCCGCTAGGGGAGCGTTATCGGCTTGCTTTGCCCCAACCAGCCACCTTTGGGCCCCGCTCCACCGGCCACTGGCGGGGGCCGGAGCCATACCGGCCGGCGGCTCACCGGGCGACCGGTGTCGTTGCCCTGTCCGCGGCGGGCCTTATGATGGCCGGCCCCTCGAAGACTGATTCCTGACCTCCGACTCCTCAACCGGCATCCCGCTCACTGGGGAATCCATTCATGCGACGGGCCAAGCTCTCGATCATCGGCGGCGGCAACGTCGGCGCCAGCTGCGCCGTATGGGCGGCGAGTAAAGAGCTGGGCGACATCGTGGTCCTGGACATTCCCGAGATGGCGGACACGACCAGGGGCAAGATGCTCGACCTCGCCGAGTGCGGGCCAGTGGAGCGGTTCGATGCCAACATCCTCGGCACCTCAGACTACGCCGACACCGCGCAATCGGACGTGGTGATCGTCACCGCCGGCATCCCCCGCAAGCCGGGAATGAGCCGCGACGACCTTATCCAGACCAACGTCCGGATCGTCAAGAGCGTGGCGGAGCAGGTGGTCGAGCACTCGCCGGAGGCGGTGATGATCGTCGTCTCCAACCCCCTGGACGCCATGGTCTATACGGCCTGGAAAGCGTCAGGCCTTCCCACCCACCGCATCGTCGGTCAGGCGGGGTGTCTGGACGTCGCCCGGTTCCGCGCGTTCATCGCCATGGAGCTCGACGTTTCGGTGGAGGACATCGCGGCGCTGTTGCTCGGCGGGCACGGAGACGACATGGTGCCCCTGCCGCGGTATACCTCCGTCCACGGGATACCGCTGGGGCAGCTGATGAGCTCCGACAAGATCGACGCCTGCGTCGAGCGGGCCAAGGGAGGCGGGGGGGAGATCGTCAAGCTCATGGGTACAAGCGCCTACTACGCCCCCGCTTCCGGCACCATCATGATGGCCGAGGCCATCATCAAGGACAAAAAGAGGATTCTTCCCTGCGCGGCCTACTGCGAAAGCGAGTACGGTGTGGCCGCTCCGGGGACCCCGGGGTATTTCGTCGGGGTACCGTGCGTCCTTGGAGCACAGGGTGTGGAAAGGGTGATCGAGGTCGAGCTGGACGAGGGGGAGCAGGCCCTCATGAAATCGTCGATCGACCACGTCAAAGCGCTCGTGCAGTCCGTCTGCGAGACATTCCCGGAGCTTGCGTGACCAACCGGCGGAAGATGAGGAATTCACCGCATTGAGTTCTTCTCGACCCCAATGGGGGCGATCCAATGCCCGACGCCTGGCACGACGACGACGAATTGTGGAAACATCTCGCGCCAGTGCTCTTTGATCGCCGTCGTTGGGAGAAAGCCGAGACGGAAGTCCAGCTTCTTCTCGCCCTCGTCGACCAGTCCACCGGCGCCGCAGTCCTCGATTTGCCCTGCGGACAGGGGCGTCACGCGCTTGAGCTTGCCCGTCTGGGTTTCCGGGTCACCGGTGTCGACCGCACCGAGTCATACCTTCAGGAGGCAAGACGCAGGGCCGACGCCAACGGGCTCCGGATCGAGTGGGTCACCGCCGACATGCGCGAATTCCGCCGGCCGGAGGCATTCGAGCTGATCATCAACATGTTCACGTCCTTCGGGTATTTCCAGGACGCCGACGACGACCGGCTGGTGGCGGAGAACTTCCTTCGATCCTTGAAGCCGGGCGGGCGGTTGGTCATGGAGATGATGGGCAGGGAGAACCTCGCCGCCGGCTTCCAGGCACACGATTGGCATGAGCTAGACGACGGGGGATTCCTTCTCGAAGAGCGGGCGATCGTCGACCACTGGCGCGGGCTCAGGAACCGCTGGATCCTTCTTCGCGGCGGCGAGCGTCACGAGTACGAGTTCACACTTCGCCATTATTCGGCGGGGCAGCTGATCGATCTGCTGGAGGGGGCAGGCTTCGACGACGTCACCGCGTTCGGCAACCTCGAGGGCGATCCCTACGACGAGCATGCCAGACGGCTGGTCGTTGTCGCAACGAGGTAAGCAGGGAGACCCACACAGCCGGCCCCACCTATTTGATCCCGTCCTTCCCGGCCATCATTCTGAGCATGTCCACACAGCGGCAGGCATAGCCCATCTCGTTGTCATACCAGGAAACGACCTTGAAGAAACGATCGTTCAGCTCGATCCCGGCCCCCGCGTCGTAGATGCTGCTGTGGGGATCACCGATAAAATCGCTGCTGACGACGGGTTCGTCGGTGTAGGCCAGCACACCCGCCATCGGGCCCTCGGCGGCGGCCTTCATGGCGGCGTTGATCGCATCCAGGCTTGCCGATCGCACGGTGCGAAACGTCAGATCGACGCAGGAGACATCGACGACGGGAACGCGATAGGCCATGCCGGTGATCTTGCCCGCAAGCTCGGGGATGCACAGGCCCACGGCCTTGGCGGCCCCGGTGCTCGAGGGAATGATGTTGGCGTAGGCGTTCCGCCCGCCGCGGTAGTCCTTCTTCGAGGGTCCGTCCTGGGTGGGCTGGGCCGCGGTGACGGCGTGAATCGTCGCCATCAGCCCCTCCTCGATTCCGAAGGTGTCGTGGATGACCTTGGCCACGGGGGCGAGGCAGTTGGTGGTGCAGGATGCGTTGGAGATGACGGTGTCGGTGGCGGGGTTGTACTTCCCGTCGTTGACCTTGTAGGCGAACGTCGGCACCGTGTCAGGCGACTTCGTTGGAGCGGAGATCAAGACCCGTTTCGCACCGGCGGCCAAGTGCTTCGCAGCGCCGTCATGGTCGGTGAACAGCCCCGTGGACTCCACCACGTAGTCCACACCCAGCTTGCCCCACGGAAGCTTTGCGGGATCGCGCTCGCTCAGGCAACGCGTCCTGCTGCCGCAGCAGATGAACCCGTCGCCGTCGGCGGTCACCTGTCGGTCGAGGCGACCGTGGGTCGAGTCGTAGCGAAGCAAGTACGCCAGGTTCTGAGCCGGGACGATGTCGTTGACGGCCACAAACTCGAACCCACCGGCCTTCAGCCCCGCGCGAAACACCAGCCTGCCGATTCGACCGAAGCCGTTGATTGCCACCTTGACGGCCATGGCGTCGCGTCTCCCAGGACGCTCAGCGTACGGCCGGCCGGCCACAGAATCAATCGCGCCTCTTGTGCTGCTTCCACAGAACCTCCGCCACCCCCGCCCACCTGTTGGAACGCCGGGCCATGGCAAAGAGGAGGTCGCCGAGACGGTTCACATAGATGAGGGCGTGCTTGTTGAGCGGCCCGCTGCGGCCCAAGTTGACCATCCGCCGCTCCGCCCGCCGGCACACCGTGCGAGCGAGGTGAAGACGGGCGGCCAGCTCAGTTCCCCCGGGCAGAACAAAGTCGCTCAGGGGCTCATTGCCCGCCTCGATCGAATCGATCCACGCCTCGATCTCGCTGACGTCACGGGCGGTGATCCGCTTGATCTTCTGCTCGTGCTTGCCGCCGGGGAGCGTTGCAAGGTCCGCGCCGAGATCAAAGAGCCGGCTCTGCAGATCCTTGAGGATCCGAAGAATCTCAGCGCCGGTCTCGTCGGTGGCCTCACAGGCCACCGCCGCCATGCCGATGAGGGCATTGACTTCATCGACGGCCCCGTAGGCCTCCACCTGTGGGTGATCCTTGTCCACACGTTGGGGGCCGAAGAGTCCGGTCGTGCCGTCATCACCGCTACCGGTATACAGCTTGGTGGCCATCTCTCTTCTCCTAATTCAACGCCGCCGCCCCGCTGATCACCTCCATCAGCTCGGTCGTGATTTGCGTCTGCCGAGCCCGGTTGAAACGCCGGGTTAGGGTCTTGTGAAGCTCGCTGGCGTTCTCCGTCGCGGCCCTCATGGCCACCATCCGCATCACCTGCTCGCTTACCACGGCGTCCAGGAACGCCTGAAAGAGCGCTGTCTTGACCGCCAGGGGGAGCAGGTCCGTCAGGATCGCGTCGGTGGAGGGGCTGAAGTCGTAGAGCGCCCGTGCCCGGTCCGTCTCAGAAACCTCAGACGCGGCCGGCTCCAGCGGTAGAAGCTTGATCACCTCCGGCACCTGCCGGGCCGTGCTTTCGAACCGCATAAAGGCCACGAGCACGCTGTCGAGCTGCCCGCTTGTGAAGTCGTCGATGTATCGCTGGGCCAGCCGCTCGATGTCGTCATAGGCCGGTTTGTCCCCGAACAGATGGCGCCTGGAAATCGAGATCCGGTGGAAGCGGAGGAAGCCGACGGCTTTTTTCCCCGCGGTCTCCACCTCCAGCGCTCTGCCGTCGGCCTGGATCCTGCCAATGGCATTCCATGCGGCCCGCAGCACGCCGGCGTTGTATGCGCCACACAACCCGCGGGTGGAGGAGATCACCAGCATCCGCTCCCGCTTGGGGCTCTCGGCCGGGCTCGCCATCAACGGGTGGGAGAAATCCGACGACGCCGATAGCGCCTCGGCCACCAGGCGGTTGATCTTGAATGTGTAGGGTGCCGATGCCTTGTCCCGCAGCACGGCTGTTGTGAACTTGGCGGTGGCGACCATCTGCATGGTCTTGGTGATGCGCCGGATCGTCCACACCGCCCCGATCCGCCTCTTGATCTCACGTGTGCGCGCCATGGGGCGGATAGTGTAGAGAATTCCTACACGATCACCAGCCCGTCAAACGCCAGCGCCATCGTCTCGGGAAGCCCGGCATCGAGCTCGGCATGGCGGATGTCGTGCGTCATGTGGGTGAAGTAGGTCCGTCGGGCGCCGATGCGGTCGGCCGTCTCGATCGCCTCGTCGACCGTCATGTGGGTGGGGTGCTTGCGGTACCGCAGCATGTCCAGGATGAGCGTGGTGAGGCCGGTGAGCCTCCGCCAGGCTTCCGGGGGAACCCCCGAGACATCCGTGCAGTAGGCCAGCGGCAGAGGGCCGGGCTGCATCTGGGCGGGGCAACCCTCATCGTCCAGCGCCTCCACGCGATACCCCAGGATCGGCAGCCGGCCGTGGAGCAGACGCAGCGGCGTCCACCTGAGCCCGTACAGGTCGAACGGCCGGCCGGGCTCGACGGCGTGCGGGATGAGCGTGGCAACGAACGAATCATTGACGTTGGCCTCCCTGGCGAAGATGTGGCGGTAGACGCCCTTGAGGTACTGAAGGGTTGAGGCCTCCGCGTAGACATCGATCGGCGCTCCCATCAAAGCGTTGAACCGGCGCACCTCGTCGAGCCCGAAGGTGTGATCGACATGATTGTGGGTGTAGACGATGGCATCGCACCGCTTGAGGCGTTCTCGCAGCGCCTGCTCGCGCAGGTCGGGCGAGGTGTCGATGAGGATCACACGCTCCCGGCCGCCCGGATCGCGGAACGTCACGCACGCCGCCGGACGCGTCCGGCGGTCACGCGGGTCGCTTGAGCGGCAGACCCCGCAGCCACAGCCGATGACGGGGATTCCGGCCGAGGTGCCGGAGCCGAGGATGACGAGCCTGAGGTCGTCGAGGGCCATGACAAGTCACTCTTATTCTGTCAGCTGCTCGGCGTCCTTGCCATCACAGCTGAGGCCTTCGGGGCTGCGCCCTCTGGGCTCCGCCCCTCGGGATACCCGGCATCCTGCCGGGGTCTTTTCTGTCAGCTGCTCGGCGTCCTTGTTCTCACGCCGCTTGGCATCCTGCCGGCGCGCGCGTCTGAGGCCTCATCGAATCCCCTCCGTCACTCGTTCACTTCGTTGCTTCGTTGCTTCTTTCCATCGCCTCCCGCAGCAGACCGACCACCTCGCCGGGCCGCTGGGCGCCGCAGACGGCGCCGCAGACGGCGACCCCCTGTGCACCTGCCTCGACGAGCCGGGCGATGTTGTCCGGCGTGATCCCGCCGATCGCCAGGTGCGGCGTCAGCGGAAATTGCTCGACGAAAGCGGCAACGGCGGCCGGCCCCACCAGCGGCGGGACCTCCTTTGTCGAGGTTTCAAAGATCGCCCCCACCCCGCAGTAGTCGGCACCCCCCTCAAGGGCGGCGTGGGCCTCGTCGGGGCCGCGGGTGCTCGCCCCCACGATCAGGCCCCGCCCGGCCAGCCGACGGGCGTCCCTCACCCCCAGATCTTCACGCCCCAAGTGCACGCCGTCGGCGCCCACGGCCAGGGCGACGTCGACCCGATCATTGACGATCACGCTCACGCCCGCCTGCCGCGCTTCCGCCAACACCCCCTCGACGCGCTGGCACAGCTTCAGATCGGGCAGTTCCGGCTCGCGGACCTGTATGCAATCGGCGCCGCCGCCGATCGCCGCCTTGAGCACCTCCCGCCACGGCCGGGCGCAAAGAGATTCGGTCAGGAGCACGCACACCCGCCATTGACGCGCACGGCCACTCGCCATGCGAAAATGCAACGCTGATTCGGCCTCATAGGCACGATACCGAATCGCCTCAACCCGCCGGGCCACCTGGGGCTTCAGCGTCTTGGAGGTCTCTTCGATCACCCGCAGCGCCTCCGTGAGCCGCTTGCCCGCCGCGGTCACGACATCGACCAGGCCCACGCGGGAGGTCTCGTGGGCCTGTGAGATCAACGTCCCGACGTCGCCGTCGGTGTCGCGGTTGACCTCCAGCCATCCGGGCTCGAAATCCGAAAGCGCCTCACGCAGATCGTGCCGTACGGATTTGAGTCGACCACACAGCTTCGCATCGTCAAGAGCAAACCGCGCCGCGTCCTCCATTACCCGAAGCGCCTCGCGGGCCCGGTTGGCGTTGGCGTCGAGAATCCTGGCGGTGGCTGACATCGGGCAGACGATGCTACCTGTTGCCGAGTGCGGCAGGATTCTCGCCGCGCTCGATGGCCTGGATCTTCTTCACGCGCCGCTCATGACGACCACCATCAAAGTTGGTCCGAAGCCAGACCTCCACGATCCCGACAGCCTCGTCGGACGTGATCGTATCCCCGGCCAGACACAGGACGGTCGCGTCGTTGTGCCGGCGGCTGAGCTCGGCACCAATCTCGTCGTGCACGAGGGCCGCCCTGGCACCCCGGACCTTGTTGGCGGCGATCGACGCGCCGATTCCCGTGCCGCATACGAGGATGCCGCGATCCGCCCGGCCGTCAGTCACCGCCTCGGCGACGCCGAAGGCGACATCGGGATAGTCCGACGGCGTCTCGCTGAACTCGCCGACGACAAGGACCTCGTGGCCTGCCGCCCCCAGCTGCGCGCTCAGGGCACGGCCGGTCACTGCCCCGCGATGGTCAGCCCCCAGAGCGATCTTCATTCCCAGCGTCTTCCTCGAGTCGAAGGCTGATGATATCGGCGAGCCTCTTGGCCAGTGATTCATACGCGGCCCGATCCAGGCCGAGCGGATCCTCGATGTCAGCCTCGGGGTCCAGACGCAGAATCCTAGGTCCGGCGGTCCCGGGAGCGAGGGACGTTGCGGTTTGAACGTGGGCGTCGGTCATGCAGTAGACGACGTCAGCCTTGCGGATCATCTGGCTCGTCACCGGCTTTGACTTCCCGTCGCATTCGATGCCCAGGGCCTTCAGTGCCTCCACCGCCTCAGAGGTCGGGGGCAAGCCCTTGGACGCCATCACCCCCGCCGAGGTCACAAACAGGTCGGAAACTTCACCAGCGAGGCCCTGGCGGATGAGGTGCCGGGCGATCGCTTCAGCCATAGGGCTGCGACAGGTGTTCCCGGTGCATATGAACAGGATCGTTCGCACGTCCCGGCCCGCCGCATGGTAGGCCGCCCGGGCGGGACGTGTCGTCGGGCCCCGGCCGCCTGTTGCTTTCAGCCCGACTACGATACAGTACGGATGTGACGGGCGCCGGCGCGGCGCCCGCAAAAGGGAGACCCTGCGGTGGAATTCGTCGGCTACGGCGAGGCCATTGAGTTGCTGAAGGAGCAGGGCATTGAAGAGATCGAAGACGACGACGGCCGGGTTTCCCTGCAACTGATTGCCGGCGACGAGGTCAGGCAGCTGCACTTGACCTGCCGCGAAAGCGAATGCGAGCCGCGTGAGGGTGCCGCCGTGGTCATGGTGGAGCGAGATCAGCTCCCAGAGGCCGTGGAGAACATCATTCAGAAGCTGCACCTGTCCCAGATGCTGCTGATACCCGTCGCCAAGTGGCGAAAGGTTTTTGATGCTGTGGCGTTCAGCATGGTCGACAACCAGGATTGGCAGGCCGTGGACACCGCCGCCACCGTCGAGCTGAATACCCGCGACCCGCTGCTCTGCGAGCCCGGGGACTTTCAAACGGTCAATGCCCTGGTCAAGGCGCTTTTCAGCGACGCCGAGAGCGTAGAGCATGGGCTGATGATCACAACCACCGCCGCTCCGGTCATGGTGGAGATCGTCCCCCAGGGCGCTGTCCGGATCTCGGTCGGCAACGCGGTCCTGGCCGACGAGCTCGCGGCCACCCTGCATAGTCGACCGTGGGCGCGCCCAGAAGCGTCTTCTTGAGCTGTTTCGAGCGCGCCGTAGCGGCGTCGCGGCGTCGCGGCGTCCTTGCCGCTCTTGTTTGGCAGCCCTCCGGGCTGCGGGGCCGCTCTTGTTTGGCAGCCCTCCGGGCTGCGGGCCACACACTCGCTCTGGCGGCTACGCGGCCGATTGAATCGGCCGCTACGCTTGACGCAATCTGCGCTCGCTTTCTTCAGCGGCGCCGGCGGTTGACCGATACGATCTTCGGCGGGCTCTCATGCGGATACTGCTTGACGACACACCGTGCGACCTGAAGGCGAAGACCGTGGGCGAGGCGATCGATGCCGCCGCCGAGGTCGCCCGTCGGCTGGGACGGCTCATCGTAGAGGTGACGGTGGACGACACGCTGTGGGCAGAGGGCAAGCTTTCCTCGCCCAAGCAACTGGAGGCGTCCGCCGAGGTGGTCAGGCTCACCTCCGCCGAGCCGCGGCAGCTCGTCGACGAGGCCTTCACCGACGCGGCCGAAGCGCTTGCGGACGCTGACGAGCTCCAACAGGAGGCGGCCCGGCTGATCCAGTCCGACCAGTACACGGTTTCCATGGACAAGCTCAACGAGGCGTTGTCGATCTGGCTGTCGGTACAGGAGGCGATCGTCAAGGGCTCGCGAATCGTCGGAATCGACCTCGACGACGTCGTCGTGGGCGAGCGCTCGATCAATGCTTCAATCAGCCGACTCAACGAGTGGCTCCTGGTCATTCGCAACGCACTGACCGACAGTGACCAGATCGCGCTGGCCGACACGCTCTTGTATGAGTTGCCTGAGGTGGTCGGAGAATGGCGGTCGATCCTCGAGCACCTGCAGCACCTCGCCCGGGAAGGCGGCCGGTAGGCATGTCCATCGCTTTCCAGGCGAGCGTGATCGAGAAGCACATCGAGCAGGCGACCGCCGCCCTGCGGAGCGCCCGCTACTTCGAGGCCGAAGGGGCGGCGGATAAGGCTCTCAAGCTGGCCCACGAGCAATGCGACTTCCAACGGATGGAACGAATCATCGATCATCTCGCCGACGCCAGATACCGGCGGCTCGAGCTGGCGCTGGACGTCGGCACGATCACGATCGTCGACACCTTGCCGGAAGAGGAGTTCGCCATTGAGGCCGGCTGCTACCTCGCCCAGCCGCCGCTGGTCGGCGCCCACGCTCGCCGGTTGCGTTTGGCGGCGCTGGAAAGCGAAATCCCCGTGGCGGTCCTGTGCAGGGAACCGTTGACGATGCTGGGGTTGTGCCCGATCGTCGCCATCACCGGCGGTGCCACGATACGGACCAAGATCGATCCTCCCCTGGACCCTGATAATCCCGACCTGGACTGGTTTATCGAGGCCCTGGGCCTCCTGGGTGATTCAGCGATCGAAAGTCTCGACCCGAAGGCGTCAGCCGTCAGACGAATCGACGCCCTGATCACGAGGCTTGACGCCCTGCCCGAACATGAGGGGCTTCATCGATGCCTACAGGACGCGTGCCGGGAGGCGGCCGACGCGCGGTCCGACAACGACGAGCCGGCGGCCAAGCCCGACAACCGATCGTGAGCGTGATTGCCCGGCGGCGGTGGTGGGTGCTCGGGATCTTGCTCGTCACCACCGTGCTCGTGATCGCCGACCGGAGCGGCTGGCTGCTCATACGCCGGCCCGATGATCTTTCGACCTACCATGGCGTACGGGGGCGGGTCACACGCATCATCGATGGCGACACGATCGAGGTCGATATCCGCGACCTCCTGCATGATCGACCCGTCACCCAGGTACGTCTGTGGGGAATCGTCTGTCCCGAACCCGCAGGGCGGGGCCGGCCTGGGGAGCCGCTTGCCGCTGAGGCTACATCGCTCGCTCGGACGCTCGCAGGCGGCCGGCGAGTCACGCTCACGCTTGAGCCGCGCCGTCCGCGGGGAACCGACGGCCGGGTCCTTGCCCATGTCCAGCTGCCCGACTCATCGAGCCTCAACGAGGCCCTGCTGGCCGCCGGGCTGGCGCGGACCGACGCGCGGTGGACCCACTCACGGCTCAGGCAGTACGCTGAGATCGAGCGCGCCGCCCGCCGCGGGCATCTGGGGATATGGAATGAATAGCTGACGGCCGATTTCAGTCGTATCCGTCGTCGTACGGATCCTGCCGCTTCTGCTTTTCCTTGTCCGACTCGTTGCCGATCATGTAGCCGATGCCGGCGCCGACGGCGGTGCCGATGACGGTGCCCTTGCTGTCGCCGCCGATGGCCTGCCCGGCCAGCGCCCCGACTGCCGCACCCAGAAGCGCCCCGGACTGGGCGTCGTTGCATCCCAGAAGCGTCGTCGGGACGAGACAGCCGGCCGCAACCAGCAAGATCACCCGGGAGGTCGAGCCTCGACGGCGGGCAACATTTGAGGAGTCCCTCGGTGTCATTTCTGGCATCCTTTTTTGAGGCCGGAGCCCCGCAAACGGGTCGCCACGGCGTTATTCAGTCAGCATAGTGCCATGGCACCCCCGTGCACAAGACGCCGGCGCCGCCCGTGCATTCCGCCTTTTTTGCGGTTTTCTGGGGGTTGCGGGGATCCGCAGGGGCGGCCGGAGAATGCCAGCCCGCGCCGGAATGTATAAACAGCCCCTGTCGATCGACAGACCCACGCCGCCGACGCTATCGTCATCGTCGGGGGCAACTGGCGCTCACACCTCGCAGACCAGGGGCTCAGACTCCATGGCCATCAAGACAAAAATTGCCGGACGCTACGCGGCCAGGATCATCGTCGCCGCCGCGGTCTGTGCGGTGTTCGGCTTGTGGGGGATCTACGACTACACGATCAAGATCCCTCGCCGCCAACTTCTCACCGACCGGCTTCAGATGCTCGAGCAATGCCGGGAGGCCCTGGTAACCCCACAACTCCGATCCTGGCTCGCGGACGAGTCCAAGGAGGCGCTGGAGGCGGTTCTCCTCCAGGAATTGACGCTCGATGAGTCCAGCCGGCAGGAACGGCCCGACCTGGCATCGTCGCTGGAGTTTGCCTCGTCGGATGAGATCAAGCAGAAGCTCGGCGAGATTGTCCTGTCACGGGACGATGTCCGCTGGCTCATGATTCTGGCCGTGATCGAAGAGGGCCTCAAGTCCCGGCGGGATCTCCCTCTGCAAGACTACCCGCCGGCCTTCGCCGCCTACCAGTTGACCTCAACCGCAATCGACGTCATCGGGCCCGTGACCGCACCGGCGAAGTACGACCGCATCATGCAGTGGGGATTCATCATCTGCCTGCCCTTCGTCCCCTATTTCCTCTGGGCGTTTGTTGTGGCCAGAAGGCGCGTGTACGAATTGGATGACGACAACACCTTGCACATGCCCAATAACGCCTGGAAGGCCGATCAGATCGCCGACATCGACATGAGCCGGTGGATGGCCAAGTCGATTGCCTACGTCGTTCACTCCAACGGCACCCGCGTCAAGCTCGACGATTACAAGTACCAGAACCTGCACCTGATCATCGGCGCCGTCGCCAGCCGCCTGTATCCCGGCCGCTGGGACGCCGAGGCCAACGCCATCGACACCACACCACCGGGCCAAGCCGGCGGCTCCGGCGCGCCTGCCCCGGCGGCGAGCCCCGCCACGGCCTCGAGCGGCGGGGACCCACCTTCGGCGTGATCCGGCCCGGCCCGGCGGCGAATTTGTGTAATCGAGCCCTGCCCCCCCCGTATAATCTGTCAAGGAGCAGGCCATGAGCACCGCCGGACCCGCCGCCAGTTGGTACGACCAGCCCGCCCAACAGTCCGACCAAGACTCGGCCAAAGTGCACCAACCGGCAAGACTGCGGCAGGTGGGCGTCACCGAATCTGAGCGCAATTACTCCATTGCCATGCACTTATCGGTGCCGGTGCTGTCGATCGTAGCGTTCCCGGTGAGCATGCTCGCACCGCTTGTCCTGTGGCTCATCCGAAGGCACCACAGCGTCTTCAACGATGACCATGGCCGCGAGGTGATCAACGTCATGCTGAGCTTTCTCCTGTGGCACGTCATCACGGCGATAACGATCGTGGGGTTTGCC
The DNA here is from genome assembly GCA_022564665.1 of Planctomycetota bacterium. Classification (GTDB taxonomy): domain Bacteria; phylum Planctomycetota; class Phycisphaerae; order Phycisphaerales; family SM1A02; genus JADFKZ01. The sequence goes on along the minus strand of JADFKZ010000053.1, from coordinate 3,455 downwards.
CTCTGGCCGGTGCTGTGGGTGGTTCTGATCGTCAACTTCATACGCGGGGCGATCGCCTCGGGGAACGGGGAATACTTCCGCTACCCGATGACGATCCGGTTCCTCGCCTGACGAGGCATCTCTCGGCACCGCCACGCACACCTGGATTCTCTATCTCCAGGGCTATACTTCCGGCTCATGCCGCTGCTTGTCGCCCGCAAGCTTGTCAAGTCCTACGCCGGCCGGCGAGTTGTCGACGAGGTGAGCCTTGTCGTCGACGCCGGCGAAATCGTCGGCCTGCTCGGGCGCAACGGGGCGGGAAAGACGACCACCTTTCGCATGGTTATCGGGATGATCAACCCCGAGGCCGGCGAGGTCATCTTCCAGGACCAGGACGTCACCATGCAGCCCATGTACAAGCATGCCCTGGCCGGCATGGGGTATCTCAGCCAGGAGCCCAGCGTCTTTCAACGTCTCACCGTACGGCAGAATCTGCTGGCCATCCTGGAAACACGACCGCTCAGCCGCGACGCGCGCCGACGGCGGGCTGACGAGTTGCTCACGCAGTTCGGCCTTCAGGAGAAGGCCGAGCACCTGGCCCGCACCTGCTCCGGCGGCGAGCGCCGGCGGCTGGAGATTGCCCGCGCCCTGGTCACCCGCCCCAAGCTGCTCCTGCTCGACGAGCCCTTTGCCGCCGTCGACCCCCATACCGTCGAGGAGCTCCAGGCAGAGGTCCGCAAGCTCGCCGACGACGGTATCGCTCTGCTGGTGACCGACCACAACGTCCAGCAGACGCTGCGGATCTGTGACCGCGCCAGCATCATCCATGAGGGAAAGAACCTGCGGGAAGGAACACCGCGTCAGATCATCAACGACCCGCTTGTCCGCGAGGCCTATCTCGCCTCCACCTTCCGCGGTGACGAGTTTGACGACAGCAATCCCGCGATCAAAGGCACACAACGCACAGGGCCACGGAGACAAGAAGCTGAGGAGAAGCTTGGCCCCGCCAGATGACCGTGCGCGGTATTGCGCCACGTCTGAAGATTGAGGGATCGGGGTTCAGGGTTCGGGAGTGGGGGTTCGCCGCTTTCCCGAACCCCGAACCCCGAACCCCGATTGGCTCCCTTTGATAGCCGGCGGAGCCGATGGATCATGGCGGACTTTCGTGCCTACCGGTTCGGCCGGTCCCCAGCCGGCCAGGAGATTCAGCAGGTCCCTGGTATCGACCACGCCGTTGGAGTCCAGATCCGCCGGAGCGCCTCGGCGGCACCGACCCCACGCCCGACGCAGAATCGCCAGGTCGCCCCGGCCGACGGATCCGCTGCCATCCAGGTCGCGCTTCGGGCCCGATCGACTGAAGACGCCGTCTGAGCGACGACCGCCCGGGCCACCCGTCAGGGGCGCCTGTCCCGGCGGTACGCACAGACCCCAGGCGCTGATCAATACCGCAAGGTCACCCCTGTCGATCACGTCATCGGAATCAAAATCACAAGACCCGCCTCCTCCAGCGGTGCCCCAGGTGTGCAGCAGCGCAAGCAGATCGGGCACGTTCACCACACCGTCACCGCCCGGCGGAACACAATCACCCGGACACGGCGGGCTCCCGAAGCCGAAGTCCCCAAGATGGTCCACGTACGCCCAGACAAAGCCCCGCTGGAGATCCGGGTTGAAATAGAGACCGTAGTCACCAAGCTGCCCGGTCAATCCCCAGTCGCCGGTGGTGTTGACGCTGACGATCCGGTCGCCGATGGGAGTGCCGTGGCCGGGGCTGTTTTTCGTGTTGCCCGCGACCGCCAGCATCCAGTCGCCGGTTGGCTGGTCAATCGCGATCGGATCCAGCGACAGCGGGTCGATCCCCTCAAGCTCGCTCACAGTAAAGGGATTCATCACCGTCATGAACGGCTCGCCGTCGGCCAGCAGGCTCTCCGTCACCAGGATCATCCCCAGGTCGCGGTACCCGCCCGCCTGGGGATGAAGATCCCAGGGAATCTCGGTGACGGTGAAGGTGGCGTTGTCGGGACCCGAGACGTTTATGACCAGGACCGCCGAGGCGGCAACCGGGTCCAGCTCCCCGCCGGCGGGGATCAGGATCACGGCCTCACCCTGATCCAGATCGTACTCGGTCGCCGCGGCGCCCTGCTGTTCAAACGCGCCCTCGTAAGCACCCATGTCCACGATGCCGTTGACCACGCGATTGTTGCCATCGGCGTCGACCGGCAGCGGCTCGGTGGTGTCGCCGTCGCCGTCGAGGTCCAGGACGTCCGCAGGAAGTGCCGCGTTGCTGCCTTGATCGAGGGCCGGTGAGCCGAAGGAGAGCCTCAGGTCATCGGTGCCGGGCTGGACGAACAGCGGGTCGGCATCGATGTTGCCCGTGCCCGACCAGCCTCCCTGGATGTCGCTGAACGTGACGGTGGCCGTCCCCCCGTTGACCTCGAACCCGATCTGTTGGGGGCTGTTGCCCCACAGGACACAGTTTGCCAGGGAGGCCGTCGGGCCCTCGAGCGTGATGCCATCGACGGAGTTGCCGCTGAACGTGCAGTTGACGAAGCTCGCGTCGGTGGCGACCAGAACACCGGCGCCCCGACTCGCCGTGTTCCTGCTGAAGACACAGTTGACGAGCGTCATCGGGCCGCTTGATACGACACCGCCACCGACGAACCCTCCGTCGTTCTGAATGAAGACGGAGTTGAACACATCAGTCTGCGTGTGGTCTGAAGCCAGAGCGCCTATTGCCTGGGCTGTGTTTGCGATGAATACACATCCAAAAACCGTCAACGAATCGCCAGCGGAAAAAACCGCGCCGGCACCAGCGGCCGCAGTGTTCCCAAAGAAGGTGCAGTTGCCCAGCGTCAAGTGACCGCCCTCAGCGTGGTATATCGCGCCCCCAACCTCCGCGGAGTTGTCGATGAAAACGCAGTCGATGATGGTGGGGCTGGCCGGGCCGCTCCCGAAGGGCCCGGGGCCCGCGATAATGGCGCCACCAACGCTCCGGGAGCCGTTGGTTATCGTGATCGCTCGCAGCACCGAATCCGGTGATTCGTCCTCCACGAAGTTGAACGCGCCGTCCACTCCCTGGCAGTCGACGATGCAGTTGTCCGGGCCGTTGGCGGAGCGGACGGTGATCGGCTTGCCGTGGTAGCTGATGTTCCTGTTACCGATCCCGCTGTACACCCCGTCGGCAACCACGACCTCATCGCCGGCGCTGGTGGCATCGATCGCCGCCTGGAACGTCGCCTTGGGGCCGTCGGGGCCAACGCAGACCGGGCTGGTCCCGCTCCAGTGGTCCTGGCCACAGGTGCCGTTGACGTAATAGGTGCTGGCGTGAGCACCGCCCCCGGCAGCGCCCCCCACAGCGGCCCCCACCACGGCCAGGATGGCGGTCGCTGACACGATCCTTTTCTTCACCATGACGGGCTCCTTGGATGGTCTCCGGCGGTCGGAGGGTGGGGCGTGGCGGGGTTGGGAGGTGGGGGGGT
>JADFKZ010000052.1 GCA_022564665.1 Planctomycetota bacterium | reverse complement strand
TGACCTCGGGGACCATCGCCTCCTTGTAGGTCCACACCAGCTTGCCGGCCGGCTCCAGGCCGGGGCGCGACCGCGCCCGGGCGCCGGTGGCGAGAATGATGTGCTTGGCGGCCAGGTCGGCGATCCCTTTGCCGTCTTTTTCCACGTGCACCTTGCCGGCGCCGTCGAGGCGTCCATAGCCGTCGAAGACCGTGACCTTGTTCTTCTTCAAGAGGTAGCCGACGCCGGTACTGAGCTGCTTGGCCAACAGCTCCTGGCTGCCAGCCGGCTCAACGAGATTGCCGCTGCTCTTGGGGCAGGACGCTCCGATGAGGCGCGCCAGCTTCTGGATCGGCTTGACCAGACCGTGGCGACCCGGCAACCGGGGCCGGGGGGCTCGGCGAGCCCCGCCGGACCGAAGCGGTCGGGACCGGGCGGGCAGGGCCGGCGGCTTGGCCAGCCGATCGGCCCCGACGGCCGATGGACGGTGGCCTACGAGCAGGCGGGTCGCAACACACAGGAGCGGCTCAGCCGGCTGGGATTGCTGCATGACGCAGCCGGCACCGATCTGGGGGTGATCGACGCGGAGGTCTTTGTCCGGGTGGTCTACCGCGGCACGCCGCAGGAGGTCCGTGCCAGGGCGCAGAGGATCGTCGCGAGGCAGTTTGCCACGGGCCCCAATGTTGCCCGCGAGATGCTCGATCAGTTCCCCGGAGCGCCGATGGGCAGGGCGCTGGCGGAAACGATCAAGCGGCTCACTGGCCGCGTCCTGCCCCGCTTCGGCTCCCACATGTTCAAGGCCGATGCGAGGCTGGCGCTGCTGGAGCACCTGCTGGCCTTGGAGAGTCCCGAGAGCGGTGGGATCGACCGCCTGGCTCAAGAGGTTTCCGGTTCCTACGTCAATCGGCGGCGGTGGGTCAGCGGCTCGCGTGGCGTGGCAGCCGGCACGCTCAGCGCCGAGGAAGCGGCGCAGCAGCTTGTCGACCGGTGGCGGCTCGTGGCCGAGGCGGTGGTCGCCCAAGCGCCCGCGTACCGCAAACGTCTCGACGAAAGGCACCGGGACGACCAGCGATCCGTTGGGGGCCGGCTGGCTGATCTCAAACGCCGCGGATCCATCCGCGCCCGCCTGGCGCGGGGGCCGGTTCAACGGTTCGTGGCGGCCCAGCTGTCAATCGCCGAGGTGATGGCCTTTGTCATCGTGGAGGAGCGACCGGTGGTCGGGATGCGGGTCACACCGATGATGAACGACGCCGCCGTCGACCGCGCGGCGTTGGGCCACGTGTTGGGCCAGGCGGTTTCGGTCGAGCGTCTCATCGGGCGGCTCTGGTCGCTTCGGCTCAGGCTGGAGGATTCGACCGGATGATCCGCCCGCGCACGACGTTTCTGCTTTTGGTGGTGGGTGTCATGATCGGCTTTTCGGCGGTATCGCAGGCCGAGCCACCGGACGGCGATGAGGGTGATGGGGGGGTTCCGGCGCTGCGGCAGAGGCTCCGCGACCTCAAGCCTTCCAACCCCATGGCCTATCTGGAGCTGGCCGAAGAGGTCGCCGACGCCGCCGGCGGTGGCGGAAACCTTGACCTGGCAAGGCACCTCTTTGCACTGGCCGCGGCGCTCGACCCGCCGCGGCTGGGCCGAAGCGGCTGTCTGGCCCTCGCCGACCTGGCCGAGGGCGGCAACGACAGACGCAGGCTGCTCGCGCTGGCGTGGCTGCTCTCGGGCCGCGTCTCGGCGGTGGGTCTGGCGGACGTGACCGGTCCCCCAACGCACGACCGCCTCGCGGCGCTGGCCGTTTCCGAGGCGTTGAGCCACTATCGGCGGGGGAAGGGGGCATTGGCGTTGGCGGCCCTCCAGGCACCCGGGGCCATGGATCTCCTCCGAGCGCACGGCGACGTGCTGCGTGGGGGAACGGCGCGGTTCCTCGCCGATTGCGAGCTGTACCGCGGTCGTCAGCGGCCGTTGGTGTCGCATCGAGACCTCGTGACGATGCTGCGTCTGGAGGCCGCGCTCCTGTCGGGGCCGGTTCGCAACTGGTCCGGCGAGATCCTGCTCAGCGGTGGACGGCCGTTGATCGAGGCCGATCCCGGTCGCCTCGCCGAAACGCTTGGGGTTGACACGACAAAGCCCTATTACCGCAACGGCCGGTGGGTCAAAGAGTAGGGTTTGGTGTTCTGGGTTCGGGGTTTGGGGTTTGGGGTTCGGTGCAAGTCACTCTTCCCTGAACCCTGAAACCTTGACTCTTGCTACCCCGCCTGCTTTGCCAGGTGCCTGAGCTTCATCTCTACAAGGTCGACCACGTCCTCCAGAAGCCCGGCCGCCGGGATCGACCACACGCCCCACCGGGTGTCGAAGGGTTCCTGGGCCATCCCCAAACCGTCCTTGAGGGCGCGAGTCATACGCCTCGTCGAGATCGAGCAGGCAAAATCGCGGTCGAGCGGAACGGCGAGCTGGAGGTTCTCAGGCGAGGGAACCATAACCGCCAGCGGATCGTCGCTGTGGCCGGTCCGGTATTCGATGGTCCACCGCCAACACTCTCCGTGCCAGGCGTACCCCACGCTGACGCCGTCCATGGTGCTGAGCTGGTCGTGCAGCGAGTCGAAGAGCTTGGCCGCGACGGGGTCCAGCCCCTCCTTCAGCGTTCCGACAGTTGGCGGGTTGAACCTGTCGACCCATGCAGAACGTTGATAACCTCTTGAAGATACCATGGATACGTCTTTGGTCCCCGGCGTCGCGACCTTCCGACGGGGCCGCCTTCCCCCTTGATTCACCGCTGGCACAATGGTAGGCACGATCTGGACGTTGGTGCATCTTTTTGAGCGCTCCGTACGGCCTCCGGCCGACACTCGCTCTGGTACGCGGCGGCGAATTCATCCGCCGCCGCTGATCGGGCGCCTCGCCTGAGCGCTCCGTAGCGGCCTCGCGGCGTCCGTGCCGCTCTTGTTTGTCAGCCCTCCGGGCTGAGGGGCCGCACGCTCGCTCTGGCAGCTACGCGGGCTATCAAAAAAGGCCGCTACGCTTTGATGCAACCCGCGCTATTGTCTGCTGATGTGCCCTCTGTTCGCTGACGTGACCGGGGTTCTCATGGCCAAGAGGCCGCGGCGGGGGCTCGTCAAGACGCGGCTCTATCGCCGGGGGCCCTACACCGCCGAGGTTGCGGCCGAGGTGGCTTGGGAGATGCTCCACTGCACCGCCAGGCGGCTCGCCGAGTGCGGACGGCTGGTGCTTGCGGTCACCCCCGACGGGTGCGGCCCCGAGATGGCCCGGCGGCTGGACATCCCCCTGGTCCGGACCGTCGATCAAGGAGCGGGCGACCTTGGACAGCGACTGAGCCGGGTGTGGCGGTTGGTGGGCACCGATCGGTTGGTCGCGTTCTTCGGCGGTGACGCGCCGGATGTGCCGGAAGTCGCGCTGGGCGAGATTGCCCCGGCACTGGGGAAGACCGCTCTCGCCATTGGCTCGACGGGGGATGGTGGATTCTGGACCCTCGCGGGACGCTCGTACCAGGCGGCGGTCTTTCGGGGAATCGACTGGGGAACCTCCCGCGTGTACGATCAGACTTGTCAGCGGGCGGCGGCGGCGGCGTTGCGCGTTCACCAGCTTCCCGCCTGGCATGACATCGACCGCCCCGAGGATGTGCAGGCACTCCGCCAACGGCTCCGGAATCGAGCGGGTCACGACTTGTCCGGTCTGATCGACGACGCTCCGCTGCGGCGGCTGGCTGAGCGACTCGACGCTCTGTGCTCCACGAACCCGCCGCCCCGAGATCTACCGCTATGACCAAGCCCACGGCGGCCCTCGGTTCACACCCTGCCGAGTCACGTCAGATTTCCGATGACAGTGATTTGGCCGACGCCTCGATCCTCCTGGTCGACGACAACGTCCAGAACCTGGAGCTGATGCAGGCGTATCTGGAGAGCCTCCCCTGCCGGCTCCGGACCGCCCGCGACGGGGTCGAGGCGTTTGAGGCGATCAACGAGGACCCCCCCGACCTCGTGCTTCTGGACGTCATGATGCCCCGGATGTCCGGTTTCGAGTTGTGCCAGAAGATCAAGGCTGCTCCCGGCACCCGCGACATCGTGGTCATCATGGTGACGGCGCTGCACGAGGTCGGCGACTACGAGCGCGCCGTCGAGTGCGGGACGGACGACTTCGTCACCAAGCCTGTCAACAAGCTGGTGCTGCTGACCAGAGTGCGGTCGCTGTTGCGGGTGAGGCTTCTGAAGCGCCAGCTCGATCAGGTGATGAGCCTGCGCCGGCGCGTGGCCCCGGATGAACGGGACCGGCCCGAGGCGGGCCAGAAGCTCGAATAGCCTCCTCTCACTGTTTCGAGGGCTCGGTAGCGGCCTCGCGGCGTCCGTGCCTCTCTTATTTGGCAGCCCTCCGGGCTGCGGGCCGCACACTCGCTTTGGCGGCTACGCGGCCGATTGAATCGACCGCTGCGCTTTGACGCAATCCGCGCCTTGTCTCAGGACCAGGCCGAAGGGAGCCGGTTGTTGCCGGGGTAGCGTGGGCTCTGATCCAGGTGCTCCGGGTGCCTCGAGGCTCCTGCGTGAGTTGGAGGTGGTCAAGGTATAGGTCCAGATCCCCCTCGGTGAACTTCTCCAGCCACGGACGCTTGGCGGTGGGGTTGATCTCCCGGATGGCCTCGATGATCTGCGGCTTGCCGATGGTCATGACGTCGCTCCCGATACAGGAAAGTTGGGCTCGGGATCATCGGCGCGCCGGCGGGCTCGCATCCAGCGTATAACCAACGCGGACGCACGAACCTTGCACCCAAGTACAAGGTGACGCAGGTGCGGCACACGGGGTTGGCCTAGCGCAGTGCGCGTCCAAGCGAAGCCGCCTCTTCAATAGGCCGCGACGCCGCTACGGAGCGATTGAAACAGCTCTAACGGCTACGCCTGCCGGTAGCTGGCGACCCCGATCCCCAGGTAACCGGTGGCAAACAGCAGCAGAAACGGGGCGCCCACCAGGGTGTAGGGGCGGACGAAGGTGAGCGCGACGCACAGGGCCATCAACAGACCGATGACGATCTCGATCGTGCCGGCGGGGAGTAACTGGTGGTGCTTGGAAAGCAGTGGATCGGCGGCGCTGTATTCGGCGCCGTTGAACTTGGGGGTGCGAAGGAAGGGGCTCTTGAGCCCTAGCACCGCTTCCAGGACGGCTCTGGCGTTGGTCACGCTGATGCCGATCCCGATCGCCATGAGCAACGGCAGGCGGATGAGGGTCTTGGGGAGGCTCTTGCCCAGCGCCCATTGGGAGGTCAGGTAGAAGGTTGAGGCGGCGATGGTGCCCAGGATGAGGAAGATCAGGCCGAGCCCCAACGTCAGCCGCGGATCGAGGTTGATCGCACTCGGCAATGAGGGCAGGAGGAGGAACGGGACCGCAAGCAATGCCAGGATCACGATGGCCAGGTGGATCAGCGGGGAGGTCAGGTGGAACCACGCTTCGATCTTGGTCTTCAGAGGTGCCGAGCTTCTGAGGATCTTCGGCATGAGCTTGATGGCGGTCTGGATCAGCCCCTTGTTCCACCTGTGCTGCTGGGTCAGAAAGGCGCTGACGGTGGGGGGGATCTCGGCGGGGCAGACGACGTCGGAGAGGTAGCGGAACCGCCACCCCTTCATCTGGGCGCGGTAGGAAAGGTCGGTGTCCTCGGTGAGGGTGTCATGCTGCCACCCACCCGCGTCGGCGATGCAGGACCCCCGCCAGATACCCGCCGTCCCGTTGAAGTTAAACCACCGGTCGCTGGCGGCGCGGGCCGTCTGCTCGATGACAAAGTGCCCGTCGAGGAACATTGCCTGGATCTGCGTCAGCAGCGACTCGTCGCGGTTGAGGTGCGTCCACCGCAGCTGCACCATCCCCACGCCGGGATCGCCGAACCAGTCGACGGTCCGCCGCAGGATGTCGGGTGGCGGAACGAAGTCGGCATCGAAGACGGCGATCAGGTCGCCCTTGGCCGACGCCAGCCCGTGGGCCAGAGCGCCGGCCTTGAAGCCCTCGCGATTGTCCCGATGGAGGTAGACGATGTCGTGCCCCGCCGCGGCCATCTGCCGGCAGCAGCTGCGGGCGATCTCGGCGGACTCGTCGGTCGAGTCGTCGAGCACCTGGATCTCAAGGAGATCGCCGGGGTAGTCGATCCCGCACGCCGCCTGGATCACCCTGGCCGCGACGTGACGCTCGTTGAACATGGGAAGCTGGACGGTGACCCGGGGGAGCCGGCCGGTCGCCGGCGACGGCTGGGGCTCTCCCGCCCGCCGCCGTTGCCGCAGAAAGGCCCACACCACCCAATAGCGGTGGAGGCCATACATGCAGATCACCGCCAGTACGGCGGCGTAGGTGGTCATAAATGCAAGGGCCAGCAAGTTCATTTCCAGGGCGCCGTTCACGTCTAACACCCGGTATTGTTTCAGCATTCCCACCAGGTGCAAGCCGGCAGGCAATATCTGATCGGGGCCGACTGATGCACCCGGGACGCCGCTTTTGCGGGGCGATGCTGGCCGTGGGGGCATGTCTCCCAGTGGCTGTCTGGCGACAGGTCCCGAAGCGGGTGCCTGCTATCCTTTGTTGTGCTTGAGAAGGTGGGATTCCCATGAGCGGACGAGGCCGCGGGCACCGGGAGCCGGAGATGAAACGCGGCGGTCGGCGAGCCCAACAACTCTGCGAGGTGGCTGATGTCTCGGTCGCCAGGCGTGCCCCGTCCGACTGAGCCGAAAGGAGCGCCGCCGTGGAACATTTCCTGGACCTGCTCGACGACCACATGTACGTGGTGGTGGTGGCGTTGATCTGCAGTGCCGTCTTGGCCGGATCCGTGATCCGGGCGGTGACCGTTGTTTGCGAGACCCATTCTCGCGAGCGGAGCCGCCGCGAGATCGCCGCTTACATCGCCGAGGGCTCGCTCAGCCCGGAGCAGGGCGAGCGGGTCATCCGCGCTGACGTCAACGCAGACGGCCGCCGCCGTTCGTAGCGATCCGCCTGCCGGGTCGTTCAGCCGATCAATGCCGGAGGTGGGAGTCGAACCCACATGGAGTTTCACCTCCACCGGATTTTGAGTCCGGCGCGTCTACCAATTTCGCCACTCCGGCGGCCAAGGGCCTCATCATTGGCGGGGGGTGGCGTCCGGTCAATGCCTGGAACACCTCGGTCCCATGCGCCACGCTGCCTCCAGTGCCCGGCCATCTTGCCGCGCAGGCGATCCCCCGGCAGCTGGAGGCGTATAGTCGACAGCAAGCAAAGGAGACTGTCATGGTGGTTCGGAATCATTGTCCGGGCGTCGGATCCGGCCGGTGCCAGTGCGCAGGCTCGCTGGTCGGCCCGACCCTCGCCGTGGTGTGGATCGGCGGGATCGCGTGTGCAACCGTTTTCACCAGCGGATGTGAGAAGGCTGCCGACACCGCGTTGCCCGCGACGGTCGTGGCGGCTGGAGGGGCCACCACACAACCGGTCGCCAACCCACTGCCACCGGTCGTCTTCACGCCGCCGCTTATCGACTTCGGCTACATCATGCCCAACGCAGACTCCATAGGGACGTTTGAGATTCGAAACGTGGGCAACAAGCCGCTGAAGATCCTGCGGACAACGTCGAGCTGCCAATGTACGACCGTCACCAGGCTGGACGGCACCATCCTGGCCCCCGGCCAGAGCGCGACCCTCACCGCCAGAATCGACGGCAGGTCCTTCCCCGGACAAAGAAACGAAACGGTCACCTTTGTGTTCGAGGGCTATACGCAAACGATCCAGGTTGGTATGAGAGGTGAGGTCACCCTGCCGATCAGGGCCAGGCCGGCGTTCTTCAACCTGATAAAGCTCGACCGCGACGGAGCCGACCGCACCGGCCACGTGGTGATCGAGTCGCTCGATGGGCGGCCCTTTAACATTCTTGCCGCTGATCAAAGACCGCCGAGGTTCGTTGACTTTGACCCGATCATCGATGAGCCCAAGAGTTCCTATGTCCTGGAGTGGGATCTGACGGAATACGCCGACGAAGACCTGCCTCGCTGGTGGCTCGTGGAAACCGACCACCCCGACTGCCCCATCTTGAACTCCTGGGTGCGGCACCAGGCGACAATCGAGAATCCAAGGGGTCGGCCCTGGAGTGTCAAGGACCGCCTCGTGCTGCTGGGCCTGCTCGACGACACCCTCCCCGTCGAGATCACCGTCACCATCTCGAATATGGCGGCGGGCAGGATTCAAGCCGTGCGGTCGCTGGCCAAGGAGTTTGACGCGAAGCTCGTCAACTTCACCAGGACGGGCAACAACGGCCTGTGCACGGTTCAGATCTCGCCCCGGCCCGATGCCCGTGGCCTGCTGTTCGGAAGGATCGAGTTCATCGCCGCCCCTTACAGGCAGCAGATCGACATTGTCGGAAAGATACGGGGGTAACTTGTTCTGTCAGTCGCTTGGCATCCGTGTTCTGACGCCGCTTGGCGTCTGTGTTCTGGCGCCACTCGGCGTACTGCCGGGCGCGGCTGAGGCCTTCGGGGCTGCGCCCTGTGGGCTCCGCCCCTCGGGATACCCTGCATCCTGCCGGGGGGCAGTTTCGACTCTTTGGTTAGTCCGCCGCTTCTCTCTTTGAAATGAACGTATCCGTCATCATCCCCGCGGCAGGACTCAGCGCGCGATTCGGCTCCTTCAACAAGCTGAACCAGGAGGTCGGTGGCCGTCCGCTCTTGATGCGGACGGTTGAACTGTTCACCAAGCGTCAGGAGGTAGGGTCGATTATTGTGGCGGGCCCGCCCGACTCATTTGACGAGTTCAAGGGCAAGTACGGGGCCTCGCTCGGGTTCCACGGTGCGACCGTTGTTCCCGGCGGCCGCCTCGGCCGCTGGGAGACCGTTCGCAACGCACTGGCTTCGGTGCCCCAGGACTGCACGCACATCGCGGTGCACGACGCCGCACGGCCGGCGGTGAGCACCCAGCTTTTGGATCGTCTCTTTGAGGCCGCCCGCACGCTGGGGGCGGTCGTGCCCGCCTTGAGGATTGCGGCCACGGTCAAGCGGGTCTCCGAGGAGCCCTGCGACGTGGCCGACCACGCCGAGGATGCGATGGCGGACGCCATCCTTGGCGACGTAGGGCGGCGAAACATCGCTGCCCGACGCGTCACCGAGACCGTCGACCGCCAGGGCCTCGTCGAGGTCCAGACCCCACAGATCTTCGAGGCCGCTCTCCTGCGGCGGGCCTACGCGCAGGAGGATCTGAGCGAGGCGACCGATGAGTCGTCGCTGGTGGAGAAGCTGGGCGAGCCGGTCCATGTAGTCGAGGGCGACGTGTGCAATATCAAGGTCACGACACCTGCCGATCTGAAGCTCCTGCGGGCGATCCTGGGGGTCAAGCCACCCACCGAGCGGCCGGTGCACAAGCGGTTCTAGCGCAGTTTGCGTCCAAGGGTAGCGGCCAGAGCGAGGCAACGTCCGGTCAGCCGCCGCGAATGAATTCGCGGCGGCGTACGAAAGCGAGTGTCGGCCCGGAGGGCCGTACGGAGCGCTCGAAACCACTCAGAATGTGCCGTCGGCCATTTGTGGCTGTATCCTATTGCTGCGTGACCTCATCCGGCGCCGTGATCGCAGGGACGTGGATATGGTGACCGAGGATCCGAGCAATCCCCCCACCCCCCCCACCCCCCCGACCCGGCAGCGGCCGGACATGGCGCCTGCGGAAGGTGAAGTGCTCCCCGCGCCCCGTGCCGTAGGCCCCTATGTAATCGAGCGCGTCATCCGGCGGGAGGAGTCGCTTGTCGTGGGGCTGGGTCGCGATACGCGTCCCGGCAGCGGCAGGGTCGTGCTGATGCTCGTCGACGCGGGCTCCCGCCCAGAGTTGATCGAGCCGCTGCAATCGCTGGCCGCCGAGGTCGAGGGGCTCCGCCACCGGCATCTCGCCCGGCTGCTGGAGTACGGCCGGGACCCGTCGAAACCGGATCGCCTCTACTTCGTCTGGGCGTACACCTCCGGAAGGACGCTTCGGTGGCTGATCGCCGAATCGGGCCAGGGTCTTGATGCCGATCGCGTTGTCGCCTGGGCGGACCAGCTTGCGTCAGCGATCGACTACCTTCACGATCACGATCTCGCTCACGGGAGCATTTGCCCCGACAACGTGATCATCGATGAGAACGACGCCGTGACCCTTGCCGGCGGCTTCGTCGGAAACGAGATCCGCCGGGTCGCGATGAAGATGACCGAACGAGAGATGCTCTTTGACCAGACCAAGCCGACCCAGCTGCGGCCCGGCTCCGGCGATGATCGCCCGCGGGACATTTATGCGTTTGCGGCCACCCTGTACGCGGCGATGGGGGGCCGATCGCAGCCCTCCCTCCTTGAGACGGCCGCCGGGGAGCCCCAGCGCCACGCGCCCATCCAGGGGCGGTCAGTCCAGATCAACATGGCCCTTCTCTCGGCGCTGTCGGTGGATCCCGGGGCGCGTCCGGTGCGTGCGCGGGAACTGGTCCAGGAGCTCCATGGGGCGCCGGTGCGGCAGATCTTCACAATGCCGCGGCCGCCGGCGCGGCTGCGGCCGCGGATCAACGCCAACCTGGTCGCCGGAGTCCTGGCCATGGCGGCGATCGGCTACGGCGGCTGGTTGTGGATCCGGCCTCCGCTGGCGCCCGGGCCGATTCCCGTCCCCGGCACGCCCGCCGGCTCGGCGACCCTCGTCCGTCCAGCCCAACGGACGCAGCTCGATGGCGCTCAACCCCAGGCTCTCACCGCCACTGACCAAGTGCCGGTGAACTCGCCCCCCGCCGTCGGCGACGCTCCCGCTCCGATGGGAACACGGCAGTCGATTCCCGAAAGCCTGGTTCGGCTCAAGGGTGAGGCATACAAGGAAGGGGAGAAAGCCGGCGGGCTCCGCTACCGGGACAACCCGGCTGTTGCCGAGTCCGTCCGCCGGGCTAAGAAGCAATTTGGTCTGGCGGGGATCCAGGAGCAGGGCGGCCGGTACGGCCGGGCCGAGAATGGCTACAGGTCTGCGTTGGAGCTCTACCGGCAGGCGGTCGTCCGGGATTCGTTGACGTCGATGCTCCAGGAGGTCGGTGATCGGGTTCGCGGCCGTTTCCAGAAGCTGCGGCGGGCCGCGGCGGCCGCGGCTGCGGCGACGCCTGCCCACGGCCGGACGATCGTCAACTCCCTCGGCCAAACACTGGTCTTCATTGGTCCGGGCGTGTTCTTGATGGGCAGCTCTGTCGCCGAGCGAGGCCGGTCGCCGGGGGAGGATCAGCGTGCGGTGCGGATCACCAAGGGCTTCTGGATCGGCGTCTGCGAGGTGACGCGTGGGCAGTTCGAGGCGTTCGTGACCACCACCGGCTACACCACCGACGCGCAGATGGAGGGTTGGTCACACGGGCTGGAAAGTGACGGCAGTTGGCAGCAGGTCAAGGGGCTGATCTGGCGGGACCCGGGTTTCGCCCAGACCCTTGATCATCCCGTCGTCTGCGTCAGCCGCAACGATGCCCTTGCCTTCTGCCGTTGGCTCGGCGGCAGGGAAGGGCGAACCTATCACCTTCCCACCGAAGCGCAATGGGAGTACACCTGCCGGGCCGGCTCGCAGACCGCCTACAGCTGGGGTGACGAGATTGCCCGGGAGCACGCACCGGCGAACGTCGCCGACACGGTATGGGCGAGCCGGTTTGTGGAGGCCGATGGTTTTGCATTATCAGACGCCCACGTCTACACGAGCCCGGTGGGAACTTTTCCGGCAAACGCCTGGGGCCTCTTCGACATGCACGGCAACGTCCAGGAATGGTGCCGGGACCACTACGCGCCGTACGGCGCGCGCAAGGTCGTCGACCTCCAGCGACCGCCTGCCGAAGAAGACCAGGCCGACCGCTCGCCCTATGTCCTCCGCGGTGGCTCCTTTGCCTCCGGTCCCGCCGCGGCCCGAAGCGCCCATCGCGACGCAAGCCCGCCTCATGCGCGTTTCGTCACCCTGGGATTTCGTATCCTGCTCGAGGAACAGGAGCCGTAGAACCGGCCGCCGCGGCGCTCATTCGCCTTTGGGCTTTTTGTTGAGTTGCCAGTCGTACTTGAGCCAGCGGATCGACGGCTCGCGGCCTTGATCGAGGGCGAGTTTGAGCGCCGGCGAGTAGCGGGCTGCGTAGGCGAGGGCCGAGCCCGCCACCTGCTCGAAGTCGCTCCCATACCAGTCGTAGAGTTGGGTCAGGTGGACGACGCCCGCCGACTCGTCGTAGCGGAACCAGCGGTTCCGGTCGTGGACGTAGCGGGCCTGGTCCTCGAGCTGCTCCTCGAGGCTCGTCGCCCGGTATGCCTCGTTTCGCAGCGGCGGGCACCCTACGGCGGCGCAGACGAGGGCGAAGTGGATCCGCGGCTCCCGGAAGTGGGGCCGGATCTGCTCTTGCTCGATCTCGTCGAGGCTCCACGTGTGGCCGCCGACGACCCACCGCCTTGCTTTCCAGCGTTTGGAGGCGGGGATGTCCTTGATCGACTCCAGCCGCCCGTTGTCCAGGTAGTCCAAGATCAGCCGCAGGGTGAACGCGTTGTAGGCATTGATGAGAAGCGCCAGCTTCTGGTTGCGGTCCATCTGATCAAAGGGAGCGCGAGCCACGGCATCGAGGTACCGCTGGAGGTCGTCGGAATCCCTGTCCAGTGCGTCGTAGGCGACCCGCCCTTGGGGCCCCACGTGCTTCTTGAGAAGCGCATCGAGGGGTGAGTGGTCAAACACGGGGCCCGCGGACTGTTGGGCGTAGGTCTCGCGAAGCTCGACCCGGGGCGGTCCCAACAGCGCGCCCAGAGCGTCGCGATTGACGTACGCGTAGCTTGCGGCGCCCAAGAGGCCAACGGCGACGAGAGCGGTAATCGTGGTCCCCCAGGTCCAGCGGCGGGGCCGGGCAACATCGGTGTGCGGTTGTTGCACGGGTTCATCCTCTCTTGGGGTGTCGAGGTGCTCGGCGAGCGCGGCCCTGGCGAGCTTTGTCAGGTAGAAGGTCACCGCCACGGCGGCGAGCAGGCCGATCGCATACGCCGTCCACTTTCCGATGCTGGGCACGCCGCCGCCGCTGGCGGCCGTAAGCCCCCGGCTGCCCAGGTAGCCGATGTAGACGTAGAGGAACGTGCCCGGGAGCATGCACAGCCAGCTTGCCAGCACGTAGGGTCCGAACCGCACCGCCGTGAGGCCGAAGGCATAGTTGGAGAGGCTGAAGGGCACCAACGGCACCAGGCGGAGCAGGGCGACGATTCTCCAGCCGCCCCGGCTGATCGCGCTGTCGATCGCTTTGAACCGTGGGTTTCTTTTCGCCAGTTGCGCGATCCTGTTGCGTGCGGCGTAGCGGCCGATCAGGAACGCCACCGCCGCGCTCATCGTCGAGCCGATGGAGACGGCGGCGGTTCCCCACGCCGGTCCAAAGAAGGCCCCGGCGGCCAGCGTCAGCGGCGAGCCTGGGACGAGTGCCACGGTGCTTACGACATACACCGCCGCGAAGACCACCGGTCCCCACACGCCCAGGCCGTCGATCCAGCCTTCGATCCACTCGAGCCCGCGGCCGACGGGCAGGGATCGGGCCAGCAGGATCACGGCAATGACGATCAGGATCGCGGAGATCCACCTCGCCCCGACGACGCATCGGTTCGCGGTCTTTATCAAGTCCATGGCACCCTCACCCGCTCAATGGGTTCCGGAGTTTGTGAAATATAGCACATCGAGCAAGATCGCCTGCCGCTGCAAGGCCGGTGGGTCCGTCTGAATAAACGCCGTTGTGCCTCGGTTTCATCCAATGGCGGGAGACTGCCATGTCCAGCCCGACCGTGAAATCCGAGACGCCTTCACATGCGCTTCAGTGCATGGAGGTCTGGGGGGGCAACGAGGCGATCGAGAACGCGATCTCGGTGCCGGGAATCGACGCGTTCATCTCCTGCAAACCCTACCACGGTGACGCCGGCGGCGGCGACATCCACTACGTGTCCATGTGCGGGGGCGGGCGGATCTCGCGGTTCGCCGTCGCTGACATCGCCGGACACGGTGCGGCGGTGAGCGATCTCGCCGACCGGCTCCGCTCGCTGATGCGCAAGTACATCAACACGCTGGACCAGACCCGTTTCGCCCGGGCGCTGAACCGTGACTTTTCGCACCTGGCGCGGGACGGCCGATTCGCCACCGCTGTGCTTGCGACCTACTTCGCCCCGACCGACCACCTCATCATCTGCAACGCGGGACACCCACGGCCGATGTGGTACCACGCGCCCACCCGGAGCTGGGAGCTGCTGGACCCGAGCATGCCGCAGCGGGCCGCGGAGGTGGTCAACCTGCCGCTTGGGGTGATCGAGCCCACCCACTACGAGCAGTTCGCGGTCAAGCTCGCCAGGGGCGATCTGGTGCTGATCTACACTGATGCCCTGGTCGAGGCGATGAGCGCCGCCGGAAGACTGCTGGGCGAGCAGGGGCTGCTTGACCTTGTACGGCGGATGAATGTCGATGAGCCGCACCTGCTGAATCAACGGCTCAGGGCCGCGGTGACCGAGTATCGCGGCGGGGCGGCATCCGCCGACGACGAGACGCTGCTCGTGCTCCACCACAACGCCGCCGATCCGCCGAAGCAGAGCATCGGGCAGAAGATGCACATCATGGCCAAGATGCTCGGCCTGGCGGTCTATTAGCTTCCCGTTTGCAGGACGCAGCTCCGCGAGCGGGTGGTCGCTGCGGCCGGACTCCTGACGGCCCTGCACGCCGGGGAAGCGCTTGCAGCCGCCCTGATCGGCACCGGTACGATGCCGTTGGATGACGTGGTTGGTCCCTTTGCGTAGCGCGCCGGCTTATTCCGTCGGAGACGGGCGCCGCGTCATCGTCTCGATGACCGGGGGTTGCTCTTTGGAAACCGCCGGGGGCGGTGGTGGATGTGGTCGGTGTGGGGGGATGGTCGTGAGGTGGTCGACGAGCCAATCGACCGAGGCACTTACCATCAACTCGAGGCTGATCGGGTCGTTGAACCGCCGGCTGGACTCGGGGATCTCCAGGAGCTGATGGGTCGAGGCCAGTTCCGCGTCCAGGGTGTGGACGGAGTCGCTCAGAGCGGTGTCGCGCTCGGCATGGATGAGAAGTGTGGGTGCCCTGACGTCGTGGGCGGCCTCCAGCTCACCGCCGAAGATGGGGCCCCGGATCACCATCGCCGCCACCTGCGGCTGCCTGGCCGCGAACCGGAGCGCGACCATCCCACCAGTCCCCGAGCCGTTGAGGCCGACCTTCTTCTCGTCGACCTCTTGGAGAATACAGACATTTTCGTAGACCGTCTGGAGGTCCGCGAGCATCCGGTCATCGGTCGCCTCCTCGATCGTGCCCTCGGAGTGGCCGTGACCGGTGAACTCCATCCGTACGCCGATGACACCCCGCTTGGCCAGCCGGCGGCTGATGGGGACCGAACGGGGGCTTCGCCCGTCGCTCTCGAGGCTGTGGGCGAAGATCACCGCGGGATAGGGTCCGCTGCCGCGGCTGGCGCCCGGCGGCATATCCAACTCGCAGAAGAGGACCCGCTGCTCGGGCCCGATCACCCGCATGACGATCGTCCTGACGCCCGCGTGATGCTCGGGCCGCGCGGCGGCCCACCGCTGAAGGATCATTTCCACTTCGTGGTCGTGAACCTCCCGGAAATCCTTGTAGAAGTGCTCGATTCCCTTGAATGTCGAGGGGGTGTGGGGGATCACCACCGTGTCGGCGGTTTCGTGAAGCTGCCAGGTAGCCTTGCCGCAGCCGGCGGGTGCGGCGGTCACGACCTTGCGGGCGCCGCGATCCCGCACCGAGGCGATCGCCGCGAGCATGGTGGCCCCCGTCTCGACACCGTGGTCGACGACGACGACGGTCTTTCCGCGGACACTGGTTTCGGGAAGCACCGCGCGGAACCGCGCCCGGCGCCCCTGCAGCTCGGCGAACGCTTCACGTGCCGGAGCGATCATCTGCTTCGCCGTCAGATGGTGCCACCGTGCCGCCGATTGGATCATCGAGATCCGCCCGTGCTCATCCACCGCGCCGACGACCTGGCCGGGGAGCCCGGGCGCGGTGAGCTTTGCGATCAGGAGGATGTCCAGTGGGGCGTTGAGCGACTCGGCGATGACCGCCGCGATCGGCAGCCCGGAGTTCGGTATGCCCAGGACCAGTGGCTGGGAGTCCTTGAGGTAAGCCAGATCGCGGGCCAACTCGTTGGCCGCGTCGACACGGTTCTTGAACAACCGCATGGGCCGCCTCCTCGAGATCCAATCGGCTCGATGAGAATAACGCCTCGCGATCTCAAAATAAAGGCCGATTGGGGCCTTCGTCGCCTCGACCGGCTCAAGAGCAGGCCTCTTGCTGAGCCGATAGGCAGATGAGGCCCATGCTCAAGGTCGCGGACAAAGTAGCGGTGACGGGCGTTCAACTCGGCAGCACGCCGGGGGCGGCGGACCAGCGCCCCCACGCCGATCTCGAGCTGACGGTGCTCATGCCCTGCCTCAACGAGGCCGAGACGATCGGGACCTGCATCAGAAAGGCCCGCCGGGCGATGCGGGCCCACGGGATCGCCGGCGAGGTGCTCGTTGCCGACAACGGGAGCACGGACGGGTCGAGGCAGATTGCCGCCGAGCTTGGCGCTCGCGTGGTGACCGTCGAGGCCAGGGGCTACGGCAACGCGCTGATGGGCGGCATCGAGGCCGCCCGCGGCAAGTTCATCATCATGGGCGATGCCGACGACAGCTATGACTTCCAGGAGATCCCCAAGATCATCGCAAAGCTGCGTGAGGGCTACGCCCTGGTGCAGGCCTGCCGCCTGCCGGCGGGCGGCGGGACCGTCAAGCCGGGGGCAATGCCATTTCTGCATCGCTGGCTGGGCAACCCGATTTCCTCTTTTCTCGTGCGGTGGATGTTCGGTGCTCCCATCCATGACGTCTACTGCGGGATGCGCGGCTTCACCAGACAGATGTACTGGCGTCTCGACCAGCGATGCACGGGGATGGAGTTCGCCACCGAGATGATCATCAAGGCGGCGCTCCAGGGCGAAAAGATCACTGAGGTTCCGATCACGCTCCATCGCGACGGCCGCAAGACGCGGTCAGGGCACCTCAAGACGTTCCGCTACGGGTGGCGAACCCTTCGCTTCTTCCTCATGTCCAGGCCGAGGTGGCGGTTCATGAATCCAGGCCGCGATCGCAAGCTGTACTAGCACCCGGCGGTGCGACCGCACCGCTTCGCCAAGAGTGGCTGACAGCGAGCTCCATGCCGGCATACCGGCACCGAACATCGGCTCAAAAAAGGAGGCGGGCCCTTTTTTCAACGGGAAATTGCAGAAGCTGCTCCCGCGGTTCTCGGAGATCTGCTGGTACACTTCGTGAGCCTTCTTCTGCGGCCGGCACCACCGGCCCTGCCTGTTGGGTAGATCTCCGATGCGACGAAGCTCAACCCTCTGTGTGCTGCTGTTGGGCGTCGTTGTCGCCGGCTGTGGCGGCGAGTCGCCTCCCCGATCGCCCGCGCCGATGGCCTGGCACTCGGGGGGAACTCTCCAGAATGCGACGCTGGCCCAGTGGCAGGCGGCCTCCGACCACAATCGGCTCGCCACCTGCTCCATGCTGGTCATCGACGCCCTCATGCAGCAAGGCGTGGCGCCCAACGAGATGGACATCGCCGAGATCAAGCCGTGGGCAATAAAGCTCCAGGCGTGTATCAGCGAGGCAAGCGGCCGTGGCGACGCCCAGGACACCCGCATCGCCGAGATCGCCGACGGCTGTCTCGAGGAAATGGACTTCTAGAATTGTTTTGAGCGCTCCGTAGCGGCCTCGCGGCGTCCGTGCCGCTCTTGTTTGGCAGCCCTCCGGGCTGCGGGCCGCACACTCGCTCTGGTACGCGGCGGCGAATTCATCCGCCGCCGCTGATCGGCGCCACTTTTTTGAGCGCTCCGTAGCGGCCTCGCGGCGCTTGGTCGACGGATCGGCTATGAAACAGCGTCTTACTTCGGCTTTGCAATGCCGATGACACCCTGTGCGATTCGGCCCCCGGCGTTGCCGGTCGGCTGACCGCCATCGTCGATCTTGGCGTGGATGATCACGCCGCGGCCGATGATCGGGTTCCTCGTGCTCCCGATGGTGATGTTCCTGACCCTGACCACCTTGTGAGCGTGCCCGCTTGCGTCGGCGGTGAGGTTGCCGAGGTCGCCGGCGTGCCGATCGGGGTCAGACGGCAGCGCATGCGGGCGACCCTCGGGGTTGTAGTGTCCGCCGGTCGCTTTGCCGTCGAGTCCGGAAATGTCCCCATACTCATGGATGTGCCATGCGTGTACCGAGTTGGGTTCGAGCCCGGTGACATGGACGGTGACGACGACCTCCGAGCGTTCCTGGACGAACGTCACCATGCCCGAAGCGACGTTGCCGCTTGTGGGGCTGAGCACCGCGATTGCTCGTGTGAGCTTTTCGCCGCGGAGTCCCTCGGGGCCGCGTTCGAGTTGCGCCGCCGCGCAGGCGACGACGGCGGCAGAAGCGATACCGGTGTATACGAGGATCAGTCGGCTCCTCATGTTGTTCTCCTTGTTGGCTGAACACGGAACGCTGGCTGACGGATGGAGGTCCGTTGGGCCATTGTAGCCTACCGAGCTGCGTCATCGGCGGCGGGCGCCGTTGGCACCATCGGGGTCCCCAAAAAGCCTCATGATCGGCGCCGCTGTGGCCGAGGACAGTCCAGATGCGCCGCATATCGACAGGACGTTTGCCGGCCGTTCGCACGGCGGGTGGGACGTCACGCTCCAGGACCCACTGGTTGCGACCGCTTTTCGACCGGCGGAAAGCCGGTCGCAAGGGCCTGAGATTCCTCAGTGGCATGTTTGTGAGAGAGGCGGAACAAGCGGTGAACTGCGACGTGGGATCGGTGGTCAACTTCTCCTGCGCAGGATTGCGAGTTCGAAGCATTCGCCGGCTGAAGGGCAAGCTGAAGATCGAGCTGTGGAGCGACAAGGATCGCCTGACCGTGTGGGCCCAGGTCGTCTGGTCAAAGCGGGTCAGCGTGTGCAAATACGAGGCGGGGCTGAAGTTCCGCGACGTGACCGAGGAAACCGCCCGGCGTCTGACCGATCTGACCAGCTAGCGCAGAGTGCGTCAAAGCGTAGCGGCCGATTGAATCGGCCGTGTAGCCGCCACAGCGAGTGTGCGGCCGGAGGCCGCTACCGAGCGCTCGAAACAGTTCGCAGAGTGCGTCA
>JADFKZ010000173.1 GCA_022564665.1 Planctomycetota bacterium | reverse complement strand
TCTCGGCCCGCTCCTCGCCAGCGGCGTCGCGCTCCTCGTCGCGGGGACGAGGGAGCGTGCGGAGGATGCCCAAAGCGTTGATGATCAGACTTGACCGCCATGATCGTCTCGGCGGGGACATCGTCCTCGCCCAATTCACAAGGAATGAACGTACTGACAGGACAGTTGATTCCGGCGGGGCGGTGCAGGGGCGAGGTCCCAATGCTCAGCACGCCTGGTGGCGGCGGTGTCCGTCGGGGCCGAACACCGCGTACAACGCCGGCAGCACCAGCAGCGTCAGAATCGTCGCCGAGACCAGGCCGCCGATGACGACGGTGGCCAGCGGCCGCTGGACTTCGGCGCCGATGTGGGTGTTGACGGCCATGGGCACGAACCCCAGGCTCGCCACCAGCGCCGTGATCAGCACCGGCCGCAAACGCAGCAGCGCACCGTATTCGATCGCCTCGGGCAGCGGCACATCCTCGCGCAGCCGCTGCCGGATGGTGGAGACCATGACCAGGCCCGCCAGCATCGACACGCCGGAGACCGCCACGAACCCCACGCCCGCCGAGATGGTGAACGGCATGTCCCGAAGCCACAGCGCCAGGATCCCGCCCAGCGTCGCGAAGGGTGCACCGGCAAAGATGATCAGCGCGTCGCGGACCGACTCGGTGCTCATCTGCAGCAGCAGCAGGATGAGCAGCAGCGCCGCGGGCACGATGAACATCAGGCGGCTTCGGGCCCGCTGAAGGTGCTCGAACTGGCCCCCGTAGGCGACGTAGTAGCCCGCGGGCAGGGCCAGCTCCCGGTCGATTCTCGCCTGTACCTCCCCGACGAAGCCGGCCACATCACGGCCGCGGACGTTGCACTGGACGACGACGCGGCGCTTCTGCCACTCGCGGGTGATCGTGGCCGGACCCTCGAACTGCCGGATGCGGGCCAGCCGGTTCAGCGGGATGCGCCGGCCGTCGGCGGTCAGGATCAGCACCTTGCCGATCTCGGCGGGATCGCGGCGAAAGCGGTCCGGGAAACGCACGACCAGGTCGAAGCGGCGCTGGCCCTCGCGAATCTCGCCCAGCGTGATGCCGCCCACGGCTTCGACGGCCTCCATCACATGCTGGGCGGAAACGCCGTGGCGGGCGAGGGCGGCCTGGTCGGCGCGGACCTCCAGGATCGGCTGGCCGGTGATCTGCTCGACGTAGATGTCCTGGGCGCCGGGAACCGTCTGAAGGATCGCGGCCACCTCGGTCGCCGTCCGACTCAAGACCTCCAGGTCGTCGCCGAAGATCTTGACCCCCAGATCCGTTCGGATCCCCGCGATCATCTCGTTGACCCTCATCTCGATCGGCTGGGTGAAGACCAGCCTCATGCCGGGCAAGCCCGACATCTCCTGCTGGATCTCGGCCGTCAGCTGCGGCTGGGTCTTTGCCCGGGTCCACTGATCGCGAGGTGTCAGCATGATAAAGACATCGGAGAGCTCGATCCCCATGGGGTCGGTGGGCACCTGGGCACTGCCGGTGCGCGTCCAGACGTCGCGGACCTCGTCGGGGAAGCGCTCCAGGAGCAGCCGTTCTATTTGAGTCCCGTAGCGGACCGACTCCTCGAGCGATACTCCGGCCAGCCGGATGGTGTTGATGGTGATCGCGCCCTCCTCCAGCCGCGGGATGAACTCGGCGCCGAGACGCGACCCCAGCCACGCACCCCCGGCCAGCAGGACGACGGCCGCCGCGATGACCACGTAGCGCGCACTCATGGCCGCGCGGACGAGGGGCCGATACAGGAGGCGGCCCACACGCGTCAGGAGGTGCTCCCGCTGGCGCGGCCGCCCCGGCAGGAGCAGGCTTGCCAGCACGGGCATCAGGGTCAGCGAGATGATCATCGACCCCAGCAGGGCGAAGATCACGGTCAGCGCCATCGGCCGGAAGAGCTTGCCCTCGATCCCCTCCAGCGTGAGGATCGGCAGGTAGACGATCGCGATGATGAGCTCGCCGAACATCGTGGGCCGGCGCACCTCCAGCGACGCGTCGCGCACGATGTCCAGCTTGGACCGCGAGCCGCCCTCCTCGGCAAGTCTCCGCACGCTGTTCTCCACCATGATGACCGAGCTGTCGACGATGAGCCCGAAGTCGATCGCACCCAGGCTCATGAGGCTGGCGGCAATGCCAACCTGGAGCATGCCGCTGAAGGCGAAGAGCATCGACAGCGGGATCGCCAGCGCCACGATGAGGCCCGCGCGCAGGCTTCCCAGAAAGACGAACAGCACGGCCACCACCAGGATCGCCCCCACCAACAGGTTCTCCCGGACGGTCTTGATGACGTGATCGACGAGCTCGGTCCGCTCGTAGACGGGCCGGACAACGACCGCCGGCGGCAGGCTGCCTTGCACCTCTTCGAGACGCTCCCGCAGGCGCCGGGTCACCTCGTGACTGTTCTCGCCCATGAGCATGAAGCCCAGCCCCAGGACCACTTCGCCACCGCCGGCGCTGGTCGCGGCGCCACGGCGGATCTCGTGGCCGATGCGGACGTCGCCGACGTCCCGGATCCGGATGGGGACGCCGTCATGGGCGGCGATGACGATGTCGGCGATCTCCTCGACGCTCGTGGTCAGGCTCATGCCCTGGACGAGGTGAAGCTCACCCCCCTGGACGATGTTGCCTCCGCCGACGCTCTGGTTGTTCGCGCGCAGGGCGCCGAAGACGTCGCCCAGGGTGAGGTCGTAGCGCAGCAGCCGGTCGGGCTCGACGATGACCTGGTACTGCCGGCGCTCGCCGCCCCAGGTGTTGACCTCGGCGACGCCCGGCACCGAGAGAAGCTGCGGCTTGATCAGCCAGTCGTGAATGGTGGTCAGCTCCTCGAGGCTGTACCCGTCACCTGTGACCAGGTAGTGGAAGACCTCGCCGAGGCCCGTTGCGATCGGCCCGAGCTGCGGCGGAGCGATCCCCTCCGGAAGCTCGACGGCCCCGAGCCGCTCCATGACCATCTGCCGCGCGAGATAGAGATCGACGCCTTCGGTGAAGATCGCCGTGACCTGGGAGAGGCCGAACCTGGAGATCGAGCGGACCTGGGCCAGGCCTGGCAGCCCGCTGATCACCTGCTCCACCGGGAACGTCACCTGCTGCTCGATCTCCAGCGGCGACAGCGCCGGCGCCGTCGTGTTCACCTGCACCATCACCGGCGTGGTGTCGGGGTAGGCGTCGATCGGTAGCCGCAGCAGCGACCAGACGCCGGCCGCGACGACGATCAACGCCACGGCGACGACCAGCAGGCGGTGCTCCAGGGACCAGGTGATGATTCGGCTGATCATGAAGAGTTCCGGCGGTTACTCGGCGTTGCGGTTGGCGCCCGGGTCCACCTCACAGCAGCCGGCGCCGATGTTGCCCTTGAGGATCTCCGTCTTGAGCAGGAACGCGCCCTGGGTCACGATCATCTCGCCGGCGGACAGCCCCTTCTCCACCACGTAGAAGCCGTCGCCCTCGTATCCGAGATCGACCTTGTAGGGCTGGTAGACGGTGTCGGTGTGCCTGACGAACACGACGTTGCAGCAGCCCTCCCACTGCACGGCAGACTTCGGGATGACGATGGCCTCGTCGCGCTGCCGCACCGTGATCTGGCCGTGGCCGAACATGTTGGCACGCAGCAGGCCGTCGACGTTGTCAACGGTCACCCGCACCTTGAGCGTCCGGGTCCGCGGGTCGACGTGCGCGCTGATCCAGGTCGCCGTGCCCGTGAAGACCCGGTCACCAAGGCCCTCGATGCCGATCTCGACCCGCTGACCGATCCGGACCCGCGCCATGTCGGCCTCGTAGAGGTCGAGCCACGCCCACATGGTCGAGGTGTCGGCGATTGCAAAGAGCGGTCGCGCCGTATCGACGACCTCTCCGATGACCGCGTCGCGCTCCACGACGACGCCGGCGAAGGGGGCGGTGACCGCGAGGCCCGATGAGGTGTCGTTGTCGTCCGCGACGCGGCGGATGGCCTCCTCGGAGAGCCCGAGGTTGCGCAGCTTCTGGGCTGAGCTGTCCAGGGCGATCCGGCTCTCGACCAGCTTGGTCTCGGCTTCGAGGACGTCGCGCGCGGTGGCGACGTGATTGGCCTCCAGGGCCTGCTCGCGGGCGTGGTTCTTCTCCCACAGCGTCAGCAGGGTAAGGGCCTGGAGGTACTCGGCCTTCGCCGACCCCAGCGCCACTGAGTCGACGGTCGCCAGGACGTCTCCTGGCGCGACGTGATCGCCCAGATCCCGGTGGACGGCGCTGACCACGCCGGAGGCCCGCGCGGCGAGCCGCGCGTAGCGGTTCCCATTGAACGCCACCTCGACGTTGCACGAGATGGTCTCTCGGACCGGCCGGGCGACGACCTTCTCAAAGGCGAGCCCCGCGGCCCGGGCCACGTCCGGTGAGTCCAGCCGCACGATCGAGAGCGTCTTGGTGCAGCCAGAGGACGGCGTGCGCTTCCACCGCAGGACCTCGTCGTCCTGGGGGGCGCGGCGCGGGGGCTCCCCCGGCAGGTCGATCAACGTGGGCACCCCGGCGGCTGCCAACGGCGCGTTGCAAACGACGCACTGCGAATCCGGCAGACCGTGCTCGGCGCACCAGTCCCCTTCGACCTTGAAGGCCGCGATCAGCACTGGATTGCACCGCGTGCACAGGGCCTCCGCCACGTCGTGACCGCCGCAGTAACCGCGCTCTTGGATGAGACCCGGGTCGCAGAACGGGCACGCGACCTCCGGAATGCCGTGGTTCGGACACAGCACGGGATTGTCCCCAATGGCGATGCTGCGGCCGTGCTGAACCCGGTCTTGACGGAGGGGTGTGGCCGCGGCGTCGCCGGGCGCGGCTCCGCTGGGGTCGCTCAGCCGCAGATAGAACCAGGCTCCGGCCGCCACGACAAGGAGTAGGCCGGCCATGGCGCCGGTGAGCGCAAGGTTGGCTTTCATTGGATTTCGTCTCCATTTGATTGTCTGAGTGACTCACCCAGGATCGCGTGCAGCCGGGCCCATGAGATGTTCAGCTCGCGCAGGAGATTCAGCCGTGCCACCCGCGCCTGGGCGTGCGTCCTTTGGGCGTCCAGGAGGTCCAGGAACAGCAGCTTGCCGGCGTTGTAGCCCTCGCGCGTCTGCGCAAGCGACGTTTCGGCGGCGCCGACGATCCGTTGCTCGAACGCCGGGATCTGCTCGCGGGCCGCCATGTAGCGCTGGTAGGCGGCGGCCAGCTCGGCGCGCAGTCGGTTAAGCTCGGCCCTGGCCCGCTCCTTCGACACGATAAGCTTGAACCGGGCCTTGAGGATGTTGCCCTGGTTGCGGTCGAAGACCGTCAGTGGGATGGAAAGACCTGCTTCCAGGATGTGCTCGTCCGATTCGCCGTCGAACCCATAGGCCAGCCGCGCTGCGATATCGGGGTGCCGGCCCGCCTTGGCCTCCTCGACACGGTGCTCGGCGGCCTTGATCCTCTCGCTGGCGGCGAGCAAGCTCGGGTGGCGCTCACGAAGCAGCTGCT
>JADFKZ010000172.1 GCA_022564665.1 Planctomycetota bacterium | reverse complement strand
CGGTTGTTCCGCTAAAAAGAAAGACCGGGCCTTCGCTTCGCTCAGCCCCAGCCACCCGAGCTGAGACCCAGCCACCCGAGCTGAGACCCAGCCACCAAAAGATTGCCGACAGACTGACAACCCGTTTCCTGAACCCCCTCTTTTCTCTGCGGCCCTACGACTTGAACTCCGGAGGCGGCTCGCCTCGGGTCGCGATGATCCGCGAGTGGATCCCGCCGCGGCCCCGCCACTCGGTGACGATCTGGAGCCACCTCGGTTTGAGCGCCGCGGAAAGATCCTCGCAGATCCGGTTCGTCACCGCCTCGTAGAAGATGCCCTGGTTGCGATAGGACTGGTAGTAGAGCTTCAGGCTCTTGAGCTCGACGCACAGATCGCCGGGTCCGTACCGCAGGATGATCCGGCCGAAGTCGGGGTGGCCCGTCTTGGGACACAGCGCCGTGAACTCCTCGGCCACGTGCTCGATGACAAAGGGCTCAGACGACGGGCTGGGAAAGGTCTCCAGGAGAGACGGGTCGGACATGGCTCCCTACAGATCATACTTCAACAGGAGATCGAGCACCTCCGGCTGATCGGAGTCGATCCGGAGCGAGCGCTTGAGCGCTTCGGCAGCCTCCTCCTGGGAAGCGGCGTCCTGCCGGTCGCTTGCCAGCCACTTTTCCAGCGCGGTGGTGCCGAGCCCGGTGAGGGCGCGGACGTGACGGGGATCCAACTCCAGCGCCGTTCGATACGCCTGGAGCGACTCGTCGAGCTCCTCCAGCCGAGCGCTGCACCAGCCGAGCCGCTCATAGGCGTCGGCGGAGGGATCGATCCTGATAAGCTCCTTCGCGACGTTCCCGGCGTCGCGATAGCGTAACTGAATCACAAGGACGTTGATGAAGCTCACAAGCACAGGGCGCGTGGGCTCCATCAGCTGAAGCGCCTCTTGGAATTGTTCGGCCGCGTCCTCGTAGCGGCCGGTCTGCTCATAGATCGCGCCAAGCGCCGCCCGGGCCGGACCGCTGTCCGGACTCAGCTGCAGCGCCTTTTCGGCGAAGATCACGGCGCGTCGGGGGATGCCCATCCGCATGTTGATTGCGGCCAGCTGCTCGTTCACCTCGGCGCTCTCCGGCGAGATCGCACGCGCCCTTCGATAGGCCTCGGCCGCCGCCGCAAGGCGATCAAGCATCTCAAGCGCCTGGCCATTGCCGTACCAGGCATCAAAGTTGTCGGGTTCCAGACGCGCTGCGCGGGCCAAGACGACCTCGGCGTTGGCGGCCTGATCCAGTTGAAGATAGATCTCGCCCATGTCGACATAGGCCGCCCCGAAGCCCGGCCGTTCGGCAAGGATCGTCCTGAGAATCCCAAGAGCTGCCTCGGTGTCACCGGCGGTCCGGGCGGTGTCCGCGTCGGCCAGACGCCTTATCTGCGAGGCCGTGGGACCAGCCGGTCTCGGCACCGGCTGATCCTCGATCGGCTGCAGGTACAGCGGCGCACAGCCCACCGCGAACCCGGCGGCCCAGACCCACCCGGCCCCAATGAACGCGGCGGCGCGTTTCATTGACCTGTCCCTTGGGCAACTTTCATCGTGCACGTTATCGGCCCCCCCTCGGCCTGCGTACGAGTCGTTTCAGCCTCCTGATGTTGGCCACGTCCCAGGAAACGCCCTTGTCGTTGGTCCCCTTGGGTGTCTCCAGGATCATCGGTACGCCGGCGAAACGGCGGCAGTTCACGATCGCGCCAAAGCAGCTGAGGCCGCAGCTGCCCTGGCCGATGTGGGCGTGCCGGTCCCGGCGCGACCCCACCGGGGTCGCCGAGTCGTTCAGATGAAAGACATTCAGGTGCTTCAGACCGCAGACCCGATCGAAATGCTCCAAGACTGCGGCCGCGTTCTCCTTGGTCGACATGTCGTAGCCGGCGGCGGTCACGTGGCAGGTGTCGAAGCAGAACCCCACTCGCTGAGGCTGCTTGACATGCTCGCGAATGTAGGCCAGGTGCCCAAAGTCATAGCCCAGGGTCGTTCCCGCTCCCACCGTTGTTTCAAGGCAATTGATCACTGAATAGCCGGGCAGCTCCCGGCTGAGCTGATCGAGGGCCTTGACCACGCGTTTGAGCCCGGCACGCTCGTCGTCGGTGGGATCGGCCCCGAGCCGTCGTGGCGATCCAGCTGAGGCGGCATCGCCCCGGTGCGCTCCCGGGTGGATGACGCAGTAGGGGATCGACAGCATCTCGCAACGCTTCAACTCCTGCCGTTGATGCGCGATCGACCTCCTCCGAAGCCGCGGCTCGGGCGAGGCGAGGTTGACCAGATAGCTGTTGTGGCTGACCGTCCGGACATCTTGCCAGTTCAGCTCCTTGAGCTTGGCCAGCCACTCGTCCCTGGCTTGCTTGCGCAGCCGCCCGGCCGACCAGCGACGCTGGTTGGCGGTAAAGAGCTGCACGCAGTCCATCTTCAGCTCTTCGGCCGCAATCAGTGCGTTGACCAGCCCCCCCGCGATGGAAAGGTGCGCGCCGAACATCGGCAGATGATACTCTGTGCACGCTGCGTCACGACGATCAAGATGAGCGTTGAAGCGCCACAACCTTCTGCGAACACCGGCCAACCCGTCATCGGGTTCCTCATGCTGGGCGGGTCACTCTCCGGGGCCTTGATCCGTGATGTCCGCCTGGCCAACGAGCTGGCCGCACGCGGATGGCGCGTCCGCGTGTGGTGGGCAATGGACCGGGACAAGTCGACACGGCTTGCGCCCGGCGTCCGGCAGTCCTGGCTCTTTCACGGGTGCCGTTACCTGCGATCGTCCGGCAGCGACGCAGCCGACGGTCTCGGCCGGCTGCTGACGGCGATCACCCGCGACAAGAGCCGCCGGCGAAGCGCCCAGAAACGTCCCCGGATCATTGAGCGCCTGATGCAGGGGCTCATCCTGCGGGTGTGCGCGGGCGTGGACGGCGATCGCCGTCTCATCCGGCGGTTTGCCCGGAGCCTTGCCGCCAGCGAAGTCACCCACCTTTTGCCAATGCTCGCGATCCTTTGCCCCTGGGTTCAGGCGGCCCGGCGCCACCTCAACCGCCCCCTTCGATACCTCGTCACGTTTCAGGGCTACGAGCTCTACGGCAGCTACGCCAGGCCGCTGGGGTGCGAGCGCAGGCTCTATGACCGCCTTGCCGAAACCGTCGCGGCGTCGGATTTTCCCGCGGTGGCGGTGAGCGACGACTACGCCCAGCGCGTCATCGCCGATATCGGCGTGCCCGCCGAGTCGTTGCGGTCCATTCCGCCCGGGGTGCCCTTGAAGGTTGCCGTCGACCCCTCAGACGCCGCCGCGCTGCTGGCGAGCAAGTTCCCGCGGTATCGCCGGGGTGTCCCGCTGGTGACCTACCTCGGCCGGCGCGACACGGAAAAGGGGATTGACCTGCTCCTATATGCCGCAAGCATTCTGCGGTCCCGCGGCGTCGACTTCCAGGTCGCCGTATGCGGCCCGACGCTTTT
Organism: Planctomycetota bacterium; assembly: GCA_022564665.1. GTDB lineage: Bacteria > Planctomycetota > Phycisphaerae > Phycisphaerales > SM1A02 > JADFKZ01. The sequence goes on along the minus strand of JADFKZ010000172.1, from coordinate 2,015 downwards.
CGGAAACCTCTACAGCGAGGTCTGCTGCAAGCTCGCCGAGGATCTCCGTTGCCCGGTTCTCTGGAGCAACCAGATCTCCGATGAGCTCCGCTCCGCCCTGTTCCTGCAAAGCCGTTGCGTGGTCTACCCCTCGATCCACCGGGAGCCCTTCGGCATGGTCGCCGCGGAGTCCCTGGCCCACGGAACGCCCGCGATCGTGCCCGACTACGGCGGCGTGGCCGCGGCGATCGAAGCCGAGGGCGAGACCGGCGGGCTTCGCTTCCGGGTCTGGGACTCGGCGCATCTGGCGGACCGGATTGGCGCCCTGATCGAGGATGAGACGCTGTACCGCCGCCTGGCAGACGCGGGCCCGCGCGTGGCCGCACATTACTCGGTCAGCAGGCTCGCCGACCGGATACTCGCCCATATCGATCTTCCGCCCAGACCGCCGGCTCCAGCAAAGGGCCGATAAAAAAACAGAATGCGTCGTCCGGGAAACGAGACGTCTGCGCGCAGACACACCGTTTTCACCGAACCCCCTGCCCCTTTATCCGGCCCGCCGGCGCGGTAGAATCTGGGGTACGGCGCCCGAGGGCGCCCCGCGGAAGGACGAAATGGGGCGAGGACTTTGCAAGGCGGCTGGGAGTATCGTCTTGGTGTGCGCCTTGGCCGCGCCCGCCACCGCGCACGAAACCGATCAGTTCACCGTTCCCGTCGGCAAGCGCTTCGCCGATCTCGGCGACCACTTCACGGAAATGACCTACGACGCCATCGAGGCAGCCGTCGAGAAGACCAACGCCAACATTCGCCGCGCACAAGAAGCACACCGCAGCGCGGCCTACATCAGGCACATGCAGTCGCCGGCGAAGGTGACGGCGGCGGTCTTTGGCGAGTTTGTGCCTGCCTTTTTTCTCATCGAGGGCCTGGAGAACATGGCGCACTCTCGCGCCGTCATGCGGAAGTATCCCGGACGGATCGTGGGCTATCGCGAAACCATCCGAAACATCTACCAGCACGTCCACTTCCCCCTTGACCCCCGGCAGTTGTTCCGGATGTGGCACGCCTCCACGATCGAGGTCTACGGGATCTATCTCGGCCCCGACAAGATCGGTCACTTCACCGACATGGGGTATCACTATTATCTGGCCTATCGCAGGGCGCTCGATCACGGCGTGCCTGAAGCCGAAGCCGTAAAAAAAGCGATCCGTGTCGGAACAAAGGGGATTCTTTTTGGCGAGATCGGGATGGTGGGATACCTCTCCGCCGGGGCCTATTCCAACGCTGACCTAGCCTCCAACTACGTCGGCTTCAAGTTCTACCGCAACCTCACCGAGGAAACGCTCATCCGCGGGAAGAGGCAGCCGCCGATGCTGACAAAGGAGGGCGGGTACTGGCGGATCAGCCCGCACCTGCGACCGGACTCCGGGTTCCTGCGCCTATTCTTCACCGACCACTTCAACGAGGCGTTGAACCCGAGCCTTTTCGAGGCGGCCATGCGAAAACCTGTGCGCGAGGCGGTCCGAAAGAGAGCCGGGCGGATCCTCCAGTGGTATGCCGACGACAACGGCAACCGGAAACCAAAGGCGTACTTCGACGCCCGCGCGGAGGAATTCAGAACATACTTCGGCGAGGACTACGGCCACCAGGGATCCTGTGGTGAGCTGATCACGATCGGTAATACGTGCTTCGAGAACCCTGCGGTCACCGATTCAGACGCGGGCACGAGCCCCAACGGGTACACCGCGCTGCACCGGGCGGCTCTTTTGGGCGACACGGTCGCGGCGGGCCGAATCCTCCAGGCCGGGGCGAGCGTTGACGCGACCGTTCAATCACTCCAAGAGTACTCATCGGAGTGGGGCGACACCCCGCTGCACACCGCGGCGGCGGCCGGCCATCTGCAAATCGTCGAGCTGCTTCTGGATCGCGGCGCCGATGTCTCGGCGGTCAACCAGATGGGGGCAACGGCGTTGCACCGGGCGAAACCGACAACAACGACGCCAAATCGCTCGGCCTGCAGTTGGGTTATGCTCCCACCG
>JADFKZ010000004.1 GCA_022564665.1 Planctomycetota bacterium | reverse complement strand
CCACCCCCCCCGCCCCCCCCCACCGTTGTGGCACGGCATCCCGCCGACGGGGCGTCCCCACGCGTGCTCATCGTCGGGCACCTCGACACGGTCCATGATCCCGACGGTCCCTTTGACACGCTGAGCCTCTCGGGGGACGGACGTCGCGCCACCGGGCCGGGAGCGGTGGACATGAAGGGTGGGCTGCTCATCGCGCTTGGGGCGCTTGAGGCGCTGGCGGAGGCCGGGGTCGAGCTTGCGTGGACGATGGTTCTCAACAGCGACGAGGAGACTGGGTCATTCGGCTCCGCCGACGCGCTGCGGGCGGTGGCGAGGGTGCATGATCTGGGAATCGTCATGGAGCCGGCGCTTGCCGACGGCGGGCTGGCGCTTCAGCGGATGGGCTCTGGTCAGTTCATGATCGAGTTCTTTGGGCGCTCCGCCCATGTTGGCCGCAACTTTGCCGATGGCAGAAGCGCCGTCGTCGAGCTTGCCCGGACGATCATCAGCCTTGACGGCCTGGCCCGGCCGCAGTCGGGCACGATCGTCAACACCGGGCCACTGACCGGAGGTACTGTCACCAACACGGTGCCCGATCACGCCGCATGCTGGGGAAACGCCCGCTTTGTCGACGCCAAGACGGCCGCCGATCTGGCGGCGGCGATCGATGGGCTCGCGACGGCGGCCGATCAACTGCCACGGGTGGTGGTCCGCAGGCAGTGGAACCGCCCCGCCAAGCTCATCACCGACGGGGTCCGTCGCTTTGCCGAGGTTGTGCGTCAGGCGGCCGATGAGCTCGGCCAGCCGATGCCCTTCGCGTCCACCGGCGGCGTGTGTGACGGCAACATCCTCGCCGATGAGGGTCTGCCGACCCTGGATACCCTCGGCGCCCGCGGCGGCAACTTGCATCGCGATGACGAGTATGTCGAGGTGTCGAGCCTCGTTCAGCGCACCCAGCTGCTTGCGATCGTCCTGTTCCGGATCGCCACGCGCCGACTTGAGCTTGGTCGCGCCGGGGGGGCGAGGTGAGCTAGAATCCCCGCATGCCGGGGGTTGGCGGCGGCTCATGAGCACGGGCACCAGCGAAATTCCGACCGCGATCGATCTCACCGAGACCGCACCTGTCTCCACGGCGATCGAGGTGATCGTCAAGGAGCTGAAACGCGCCCAGGAGGCGATCACGGGTGTCCGTGGGCCGGTTCGAGAGCTGGCGGAATCCTATGAGCGGTACCTGGCGCGGCAGGAGGCGGTCAAGGGCAGGCCCCCATGGTACCCCTATGTCGGCTCGGGTCTCGGCCGCGGGCCGCTGGTCCAGCTCGCCGACGGCTCGGTCAAGTGGGACATGATCAGCGGCATCGGCGTGCACATGTTCGGCCACGGTGATCCGGATCTCGTGGCCAGGGCGCTCAAAGCAGCGATCAGCGACACGGTGATGCAGGGGAATCTGCAGTTCGGCACCGAGGTGATCGAGTTTGCCGAGTTCCTGCTTGGGGAAGCGGGCCGCTCGTCGAGGCTGGCACACTGTTTTCTCATAAATTCCGGAGCGTTGGCCAACGAGTCGGCGCTGAAGGTCTGCCTTCAGCACAACTCCCCTGCGTCGCGGGTGCTGGCCTTTGCCGGGGGCTTCGCGGGTCGAACCACCTCCCTGGTCCAGATCGGCGACTCGGCCGCCGGCCGGGAGGGTCTGCCGCTGAGCGTCGCGGTGGACTATGTGCCCTTCTACGACCCCCGGCGGCCCGAGGAATCGACAGGGGAGGCCCTGAAGCGACTGCGGCAGCTCATCGATCGTTACCCGGGCGGGCACGCATGCTTCATTATGGAGCTCGTGCAGGGGGAGGGTGGGTTCAACATCGCACCGCGGGAATACTTCGTGGCGCTGATGGAGTTGTGCCGCGACCGCTCCATCGCGGTGTGGCTGGATGAGATCCAGACCTTCGGCCGCACGCTCAAGATGTTCTACTTCGACCAGCTGAAGCTCGGCGAGTACGTGGATGTCGTGACCCTCGGCAAGCTCAGCCAGGTTTGCGCGTGCCTGTACACCGACGAGTACCGCCCGCAGCCGGGGCTGCTCAGCGCGACGTTCGTCGGGTCCACGGTGGCGCTTGCGGTCGGCCTGCGCATGTTGGAGCGGCTGGCATCGGGCGGGTACTACGGACCCGCCGGTCGGATCGCAGCCCTTCAGGCGGCGTTCGGCACACGGATGGATGAGCTCGTGGATCGCAACCCGGCATGGTTCAGCCCGAGGAACGACGCCGACGGCCCCGCTGCGGGCTGTTTCTACGACGGGGTGGGCGGGATGATGCGTTTCACCCCCTTCGCGGGTGACAAGACGAGGGTGATGGGGGCGCTTCGGGTCATGTTCGACGAGGGCGTCATCGCGTTTGGCTGTGGCCGCAGCCCCCACCACATTCGATTCCTGCCCCCCATCGGGGTGATGCAGCCAGCGGATTTCGACGGGGTGTTCGAGGTTGTCGAGGCTGCGCTGGAGAAGGCCGCCCGCCGGGACCCCTGAGCCGAGCCATGTTTCTCATCCGCCAGGCCATCGCCGAGGACGCCCCGACGCTTTTGAAGCTGGCGAAGATGGTGCACTTCGTCAACCTGCCCGCAGACCCCGAAATCATCCACAGCAAGATCGTTCGGTCACGCAAGAGCTTTTCCGACCAGCCGCAGAAGCCGCGCGATCGCGAGTTCATGTTCGTCCTCGAGGACACCGCGACCGGCAACGTGGTTGGCACCTCCTCTGTGATCACCTGCCTCAGCTGGCCGGGACGACCCCACACGTTCATGGTGGTGAGGAAGCGCGAGCACTACAGCGAGGACCTCCAGACCGGACAGGTGCACCTGACCCTTCAGCTCGGCACCGACGAAACGGGTCCCAGTGAGATCGGCGGGCTCGTGCTGGGACCCTCCTACCGTGGGCACGAGCAGAAGCTGGGCATGACGCTGAGCCTGGTGAGGTTCCACTTCATCGGCCGGCGGCGGGACTGGTTCGCCGACCGGATCGTCGCTGAGATGATGGGCCCCCTGACTGCCGACAGCCGCAACCACTTCTGGGACGCCTTGGGCCGGCGCTTCATCAACCTCAGCTTTGCCGAGGCGGACCTCTTCTGCCAGCGCTCCAAAGAGTTCATCACCTCGCTCTTTCCCACGCAGGAGATCTACATCTCCCTGCTGCCACCGGAGGTTCGAAACCAGATCGGCAAGGTCGGCAAAGAGACGGAGCCCGCCAAGAAGCTGCTGGAGAGCGTGGGGTTTCGCGATTGCGGTCACGTGGACCCCTTCGACGGGGGACCCTACCTCGAGGCACGTGTCGACGATATCGAGCTGGTCACCACGACCAGGTCGGCTCTTTTGGGAAAGCCCGTTTCCGAGGCGGACAACGAGGGGTTCGTGAGCGTCCATCGGGACGAGGGGTTCCGCGCCGTCAGGACGCCCTGCGCGGACTCCGGCGAGACTGTGTCGATCCCCAAGGAGGCCGCCGAAGCGATCCGGGCGGTCCCCGGCGACGAGATCGCCTTTACCCCCCTGCCCAAAGCGTTTCGCAAACGTCCCCGGAAGACCCGGGCCGCGACCCCCCGGCGGCCGGCCCGCTCCGGCAAGACCAGGACCGTGACGTGACCCGCCCGGTGAAACAGCTTCTGAAGCATCCTCCAAGCAGCTATGTCGACGGGCACTTCCTCCCCGTCGCCGGCGATGTGCTGGTCTCGGAGGACCCTGCGGATCCGAGCCGGATCATCTGGCAGGGGGCACCGCCGCCTGAGGTTCTTGACGACGCGATCGCCGCGGCGCGCCGCGCCCTGGATGACTGGTCGAGTCTCTCCTTTGCCGATCGAGCGGCGTTCCTGCGGCGATGGCAGCAGGGCGTGAAGGACAACGCCGAGCGGCTTGCGGGCATCATCACCGACGAGATGGGCAAGACGATCGCCGAGAGCAGGCTCGAGGCCAAGGCCGTTGCCGACAAGGTCGACATCGTCCTCGACGAGGTCAGCATGAGCCGTGTTCGAGGCTACACCGTCGACGCGTCAGCAACCAGGAGAGGCCACTGCCGGTTCAAACCCTACGGGGTGATGGCCGTGCTGGGGCCCTTCAACTTCCCTGCGCATCTTCCCAACGGCCATTTCGTTCCCGCGCTGCTGATGGGCAACACGGTGGTCTTCAAGCCTTCAAAACGAACGCCGGCGGTGGGGCAGATGCTGGCGGAGATCATGCACGAGACCGGGGCACCGCCGGGCGTCTTCAACGTGATCCACGGCGCCCCGGGTGTGGCGGCCGAGCTGGTGGGCCACGACGGGATAGACGGCATTCTCTTCACCGGCTCCTGGCCTGTGGGTCGCCGTATCCTCGAGGCCAACCTCGACCGTCCCGGCCGCATCATGGCCCTGGAGATGGGGGGCAACAACCCAGCCGTGGTCATGGCCGATGCGAACCTGAAGCAGGCGGTCATCGAGTGTGCCCGCTCCGCGTTCGCCACCAGCGGGCAGCGGTGCACCTGCACACGGCGGGTGATTGTCCAGGAGCCGGTGGCGCGCCGGTTCATCGCGGCGCTGGGCAAAGTCGCCTCGACGCTGATCGTGGGCCCGCCTCGATCTCCTGAGCCGGTCTTCATGGGCCCGGTTGTCAGTTCCGACGCCGTCGACGAGGTCCTGAGCTTTCAAAGCGACCTCGCCGCCGACGGCGGCCGGGTGATCGTGGAATCGACATCGATGGATCAGCCGGGGTACTTCGTGACCCCCGGTGTGGTGGAGGTCGACGGTTTCAGCCTCGCGGGCGATTGCGAGGTCTTCGGTCCGCTGCTGCAGATTGCCGTGGTGGGGGATCTCCAAGAGGCGATCCAGCAGGCCAACGCCACCCGCTATGGTCTGGCCGCCTCGATATTCACCACGGACGACGACAGCTACGAGCGGTTCTTCCGCGGCGTCAACGCCGGCTGCGTCAACCGCAACACCGGGACCGCCGGCGCCAGCAGCAAGCTGCCATTCGGCGGGCTCGGCCACAGCGGCAACCACCGGCCCGCGGCGGCGTTCAGCGTGGACTACTGCGCCTATCCCGTTGCGAACATGGTCGAGAAGTCCTCCGATGCTTCGGTGCCGACGGGGATGGTGTGGCAGGAAGGGTGGGTGTAGGAAGGGTTGTCGGCTGCCGGCAAACTCCGGGTGGCTGGTGCTGAGCTCGGGTGGCTGGGGCTGGGCTCGGGTGGCTGGGGCTGAGTCCCGATCGCATCGGGACGAAGGCCCGGTCTTCGCTTCGGCAAACCAACCGTGGCGTTGTTCGCCTGGAGTGGACTCCGTCACAGCCACCGGGAAACCGACTACGATCCGTTGCTCATGTCAGCTCGTGGCGGTCCAAGGACGACGCTTCCAGATGGCCGGCAGCAGCCGCGGTTCGCCGGGGTTGCGACATTCTGTCGGTTCCCGCTGATTGACTCCGCCGCCGCGACTCGGTCAACGGTGGATTGGGCGGTCTACGGTGTGCCCTTTGACGGCGGGGTGACCTATCGGCCCGGCGCCCGCTTTGGCCCGCGGGCGATCCGCGACGCATCTCAGTACATCAAGCCCTTTCATCTGGCGCACGGCGTCGACATCGTCGAGGTCCTGTCGCTTGTTGATGCGGGCGATGCGCCGGTTCGGCCCTACTCCTGCAAAGAGACGCTGGATGCGGTGTGTGCGTTCGCGGTGAATCTCGGCGACCCCGGGCACACCAGGCTGCTTGCGGTGGGCGGTGATCACTCAATCGCATACGCCAACCTGAAGGCGACCTGGCAGCGACGCGGTCGGCCCTCGCGTGGGCTCGCCGTCGTCCACCTCGACGCTCATCTGGACACGGTGGATGAGGTCTGGCAGGAGCGGTGGGGCCATGCCTCGCCCTTCCTGCGCGCGTTCGAGGAGGGGCTCGTCGATCCATCGCGGATGGTGAGCCTGGGTATCCGCGGGCCGCTGAACACGGCGGGCGAAGTCACCGCGGCGCGTGACCGCGGCACGGAGGTCGTGACCTGCGATGAGTGGCGCGCCGGCGCGGGCCCGGAGCGGCTCGCCGCCTTCTGCCGGAGGATCGCGGCCGACGAGGTCTACCTCTCCTTCGATATCGACTGCGTCGACCCGGCGTTTGCCCCGGGAACGGGCACGCCCTGCTGCGGGGGGTTCGACTCCGCTGGGACGTTTGCGCTGTTGCGTTCGCTCAAGGGGCTCCAGATCGTGGGGGCTGATGTGGTGGAAGTGCTGCCCGACCGCGACCCCGCGGGCACGACCGGGTTGCTGGCAGCCCACATCATCTTCGAGATCCTGTCCCTGGCGGCGGCTGGTGCCAAGGGTGGCGCGTGAAATCCCAACCCGCGTTGGGCCAATGAAGTTCCATTGTTTCGAGCGCTCCGTAGCGGCCTCCGGCTGCACACTCGCTCTGCCGGCTACGCGGCCGATTCAATCGGCCGCTACGCTTTGGCGCAATCTGCTCTTTCTCCCCTCATGAAGGAGTGTTCGCGATGCGACATGCGACGATTTTGGTGTTGGTTGGGCTCTTGGCGATCCCCTTGCAGGGCTGCTCCCTGCTTTTTGGACATGTCTATCGGGCCAGGACCAGCTTCAGCACCCAGGTCGATCACGTCGTCGGCGCCGGCCTCACCGTCAAGACAAGAAACGGCAGCGTTGAGGTGGTGGCCTCGCCGGATGCCTCCGAGGTCTCCATTACCGCGCGGCTGACCTGCGGCGGCGACACCCAGGAAGAGGCGGATGCCCGGCTGGCCGCGGCGACCGTCAGCGTCACCCGCGCCGCTGACCGGCGGCTCCTTATCGAGCCGGTCTTCCCCGGTGGGCCGCGAAGCGGTGACGGGGCGAGCATCGTCGTTGGGCTGCCCGACGCCACAGGTGTCCACCTGGACACCTCCAACGGCTCGGTCATCGCCCGCGGGCTTGGGGGCCGGCTCGTGATCGATACCTCAAACGGCTCGATCGAAGTCTCCGATCACCGCGGTCCCGCCGAGATCGACACCTCAAACGGAGGGGTGACCGTCGTCGGCCACGTTGGATCGCTCAACGCCGACACCTCCAACGGGAGGGTTCGGGTTGAAGATCTCGACGGGCCGGCGAGGATTGACACGTCCAACGCCTCGATCAATCTCACCCTGGCGCCTACCCAGAGCGGGCCGCTGAACCTGGATACCTCCAACGGCTCGATCAGCGTGGTCGTGGGCCCCGCTTTCGTCGGGGCGGTCAGCTTCTCGACCTCCAATGCCTCACTCTCGGTGAAGGACAACCTCGGCCGCATCAACCGGAAGAACCTGAGGAAATCGCGCGGCACGATCGTCGTGGGGACCGGCGGGGACTCCTCCCGACTGGATACCTCCAACGGGAGGATCGTGTTTGAGATACGAGGGTAAGAACTTTCAGCCGTCAGCCGACCTGCGGGCGCACAAGCTGTCTGCGCATTAGTTCGTTTCTCATTTTGTTTTGGCCGGTGACGATGAAAGACCAAGGACTTCTAACGCCGCCTCGGATGAAGGCAACTCTATGGCTGGCTCTTTCTCTAATGATATTTTCTCTTTGGGTCGCCTTTGCCTTGCTGGTGGTTAATCCGTATCTCCATCCATATGTTCCCGGCTACCAAGTGGGGCGGCCGTGCGGCTGGGAGTTCGTTGCCGCTGGCATCAGTGGAGGCCTTGGCTGGTTGTTTGTCAGACGATGGCCAGCGCCCGCTCTCAACCGGACGGATCAGGGCAAGACTGTCGCATTGAGTTTCGGCTTCGTGGTGTTCTGTATCGCTTATGGCCTTGTTGCCCTCGGAATCTTTGCTTGGCGCTACTACATTTTCTCCAATGGTTTCGCGAACTAATCGTGTTTGATAACCGATTCTCCCGGAGGAGCTGGACGCGCGTCGAGGACGACGGGTTCGGGGGAGGGGCGGGTCCGGGCGATCCGGGCAGGCGACGGCCGAACCTCCTGACGCTCAGCGGCTGGCAAACCAGCCTACCTCTCCTCGTCAGCGTCGATGAAGTCAACGAAGGCAGTCAACTCGTCGTGGGATAAGGTTCCCTTGCTGACGAGGAGCCTGATCAGGGAGGCGAGATAGAGCTTCAGCTGATCGTTTTCACGTTCGAGCTCCCTGAGGCGCTCGTCCTGGGCCTGGTCGGTTCGGTCTTGGGAGTGGAGCCTGCTGCGGAGGCCGGCTATGTCCCGCTCGGTGTCCGCGATGTCGAGCCGGTTACCGATGTCGCCGAGTAGAAGTGTGCGTCCCCAGCCCATTTCGATCTCCTTCCATCGCTCCGCTGTCTCTATGACGGAATTGAGCGAACAGGGGGCCGCCATGACGGTGGCCCGTCCACGCACTGATTGTACGGATCGAGAGCGAGGATGGGATCCGGCGGCGCCGGCCCGGCGGCGCCGGCCACGACCCGGTCACGTGGCGGGCGGCCCGGCAGCTGGACCGATTTGTTAGCTCGTGAGAAGTGGCCGAACGAACGCATCTCGGTCAGCGAAATCTGGAAACACAACGGTCGCGCCGGCCGAGCGAAATTGGCTCCCGTCGTTATCGCACGCGATGCCGACGAAACGAAAGCCCCAATAGCGTGCCGCGGACAAGTCCCACAAGGCATCGCCGACGTAGGTGACAACGTCAAATTCTCTTCCGGCGCGAGCCGCCGCGCGCTGCAACGCAATGCGTAGGATCTGTTCACGCGAAGGTGAATCATCAGACGAGGCCAAGGGGAGTTGCTCAGTTAGGATGTTGGCGTGGCGAAGCTTCATACAAGCCGAGTCGGCCCAAGCACCTGTGGCGATTGCGAGCTGAAGGTCTGGGAGTTCACGAAGGTATTCGATCACTGCCGCTGCGCCCGGCACTTCCCGGCAACAATGTGGGTCCGTGGCCAGAGCCGCAGAAAGGATGCGCAGAAAGCGGTGTCGCACCGCGGCGAGGCAGGATGGGCTCTCGGGAATTCCATGGCGTTCGAGGATCTCGCTCAGGATCCCGGCATCCGTTGGATTCCGGTAGCTGGACCATTCCGTATCGATTGGTACCGCCAGCTGTGCCGACACGGCGCGCTCGTAGCAGAGGGTGTCTACGGTGGTGCTGCGAGTGAGCGTGCCGTCGACATCAAAGATGATCAGACGCATGTGCTCGCGGGCTAACGGTTGAGCTGAGCTGCGGGCGTGACACGGGCGGCGCGCTCACACACCGGGCATTCTACTCCCCGCACGGGTGGTCCGATCACGCACCCGGTGGCGTCGGTGCTATCGTTCTGCCGTGAGACGCCCCTTGCTCACCATCCTGATCTTCTTGCTGGCCGGGGCGGTGGTGAACGTGGCGGTGGCGTGGGTCTGTTCCGCCGTTGTCAAGCCAGCTACGAAATCGATCCGGTTCATTGCGGAACGGGTGGACTCACCGGCAATTCGGGATTTCTGGCTCGTGCATGAGGCGGCGGGGGTTGGCGTGAGGTACGTGGCCTATACGCGTACGGACGCAGCGGGTTGGGACAGGGTGTCGTTTAAACTTGAAGTCGAGGATGACCTGCGACATCACCCTTCTTGGGCTCCATGGCCTCCAGATCCGCGCCCGGTGCTGTATGAGACCGCGTTGTTTGTCGCGGCAGGATGGCCTTTTGGAGGCGCTGTCGTTGCGAGCTGTTCTGAGTACGATTCTCGGTGGTACGAGCCGCGTACTCTTGCCGCTCGGGCCCGACCCGCACGAGTGGGACAGTGGAGCCACGCTGTTGTGTTGCAGAAACAAAACGGGCCCTTTACGGCTCGGGTTTTGCCTTTCGGGTTCATCTGGCCGGGCTTCGCCAGCAACACTTTGTTCTACTCCATACTGCTGTCGCTCCTCTTCGCCGGCCCGTTCGTCTTGCGGTGGTTCATCCGGCTGAGACGCGGCCTCTGCCCGAAGTGCACGTACCCGATAGGTAAGTCGGCGGTGTGTACTGAGTGTGGTCAGGCCCTGCCCAGGAGCCTGACCACAGATCGCGAATGAGCTTCCTCGTTCCCGACTACATTAACCGTGACCTTCCGCTAACCAGCAACCAACGGAAGGCGATTCGCAAGGAGGCGTGGAAACTGTGGATGAAGGACTGGCGCAACGTGCTTGTCTACGTCGCCGTGATCGCGGTCGTGCTCGGAGGTGCTTTGGTGCTCGGCTGGTTCATCGGCCGCTCCGGTTTGGTCCTACCGGCCGCCACTTTGCTGTTTATCTTGGTCCTGTACACCGCACTCGCATGGTTCGCCAACGCGCTGTTCTACAGATTCCGATTCGCACCGCTGGTTCGACAAGTGATCCAGCGGTACGGGTATGAGATCTGCATCAAATGCGGGCATTGGATGCGAGGCCTCACCACCGACACCGAGCGTTGTCCTGAGTGTGGCGCACGGCGGGGGAACACGAGGCCTGCCCGGAGTGCGGAGTGACAGCTTGACGGTCCCAACCGCACCCAGTGACCCCACGATCGACGGTCGCTGGTCACCCCTGGCCGTTGTCACCTCAATTGTCACCCAGTTTGGGTCCATTCAGGTACAACTGGAGGACAACTCGACCTGGGCGACCTCGCCCAAGTGCCTTGAGACACGCTTCCGTTGCCTCCGCAACCCGGATTTGAGATGCGACGCTAACAGGCTCTCGGCTTTTGGCTATCGGCCAGAGGGGAGCGGATGCGTCTTCTTGCCGATAGCCGACGGCTGAAAGCTTTCTTTCACGCCGCGCGGAGGGCAAGGATCAACTCGATCTTGCCCACCTGTTCGTCAAGCTCCTGGGCGATCTCCAGCGGCGTGCGGCCCTGATCGGCCAGCTCATAGACAGTTCGTGTGAGCGGATCCGGCTCCCGGGGCGGCGGGCTCGCGGGCGGCCGGGGCTCGGCGGGGGCCTCGGTGGCGCGATGGATGTCCGCCCGGGGCGCCGCCGACATCGCCGCGATCCGCTCATCGGCCTGCCGGATGAGCGTCTCCAGACGCTGCGCCTTGTTGTCGAGCTGGACGCTGAGACGGCGGGCGGTCTCCATCAGATCGGTGGCTTGGACCTCAATGTCTTCAGGGCGTTGACGCACGGTTTTGATGTGCTCGATCCATTGGCGTGCTGATGGCCGGGCGGCGTTCCGCCGGGCGATCTTGCCGCGGATGGAGATCGTCAGCAGCACACCGACCCCCACGATTCCGATCACCATGACCAGCGGGCCCAGCAGGCTGCTCGGGGCCAGCTCATCAGCGGCAAGTCCAAGCACGGCGACCTCCATGTCCCCGACGACGGTGCTGGGCATCCTTGTACGTCGCCCCTCCATACTATCGTTCGATGGCCGCGGCCGCGCACAGAGAAGGTGGCGGGTCGGGGGCTCCCCCGGCGAAGGCGTCGGTGCCGTTGGCGGTCCGCCGCCACCCGATCATCCGCGAGGTCTCCCGGCGGCTGGCCGACCACTGTGGCGTTTCGGGGGGCGGGCGGATCGTCATCGGCGTCAGCGGCGGGCCCGACTCGGTGGGGCTGCTTCTTGCGGTTGCGGCGGTTGGAGCTCGCCGGGGCTCGCAGGAACCGGCCCTGGAGCCGGTGGCGGCTCACGTCAACCACCACCTGAGACGATCGGCGGACGCCGATCAGGAATTCGTCAGCAAGCTGTGTGACCGGCTCGGCGTGGCCGCTCATATACGCGACGTCTGGCCCGACCGGGAGCCCGGCAACCTGGCCGCCAACGCCCGGCGCCTGCGCTATGACGCCCTGGCCGACGTGGCTCGCACAGTCGGTGCGCGGTGGGTGGCGGTGGCCCACCACGCCGAGGATCAGTTGGAGACTCTCTTGATCGCCCTGTGCCGGGGGGCGGGCCTCGGGGGACTTGGGGGAATGCCCTTCAGCCGCCCGCTTGACGGGGAGCGCATGCTCATTCGCCCGCTGCTTGGGGTTCCCAAGTCCAGCTTGTGCGCGCTGTGCCGGGCGGCGGAGGTCGGTTGGCGGGAGGACCCAACCAACAAGGACCCTTCGACGCTGCGGGGACGGTTGCGTCGCGATGTGCTTCCGGCTCTGGCGGAGATCTGGCCACACGCCGCGATGAGAGGCGCCGCCGCCGCCGAGGTCCTCGATATGGCCCGCGGGCTCCTCCAGCGGCATCTGGAGGAGGTCTTTGGCGACCCGGCACTGAGCTGCTGGCCGAGAGCCCAGCTCCGAAAGCTTCCTGTCATGCTCCTGGCGGCGGGTCTTCGGAGGGCGGCCGGGGAGTTCGCCAAGGACGCAGCCGATGCGCTGGTCCGGGCGCACCTGGAGCCGGTGGCGGAGGCGATCAGGGACGACGACCTGCGGCCGCGGGAGTTCCAATGGCCCGGCGGCCTGGTGGTTGTGGTCCGATCGCGAACGGTGGAGTTGGTCAAAGGGGGTTCGGTGTTCGGGGTTCGGGGTTCGGGACAATCTCTACCGAACCCTGAACCCTGAACCCTGCTCTTTTCTCCGCGGCGCTGGACGCCAGCCTGTGCGCCGCCGTTCTTCCGGGTGGCTGTGACGGAGTCCCGATCGCATCGGGACGACGCCACGGTTGGTTCGTTGACGATAAGACCGGGCCTTCGCCCCGATGGAATCGGGACTCAGACCCAGCTACCCAGACGCGGGCTATCGGCTATCGGCAAGAGGACGCGTTCCGCTACGCTCCGGCTGACAGCTGATCGCTCTATCCAATTCTCTCCGTGCCGTTCATATAGGGTCTGAGTACTTCGGGAACCGTGATGGACCCGTCGGCGTTCTGGTAGACCTCCAGTATGGGGATCAGGATCCGCGGGCTTGCGATAACGGTGTTGTTCAGCGAGTGGCAGAAGGCCGTCCGGCCACCGGCGGTTTCGTCGCGGTAGCGTATGTTCAGCCGGCGGCACTGGTAGTCGTACAGACGCGAGGCGGAATGGGTCTCGCCGAAGGCGCCTTGGGGGTGGCCGTCGTCGCCGAGGGGGCCCCGTCCCGGCATCCAGCACTCGATGTCGAACATACCCGCGTTCTTCGGCCCCAGGTCGCCGGTGCAGCACTCGACGATCCGGTAGGGAAGCCCCAGCCGCTTGAGGAGCGTCTCGACGATGCCGATCATTTCGGTGTGCCACCTGCGGCTGTCCGCCTCGTCGGCGCGGCAGATGACGACCTGCTCGACCTTGTCGAACTGGTGGATCCGGTACAGCCCCGCGGTCTGGATGCCGGCGGCGCCCGCTTCGCGACGGAAGCACGTGGACACGGTCGCGTAGCGGAGCGGCAGGTCCTGGGCGTCGAGGATCTCGTCGGCGTGCAGGGCCATGAGGCTGACCTCGCCGGTGCCGATGAGAAACAGATCGTGGCCAGCCCCCCGTGTCGACTCGGCGATGTGGTAGGCCTGGTCGCGGCCGGAGGGAAAGAAGCCCGTCCCCAGCATGCACTCCTCGCGTACGACGACGGGCGCGGTGATCGGCGTGAAACCCTGCTCGTTGATGATG
Organism: Planctomycetota bacterium; assembly: GCA_022564665.1. Taxonomy (GTDB): domain Bacteria; phylum Planctomycetota; class Phycisphaerae; order Phycisphaerales; family SM1A02; genus JADFKZ01. The sequence continues at coordinate 44,019 of JADFKZ010000004.1, read as the reverse complement.
GCGTCGAGCCCGAAACGGAGGATCGCCTGGTGCAGTCGCATGCCGTCGCCTTTCAGGACGTAATGGCGGGTCCCGCTCATCTTGACGCCGCGCTCAAAGTCCACCAGCTGGAGGTCTCGTACCAGCTGAAGGTGCGTCCTGGGGGCAAAGCCCCTGTTGTCGGCAAAAGGCTTCCGCGGATCGAAGGAAGCCGGAGACCATCTGCGAAGCTCGACGTTGTCGGCGGGTGTCTTGCCCCGCGGAACGTCGGGGTCGGGCGGCTGGGGGATGGTCAGCCAAAGCCGCCGCCACTCGCAGTCCACGTCGGCCGCCTGCCGATCGAGACCTTGTGCCGCGCTCTTCAGTGCGGTGAAGCGTCCTTCAATCTCGCTGATCTTTTTCTCCAGCGCCCGGCGGTCCGACCCCTCGGTGGTCTGAAGCTGACGTTTGAGCTCCCCGAGCTGGGGACCGAGTTCCTTGCTGAGCTTCTTCTGCTCGGCCCTACGGGCTTCCTGCTCGGAAAGGAGACCGCGGCGGGCCGCGTCGAGCTCGAGCAGGCGGTCAATATCGACGTCGATCCCCTTGTCGTTGGCGCCCTTTCTAAAAAGCTCAGGATCGATGCGGAGCTGCTTCAGATCAATCATGGTTGGCAGGGCGTAGCCGTTGACTCCAATCCGCTAGCTGACAGCCGAAAGCCGAAAGCTCCCTACGGTCCTCTGTCGCGGTAGGTCGGCGGGGCCGCCCACCGCATCTTGTCCAGGAGAATCCTCCAGTACGTTGTTGACGGGTTGCCGACGAAGCGGGCCTTGCGGGGATGACGCTCGATGGTCACGCTCTGGCCGCGAGTGACCGGCAAAGCGAGCTGCCCGTCGAGAACCAGCGAAGTTCCCGGGTTGGCCCGGACCACCTCGATGTGCACCCGGCACGTCGGGCACAGGACGAAGGGGCGGAACGCCAAGCTGTGGGCGGCCAGCGGGGTGACGATCATCGCCTCGAGACCGCGATCCATGATGGGGCCGCCGGCCGAAGCGTTGTAGGCGGTGGATCCCGTGGGCGTCGCCACGATCACCCCGTCGCCAGAGAGGATCGGTCCCGCGCTGCCGTCGATGGACAGACGCAGCTCGATCATTCGAAAGGGCTGGCCGGCGGTGATCACGCAGTCGTTGATCGCCACCCCGCGATGAGCGATCGCACCGTCGGTGGCCTTGAGCGCCACCGCCAGCATCATGTGCTCCTGGACCGGCGGCTTGGGGCAGAAGATTGCTTGGGCATGCGTCTGCAGGCTCGGCCAGTCGAACTCAGCCAGAAAGCCAAGCCGTCCGAAGTTGACGCCCACCAGGGGCAGATCGCGGCCGTCCAGACGCCGCGCTTGACTCAGCAACGTGCCGTCCCCCCCGAGCACGACCCCAAGGTCAGCATTCACCTCGGCCAGCGGCTCGGTGCCGGTCTCATACTCGCCGGTGATCTCGGCCCACCGGCCGATCCCCTCCCTGATCTCCTTGAGCGCGGCTCGAACCTCCTGCCGTGACCGATCGACGAGCAAGATGACACGACAGCGGGCCATGGCCCGGATTGTAGGCTCTTTTGCGACCTCACATGCCCGGCCACCACCCGGTAGACTCTGTCGAGAGCCGGGGCCCGATAGAGCGGTCCAGTCAAAGGATGAACGCGATGAAGTGTCCAGCATGCGGAAACACGTTGACTCAGATGAATGCCGACACGATCACCGTCGATGTGTGCAAGGAAGGATGCGCCGGAATCTGGTTCGACAATTACGAGCTTAAGAAGGTCGACGAGTCACACGAGTCGGCCGGCGAGTGTCTCCTTGAGATCGAACGGCAAGGCGCGACCGCGGTGGACCACACGCAAAGAAGATCGTGTCCCAAGTGTCGCGATCAGGTGATGATGAGGCATTTCGTCAGCGTGAAGCGGCAGGTCGAGGTTGACGAGTGCCCCGCGTGCGCCGGAATCTGGCTCGATCACGGTGAGCTGGGCTCGATTCGCACACAGTATGCCTCTGAGGAGGAACGAAAGAAGGCTGCCGGGGCATACTTCGACGAGGTCTTCGGAGAAAAGCTCGCCGAGATGCGGGAGGAGAACCTCCAAAAATCGCAGCGGATCGCCAGGCTGTTCCGCTTCATCTGCCCGAGCTATTACATTCCCGGCAAGCAGAGGTGGGGCGCGTTCTAAGAAGGGGCGTCGGCTGTCGGCAATCTCTGGGTGGCTGGGGCTGAGCGAAGCGAAGCCCCGGTCTTCCGGTGGTCGGAGCAACCGTGGCGTCGTCCGCCTACGGCGAACTCCGTCACAGCCACCCGGAAGACGGGCTGTTGGTCTCATTCTGTTGCCGAGAGCCGATAGCCTTTCCTACGACACCAGGCCTTTGGTGAGCTTCATGAACGCTTTCTCGAGGCTGACCTGCTCCTGATAGATCGAGGAGAGGCGGAACCCCTGGGCGATGAGCCGGTTGGGAAGCTCCGAGACGGACAGGCCGCTTGCAGGATCGATCGTCACGTCGATTTGTGGCATGCCGTTGTCCTGGGTCACATCCGCGCTCATGATGCCGTTGACCGCGGCCAGCAGCTTCGCCGCCTCCTCGGTTCGGGCATCGACTCTGATATGAACGACCCGCCCGATCGAGGCCTTGGACATGATCTCGTCCACGGTGCCGGAGAATATCAGCTCACCCTGCTCGATGATGCCGATACAGTCGCACAGCTCGGAGAGCTCGTGCAGGATGTGCGAGCAGATCAGAATCGTCTTTCCCATCCGCCGAAGCTCTTTCAGGAGCTCGCGGATCTCGATCCGGGCCCTGGGGTCGAGGCCGGATGCAGGCTCGTCCAGCAGCAGGACTTTCGGGTCGTGCAACAGGACGCGGGCGATCGACAGACGCTGCTTCATCCCCCGGCTGAGGCCGTTGACCTCCGCGTTGACCTTGTAGCTCAGATCGGTCAGGTCCAGAACGTCACGGACGACCTGGAGACGCTGCGAGCCATGGATGTTGTAGCAGGCGGCGAAGAACTCGAGGTACTCGTTGACGACCATGTCCTCGTATGCGCCCATGAAGTCCGGCACGTAGCCGATGATGGGCCTGATCTGGGAGTTCTGGTAACCGATCACCTTGCCGTCAATGCGACCTTCGCCCCAGGTGGGCTTCAAGAGCGTCGCGAGAATCTTGATCGTGGTGGTCTTGCCGGCGCCGTTGGGCCCGATGAATCCGAAGCACACTCCCTGCTCGATTGAAAGGTTGAGGTTGTTGAGCGCGACCAGCTCACCGTATTTCTTGGTGAGGTTGATGGTTTCGATCATCGGCATGGCTGGATGCCCTGGGCGTGCATGGTGCGCGGCATGATCTCAGACGCCGGGCACTATTCTACTGGTCCGGCCTTGGCGGCTCTCACCTGCTCTTCGTCCGGCGGCAGGGGGTAGATCCACCTCACCACGGTGAGGCCCTTGACGGTCGCGGGCGGTTTGCCGTCGATTCGCAGCGGGATGGGCGTGGGCCGATCCGCGAGGTGGCCGATGACGATGACACAGGGGCGGGCCAGCCACGGCGAGAGGTCCAGCTCGCGGCCGAGCTTCCGTCCAAGAACCACGGTTTCCGGGTCGACCGCGCCGATGCGGTGGTACTTCGGTGGCGTGAGGTGATGGTAAATGCTCAGCATCTCCATGAACTTCGTCCGTCGGCCCGGGTCCAGCGGCCGGGTCAGGCTCGATACGCCGCCCAGCGGGATCCGGACGCTCCGTTGCTCCTCCTGGATGTAGCGCAGGAAAATGCTTTCAGCAAGTTCCTTGGTGCCGCGCGGCGGCCCCGCGATGGAGTACGTGTTCCCGGCTCCGGGATACCACGGGCCCAGCTGGGCGTCTCGCGCCCACATGGAGCCGAAGTTGAGCATGTCCCGCCCTGCGGGGAGACTCGAGGTCGTCCAGGGAAGCTCTTGGTTGCCGATCGTTGCCAGCCGGGGCGGACGTCCACGCTTGTTGCCGATCCAGATGACGATGAGCTTGGTCAAGGGGCCCGGCAGGCCGTGGATGAGCGAGCCGGCCAGTCGCGGCCTGCCGGTTCGCGGGTCGGTCTCGACGCGGATCGGATCATTGGGATCAACGCGAATCATGGAGCCCCATTGGGGGTCCAGCGGCCCCATCCAGTGCGCGTAGAACTGCGTGGCCGTCGCCCGGGCCGGGATCTCGTAATCAGCTGGCGATCGCCCCAGGTCCACGACGTACCGGCCCACGTTGGGGAACCGCTCCGCGACCTTCTCCGGGGCCGCCCAGGGCAGGAGGAGATCCTTGAGCTTCGGCTCCGACTCGATCGACACCCGCGTCGTGCCGTAGCCGGGCACGTACAGCGTGAACCAGCTGGCGGCACGCTGCAGCAGCGGCTCCTCGTACCGCGGGTCATCGGCGGGCCGGGCAACGTGGTCGAGAAATGTGACGTGCCGCACCTCGGTGCCCTTGGGGCGCAGCAAGCGGACGCTGCCCCAGGCCATGGCGGTGAAGATCGCGGCGGTGGCGGCAAAGGCCAGCCAACTGTGGCGGACGAGCCCGCGTTGCTTGAGCAGAAAGAAACCGCCCGGCCCGGCAAGAAGCAGGTACACCGCAAAGCCGACGGCCGCCGCGAGGAGCCCTAGCTGCGCCTGGCTGCGCTTGTCGAGCATCTCCTCGAACAACCGGCCGTCGCCGATGGTGACCTCGCGGATGGTGCCGGCGTTGTCCCGGACGAGCTGGCGCGGCTCGGCGGTCACCATTGCCTGAAGTTGGCCGGACCGCACGGTGTCCGACCGCCGCCCCAGCACGCGGTTCCAGAAGACGTCCGCCTCGGGCAGGCCCATGCTCAGAAGCTGTTCGGAAAGCTCGATCCCGATGAGCGTGATCCGGCCGAACCCGACCGTCCGCTGGATCGCGACCACCCGGCCGTCCGCCAGCGCCAGCAGCGGCTCATAGTGGTTGTCGATGGCGTTGAATCCGCCGCCGATGACCTTGAACACACGGATGGTCATCTCGATGTCCCGAGGGGGCACAGCGCGCTTGGACAGAATCGGCATGAGCTCCCAGAGGTGCACCCCTTCATCGGTGCGGGGGACCTGTTGCGGCAGCAGATCATCCAGGTAGGTCTGCCCCACCATCCCCAGCCCCCAGGGATTACCGGCCTGCGGCAGGATGAGGATCAGATGGCCGCCACGGCGAACGTACTCGCGGAGAGCCTGCGCCGGATCCTCCCGCGCCGGCGGCGGCGCGCCGGACCATACAATCGCCTCGAACGCCTTGAGGCCCTCCCAGCGGTCGGGCAGGTCGCGTGGAGTGATGCCGGAGACGACCCGGGTCTCCTCGTGCGCGCCCGGCGGGCTGGACCGCCGCCACCCTCCCGGCGTGTGGTAGTCCGTCAGGTGCATCTTGTTCTTGCCGACCACCGCGATGAGCCCCTTGTCGATGGGGACGAAGCTGGGGGCGGGAGGTTGGATGCGGGCGCCGCGCTCAAGCTCCCGGCGGCGTTTGCCGTCTCGCTCCTCAAAGACTCGCACGCTCCAGACGGTCTGTGGGGTGACCGTGGGCGGCAGCGGGGCGTAGAGCCACAGTCTCCTTGGAGCACCCGCGCTGAGCGTGATCGAGCGACCCCATTCGCCGATGTCACCCTCGGCGTTGGGCACCTCCCATTGGACAAAGCAGTTCGTGGGCTCCTTCAGAGAGCTGGTGAGCTTCAGGCGGATCGCCGTCACCTCGCCCGGTCGGAACACGCCGCCGACGCCGAACTGCTCCAACTCGACTGTCACATCGTCGACCTGTGCGGCCGCGGGCGGGGTGACCGTCCACTGCGTGGCCCAGATGAGGGCTGCAAGAACAGGCAGACCTTGAGGTCCGGTCATGTGGGACTCCTCTCAGCGACTCGCCGCCGGCGCCGCCCGGCCGGCAGGCCGGGCGGTGGTCTGGAGGCGAGCCAGCTCGCTGAGGATCGCAGCGTGCGATTTCATCCCCAGCCGGAAGCACGTGAGCTCGAACTTCTCGTTGGGCGAGTGGACGCGGTCATCGTCAAGGCCGAAGCCGACCAGCAGCGAATCAAAACCCAGGATCCTCTGGATCGAGCCCACGGCGGGGATCGTTCCGCCGCAGCCCATCAGGACCGGCGTGCGATCGAAGACCGATTCCAGGCCGCGGCACGCCGCTTGGAGGTACGCCGAGTCGGTGGGGACGCGGACGGCCCGGCTGGCCCCGTGCGAGGTGATCTGCCACCGGCAGTCAGGTGGCGTGCGCTGTGTGAGAAAGGACCGCAGGCCCTCGAATACCTTGGACGGATCCTGGTCGGGAACCAGCCGGCAGCTGAGCTTGGCTGACGCCCGGGCGGGGATGACGGTCTTGGCCCCGTCCCCCGTGTACCCGGCCCAGATCCCATTGATGTCACAGGTCGGACGCGACCAGAGGCGGGAGAGCGTGCTGCGCCCCGCCTCCCCGGTGGGGGTCTTGAGACCCGCCCCGCCAAGAAACGCCGCCTCGTCGAACCCCAGGGCCGCCCATTGGCTCGCCTCGGCCTCGGACAGCTCACGCACATCGTCGTAGAACCCCGGGATCTGCACGATGCCGCGGTCATCCTTCAGCGCGCTGAGGATCCGGAGAAGCTCGTTGGCGGGGTTCACCACCGCCCCGCCGTACATCCCGGAATGAAGGTCGTGGCTCGGGCCCGCAAGGGTCACCTCCGCGTAGACCAGACCGCGAAGCATATAGGTGACAGCGGGGGTGTCGATATCCCACATCCCCGTGTCGCTGATCAGGCAGACGTCCGCCGCCAGCTCGTCGGCGTGTGTCTCGAGGAAGGGGTCGAGGCTCGGGCTGCCCGATTCCTCTTCGCCTTCCAACAGGACGGTCACCTTCACCGGCAGCGTCCCGTGGACCTTGATCCACGCCCGGAACGCCTCGATAAACGTCATGAGCTGGCCCTTGTCGTCAACGGCCCCTCGGGCCACGAGCCGCCTGCCATGAGGCCCGTCGACGATGGCGGGCTCAAAGGGCCCGCTGTCCCACAGCTCGATCGGATCCGGTGGCTGCACGTCGTAGTGCCCGTAGTAGAGGATGTGGCAAGCGGAATCGGATTCGGGGCCCCGATGATGGGCCATCACCATGGGGTGGAGGTCGGTTTCGTGAATACGGGCGGCGAAACCCAGCGAGGCGAGGTCGTTGGTGAGCAGCTGCGCCGCCCGGCGGGTCTCGGCGCGGTAGGCCCCGTCCGTCGAAATGCTCGGAATGCGAAGCAAAGCGCACAGACGCTGAAGCGCCGACTCGAAGTCCGCGTCCATTCGTTGGAGAACTGGCTGAAGGTCGAGGGCCATGGCTTCTTGACAGCCGACAGCTTCTTACATCGCAATCGCGGCGACGGCGAGGAACACCACCAGCAGCAGCCCCATGGCCAGGAGACCGAATGCCAGCCAACGCTGAAGCCGTTGCCGCTGGAGGTCGTGTGAGAGTTTCTCAGGAGACGGGCCACGCCGTGGGGGCGCGCGGACCACCATGCCCTCCATCTCCGCGTAGCTCCGCGCCGGACGGCGGCGGAGGTCGCAACCGCAGCGGGCACAGCGGGCGGCAGCCCCATCCCTCAGCAACGCGCCGTCGTAGCCGCACTCCACGCACCGCCGCTGCACGAGGTGCTGCGGGAGGGTCCCCGGCTGTCCCGCCGTCTTCATACGAGAAGCGTAGCGGATTCCGCCGGCAAGTCCTATCGCGATCTTGGAGCAATTCACTCCAAACGGCGGTCGGCTGTCGGCAATCTCCAGGTGGCTGGGGCTGAGCTGGGGTGGCTGGGTCTGAGTCCCGATTCCATCGGGGCGGAGGCCCGGTCTTCGTATCGTCGGACTCCCGATGCGATCGGGACTCCGTCACAGCCACCCCGAAAGAAGCCGAAGATTCACCGCGAAGGGCCGCGGAGAGAGAGGAGGGTTCAGGAAGAGGGCTGTCAGTTTTCGACAGTTTCTGGGTGGCTGGGGCTGAGCGAAGCGAAGCCCCGGTCTTTTGTCGTCGAACCAACCGTGGCGTCGTCCCGATGCGATCGGGACTCCGCCACAGCCACCCAGAAGAACGCGAAGATTCACCGCGGAGCCCCGCAGGGGGCCGCGGAGAAAGAGGGCTGTCGGCTCTCGGCTCTCAGCTACTCAAGACACTCTTCGAACCCCAGCCCCTCCCTGGCGCACTCGATGCGGCCGTCTTGGAGGGTGATGATCAGCGGGGTTTCGATCACCCAGTCGCACCGGTCGGACAGATCCAGGAGCGTCGCGGTCGTCTGCGGCATCTGCCAGGTGACCTCCGAGGGTATCCGGTAGGCGATGACGGGTGTGTCGAGCTGGCCGGCGAAATAGTTCTCGAACATCTCCTGGCAATGGTCGCAGTCGCGGCGGTAGAACACGACGTGCTTCCGGCCCCGGGCGAGCTCGGAGGGCCAGGTGCCGATGATCGCAAAGAGCTCCAGCTCGTTGCAGCACTTGCCCGGCCACGTATCGATTTCCTTGGCGTACCACCACGGCGGCAGCGGTGCGAGCGCAGGCGGGATCGTGCAGTCAGCGGCGGCGCCGCCAACCTGCGGATTGGAAGGCACGGTGACCTGTGTGGAGTTCCCAGGCGGGGCGACCGCCGGCTTCTCCGGCAGACCGTAGGCGAGGCCGAAGCCGCCCGCGATCGCGGCCGCCGCGGCGACGATCGGCCGGCGGGCGACGGCCGGGATCCGCGGCGGTCTGAGGAAGATCACCCCAGCGAGCAACGTGCCGTCGATTCCGAGCATGACGCCGGGGTGGATCTTGATCGATCCGAAGCAGCCGCAGCTCGTGGACTGCCGTACGAGCTCGACGATCAGGATCAGGCAGAAGCTCAAGAGCATGAAGATCGCCATCGGCCGCGCCAGCCTGGCCACGAGCACCATCACCGCCACCGCCAGGAACTCCAGCCCGATGAGCGTGCGGAGCAGGAGCCACAGGTCGACGTCCCACTGGCGTGCGACGGCCAGGAAGGAGCCGGGCAGGTTCGACGGCGTCCGCTCGATGAGCTTGAAGGCCGCACCGGAAAGAACCCACATCGGCACCACGACCCGGGCGAGGGCCGGCCCGACACTGGAAGCGATGGAGGTGAACGAGGTTGCCATGGGAGGGGATTCCCCAGACCAAACGACCGCAGTCGCCGAGTATTGCAGCAGCGGCGTCAGCGACTCACACACCACTCCGACCGCCACCACGTCCAGGCGACCTCGGGCGTCGGGCTCATCACCTCGTACGGCGCTTGGTTGCTGGCCCGGAGGTTTTCCAGGGCCGGGGGCCGGGCAACCCTAGCCTGAAACGGGTTGGAGGGTCGGGTTAAGCGTGTAGGTCCCTGTCAGGGTCGCTTCGGCGAGCACATGGCCGTCGATCGCCCTCTTGACATCGGCGGCGGTGAAATTGCCCTCGACAGGGCAACGATCGACGTCCAGCGCGTAGAGCTTGAAGTGGTAGTGGTGGACCCGCTCGTCATTCCAGGGCGGGCCGGGGCCGTCGTAGCCGAGATAGGTGCCGGCCATCTCGGGATCGCCCGCGAACCAGCTGGTGAAATCACTTTGGCCCTGCCGCGCGGCCGGGGCACCGCTGGGGTTCAGCGGCTTGGTCTTGCCGCGGGCGGTGACGCCGTCGGAGCACTCCCCGGCGGTGATCCCTGTGCAGGAGCGTGGTATGTCGACCATGACCCAGTGGTGGAAGTCGGCACGGGGCAAGTCGGCCGCGACGGTGCGGCCTTCCTTGTTGACGTCATCGGGCACCGTGGGCGCGTCGGGATCCACCACGATCAGGGCCAGCGACTTGCATTCTTCGGGCACGTCGCTCCAGCGGAGGTCGGGGTTGCGGTTGTTGGAGAGCCTGACCCGCTGGATGGGGTCGCGTCGGGCAAATGCGAACTCCTCGGGGATCGGCTGTTCGTTGGAAAAGCTGGTGCTTGTGAGTTCCATGGGCTGCTCCTCTATTCGATTCCAGCGGCAGAGTACGCTGAATGGAGTTCGACGAAAAGAGCGACCGGCGTGTCATCGGTTCCGCCTTGTCAGTTGGCGGTACCATATCCGGGATGTCCAAAGCGATGCGAGAAATCATTGGGCTTCCGGCGATTGTGGCGGCCCTGTCGCTCGCAGCCGCGCTCACCCCAACGGCCGCCTCCGTTGAGCCTGCCGCGCAGACGCCCCCCGGCCAGACTCCCCAGGACCAGACGCCCACGCTCCAGACGCCGGCCACGCCCCAGCCGCCACCCAAACCCGTCCCCAAGGAGCTCGACAGCCCCCGCTCGACGCTGCGGACTTTCCGGGAGGCGATGGAGGATCCGGTCGACTACGAGCTTGCCCTCACATGTCTGGACCTGTCGATCGAGGGCGCCGAGACCGGGCGGGACAACGCCGATCGCCTCGTTGGGATCCTCAACCGCGTCGAGTACCGCACCTATTGGCAACTTCCGGATGCAGGGGAGCTTGCCGCGAGGCAGGAGTACGAAGGACTCACCGAATGGAAGGTGTTCCCGCTCCCCAAGCATGAGCGGCTGCTCAATGGACTCCACATTGGTCGCCAAGAAATCGTCCTGGCCAGGACCGACGATGGCACCTGGATGTTCTCCGCACAGACGGTCGCCGGCATCGAGGCCCTCTACGATCGAGTCGCAAGGACCGTTCCGATCCTGCGCGGTCTGACCGACGAGCGGCGGCGCAACATCAGCCTCTGGATCGAGAGCAAGCTGCCCGCGGCACTCGTAGACCGCGAGTTCATCACGCTGAAGTACTGGCAGTGGCTGGGTCTGGGCCTGGTGGTCTTCACCGGGGTCATGCTCGACTTCGTCACTCGGCTGCTCGTCGCGATCATCTCGCGACGGATCATCTCCAAGAGGGGCGGCGAGGCACGACGCGAGACGATGCGCAAGACGGTGCGGCCCTTCGGCCTGGTGGCGTCGGCGCTCTTCTGGCTCTTCACGATCAAGCTGCTGGGCCTTCCCTCTGAAGCACTGAAGCTCCTGCTGCCCGCGGTGCGCTTCTTCGCCATGCTGGCCGGCGTGTGGGCGGGGTTCCGCCTCACCGACCTGGTGGTTGAGGTCTTTGCCGACAAGGCAGCACGGACGGAGACCAAGCTCGACGACCTGCTGGTTCCGCTCGTTCGTAAGACGATCAAGATCTTGATCTTTGTCTTTGGGCTGATCTACATCGCCGACAGCATGAATATCCAGATCACGCCTCTGCTGACTGGTCTTGGGATCGGCGGTCTCGGCTTTGCGTTCGCCGCCCGCGACACGCTGGAGAACGTCGTCGGGAGCGTGACGGTACTCGTCGACCGCTCGTTCCAGGTGGGGGACTGGATTCAGATCGGTGATGTCGAGGGCACGGTGGAAAATGTCGGCTTCCGCTCGACGCGTGTCCGGACGTTCTACAACTCGCTGGTCACCATCCCAAACGGCAACCTGGTCCGTGCGGCGGTGGACAACTTCGGCAAGCGCAAGTACCGGCGGTGGAAGACCCACATCTCCCTCACCTACGGCACCCCGCCGGAGAAGATCGACGCGTTCTGTGAGGGTGTGCGCGAGCTGATACGCCTCCACCCCTACACCCGCACGGACTACTACCAGGTCTGGTTGCACCAGTTTGGCGACTCGAGCCTTGACATCCTGGTGTACATGTTCCACGAGGCCCCGGACTGGACGACCGAGCTGAGGGAGCGGCACCGGCTCATGCTCGACATCATCCGCCTGGCCGACCGGCTCGGTGTCGAGTTCGCCTTCCCCACCCGGACGTTGCACCTGCACCAGGAGAAGGCCGAAGCGGTCCGCCCGCCCGCCCCGCCCCCGGCGGCGGGCGATGAGGAGCGAGCAAGCGGTGAGGGCCGCCGGGCGACGCGCCTGGTGACGGATGCGGCCCCCTGGCGTCGGGCGAAGCCGGCTCCCTATTCGTTCAACGAGCCCTCACCGGTGGACGGCCAGACCCAGATCGAGTCGAGGAGGGATGGAGAGACGGAATAGGAAAGACAGCTGTCGGCTGTCAGCTATCGGCTGCTACCCGCCGCTCCACGATCTCACAGATCAGATGCACCACGACCTGGTGGACCTCTTGGATGTGGGCCGCCTCGGTGGAGTCGACGATGAGGCAGTGGTCGCACAGGGCCGCCGAGCGACCACCCGAACGCCCCAGGAGGCCGATGGTGACGGCGCGGCGAACTCGGGCCACCTCCAGCGCCCGGACCACATTGGGGCTGTTACCGGAGGTTGAAAGCACCAGCAGGGCGTCTTGCTTCTTCAGCAGGGCCGTGCACTGGCGGGCGAAGACCTCTTCGAAGCCGAAGTCGTTGGCAATGCACGTGAGCGCTGTGGCGTCCGCCGCCAGACACACCGCCGCCAGCGGTGGGCGATCGGCGCGGTAGCGGCCGGTGAGCTCCTCGGCAAGGTGAAGCGCTTGGGCGGCGGATCCCCCGTTGCCGGCTGTGTAGAGCGTCCCGCCGGAATCAAGACTGGTCACCACGGCTGCGGCGATCTCGGCGATCCGCTCGACATGCCCACGCAATCCTTTGATCGCAGCCACACTGCCGGCGATACGGTCCGTGATCACGGCCTTCATACCTGTTTCGGTGTCGCCGGTGACGCGTGCGTCGACGCCCATGCGCAGCATTGTAAGGCCGAGAGCTTCAAAAGGCTCTCGACTTTGGGCGATCGACTCTCGGCAAGAAAAGGCGTTGGCCTCTGCTGGGGCCAAAAGCTGATAGCTGACAGCCGATAGCCTTTGTCACACACCCAACGGCTCAAACGCAAGCCCGTGTGCCTCGGCCACCGCCTTGTTGGTGAGGGTGCCGTGGTTGATGTTGATCGCGTTGGCGAAGTTGGGGTTCAGCTGACCCAGGCGGTCCGGACCGTGCTGAGCGATCTTGAGGACCCAGGGCAGTGTGGCGTTGGTCAGGGCGTGGGTCGCCGTGCGGGCAACGGCTCCGGGCATGTTGCCGACGCAGTAGTGCACCACGCCGTCCACCGTGTACACCGGATCGCTGTGGGTGGTCATGCGGGCGGTCTCGACGCATCCGCCCTGATCGACCGCCACATCGACGATCACCGAGCCCGGCTTCATTCGCTTCAGATCCTCGCGCGAGATGAGGCACGGGGCCTTGGCGCCGGGGATCAGGACGGCTCCCACGATGAGGTCTGCCCAGGGCAGAAGCTCTCGGATGGCATGCGGATCGGAGTAGATCGTGTTGACGTTCGGCGGCATCGAGTTGTCGAGCTCGCGCAGACGGTCGAGGGAGATGTCGGTGACGACGACATCCGCCCCCATGCCCGCCGCGATGCGCGCTGAGCAGGAGCCCACGACACCGCCGCCGAGGACGAGCACGTGACCCGGCTCGACCCCGGGTACGCCGCCGAGCAGCACGCCGCGGCCGCCGTGCGGGTTCTCCAGATAATCCGCTCCCTCCTGGATCGCGAGCTTGCCCGCAATCTCGCTCATCGGTGTCAACAGCGGCAGGCGGCCGCGGTCATCGGTCAGCGTCTCGTAGGCAACCGCAACACAGCCGCTCTCGACGCACCCGACGGTCAGATCGCGGTCGGAGGCGAAGTGAAAATAGGTAAAGATCACCTGTCCGGTGTGGACCAGTGCGATCTCCGCCGGCATGGGCTCCTTGACCTTGACGATCATCTCGCCACGCGACCAGATCTCCTGGGCGGTTGCGACGATCTGGGCCCCCGCCCCGGCGTACGCGTTGTCCGTAAACCCCGCCGCGATTCCCGCACCCGCCTGCACGAGCACCTCGTGCCCCTGTCGCGTGAGCATCTCCACCCCGACGAGCCGCAGCCCCACGCGGAACTCGTCGGTTTTTACTTCGGTGGGTACGCCGACAATCATGCTGCGTCAAGATGATATCGCCAACCACTCCCACCCGCCGCGCCGACCGGGCGGGGTTGGAGATGACTCGGGCCGCTCGGATGTGCTACGATCAGCATCCGCCGGTTTGTTGCGGGGTGTTCCGGGGCGGCGTTCCGTCGGCCCCCACAAGGCCCCGCAAGCTCCCGGGACGGCCCCGAGCAGGCCACAAGAGAAGGATGGACCGATGAGACGAGTTTTGACAACTGTCAGAGCAGGGCTCGCCGCCGGGGCGTGTGTGCTGCTCGCGGGGCGGGCCGCCGGCCAGAACGCGGCAGTTCTCAGTCAGCTCAACAGTGATCCCACCGTCAAAGGGACAGAGCAGAGCAAGAGCTACCGTGTGCTCTTTGATGCCTTTCTCGAGCTGGATGACCCTCCGTTCGCAGTCGGCGACGACTTCAACCTCCGCACGATTCACCCCGGGATGAACCAGTGGTCGCTGGTCAGTGACTGGGCGGAGTCGGGCCGGCACTTGGCCGACGCGATCAACAAGTGCAGGGACCGGAACATTCTCGGACTCCCCTACGGCGTCGACGAGGTGGACTCGGTCTACCGCCAGGCGGGCCTCGTCGCGGCGATCGCCGTGGACGGAGACCTACACCGCAATGAGTTTCGCTATCTCATGTCGGTGGATGTCATGAGCGCCTACGCGGCGGCCGAGATCTACCGGCGCCTGGAGGCCGAGCAGGTCGCCGAGGCGCTTGAGCTGGCCGTTTCCTTCAACTGGGTGCTGCGTCAGCTCTGTGACCGGCAGTTCTACGCCGAGAAGTGGCACAGCATTCAGCTGCTCATCGATGCCCTGGCCAACCTCCGCGACATTTTGTACAGCTATCGGGAGTCGATCACCGCCGATCAGTTTTCCGAGCTTTCCCGCTACGACCTGCCGGCGCTGCGTCCCGGGCGCGGTCGGCTGCTGATACCCGAGGGTGATCGGAACATTGCAGAGGCCCTGCTGGAGGAGGTCTTCGATAATCAATCGCAGGCGGACCCCGAGAAATTCGCCCGGGCGTTCGCGTGGCTCCAGGCCAAGGACGCTCCGCTGACGCGTTTCGGGGCGGCGCGGCGGTGGAGGATGATCGCCGGGGTGCACGGGAGCCTGGACAAGTCCAAGGAAACGCTCGAGCTCATCTATGACGACTGGTGGCGGCGGTGGCGGGTGGAGGAGTACGACCCGATCCTCGACACCCAGACGCAGTTCGAGCGGACCAACCCCGTCCGCTACGCTGCGGTGATCTACTCGATGCAGAACATCGAAGCGGTCTTCGGTGTCCGCAACCAGCTCATCGCCGCGGTCAACGGGAGCGCGGTGGCGGCGGGTCTGGCCGCGTACAGCAAGACCTACGGCGTGTATCCGGATGACAAGGAGAAGCTCTACGGCCAGTTCGTCCGCAGGTTGATCTCGGACATCGATCCCTTTGATGAGGAGTACGGCCCGCTGCGGTACCGGCTGCTGTCTGAGCGTGACTCGATCGACACCCTGGCCGGCCGGCTCTGGGTTGAGGCCGGCCAGTGCATCCTCTACGCCCGCGGCCAGGACCATGACGACGACCGGGCCGCGGAGCACACCGACGACGGGGCGGCCGGCGACATCGTTTTCTGGCCGCCGATCAGGGCGTTGTCCAGAGAGCAGGGGCTTATCGAGTAAAACCGATACCTCGGCGCGGAGTATTCACGACCAGCTCCTGCGCGCTCGCGACGACGTTCATGAATAATCCGCGCTAGAACTCAAGACCCAAGACCAAAAAACCAAAACACCAGAAACCGACTACTCCATGCCTGCTCCCGAAAAGATCGCCATCATCGGCAGCGGTCCCGCCGGCTGGACCGCCGCCCTCTACGCGGCCCGAGCGAACCTCGAGCCGGTGCTCTTTGAAGGTCTGCCCAAGCAGACCGGCGGCTACGTGCTCCCCGGCGGCCAGCTCATGCTGACCACCGAGGTCGAGAACTATCCCGGCTACGCCAAGGGTGTGCAGGGGCCGGAGATGATGAGCGACTTCAGGGAGCAGGCCCTCCGCTTCGACACGCGTGTCGAGCCGCGGGACGTCGTGGCGTGCGATTTCCACAAGCGGCCACTTGTGCTGACGACGGTGAACTCCGGCGGGGAGAAACAGACCGTCGATACCCACGCCGCCATCATCGCGACGGGGGCGACGGCCAACTGGCTCGGGCTGGAAAACGAGCAGCGGCTTGCCATCAGCGGCGGCGGCGTCAGTGCCTGTGCCGTCTGCGACGGGGCGCTGCCCGTCTTCCGCGACCAGGTGCTCGTTGCGGTGGGGGGCGGCGACAGCGCCATGGAGGAGGCTTCCTACCTGACGAAGTTCGCCTCAAAGGTCTACGTGGTCCACCGCCGCAATGAGTTCAGGGCGAGCAAGATCATGCGGCAGCGGGTGCTGGACAACCCCAAGTGCGAGGTGATCTGGGATTCGGTTGTTACCGAGGTGGTCGGCGACAAGCAGATCACCGGTGTCAAGCTCAAGAACCTCAAGACCAATGAGGAGCGCGACTTGGCCTGCCGCGGCCTGTTTGTGGCGATCGGCCATACTCCGGCGACAGCCTTCCTCAACGGGAGCGGTGTCGACCTCGATGACAAGGGCTACCTCATGCTGTCGGCGCCTCCACGCATGCACACCAGCGTCGCCGGGGTCTTTGCGGCCGGAGACGCCGCGGATCCCATCTACCGGCAGGCGGTGACCGCGGCGGGGATGGGCTGCCAGGCGGCGATGGACGCCGAGCGCTGGCTGGCGGCGGAAGGGATCGAGTAGCGCCGTCAGCTGCTGAAGGGTTGGTCGTTTCTGATGTACCGACCGTCCCGAAAATCGCTAAAGAAGTGCGCCAGCAGCGGATGATCGACGCGCTCACGGCTGGGATCGGGCTCCAGGTTCTCTTGGGCGGGATAGGTGATGGTGGTCGAGCCATCGACCAGAACGTGGTACCACGGCTGATTGCGGTCCGGCTGGGTCTGGTTGCTGGAGTACCACTCGCTGTCGGCTTTGCATATCGGATCCACCGAGACCACCACGCCGCGATAGCCGTAGCGCCTGTGGTGCACCAGGTGGCCGGGTTTGAACCGCGGCTGGATCGTCTTGAGCATGATCATGGTCGAAGTGCCTGTTCCTTTCCCGCTCGTCATGTTAGGAGCCTAGCGCCCGATTGAATCAGCCGCGTTGCGGCCAGAGCGAGTGTGCGGCCGGAGGCCGCTACGGAGCGCTCGGGCGAGGCCCCTGATCAGCGGCGGCGGATGAATTCGCCGCCGCGTACCAGAGCGAGTGTGCGGCCGGAGGCCGCTACGGAGCGCTCAAAGTAGTTCTACGCCGTCTTACCCGGCGGCTCGTCGGGGGCGAGCCTGGAGATGATCTTGGCGCCGACGGCGTCACCCCAGACATTGACTGTGGTTCGACACATGTCGACGATCCGGTCCACGCCGATGATGACGCCGATCGCGTACTCCGGCAGCAGGTCCTCTTCGGCCATACCCTGACCCCGGAGACCGCTGTTGACGGCCAGGATCACAATGAGCATCGTGACCGTGCCCGCCGAGGGGATCCCGGCGGCGCCGACCGCCGCCAGCGTCGCCGTGATGACCACGATCACCAGCTCGCCGAAGCTCAGATCGATCCCCCAGAGCTGAAAGAGGAACACCACGGCCACCGCCTCGTAGAGCGCCGTGCCGTCCATGTTGACGGTTGCGCCCAGGGGCAGGACGAAGTTCGCCGCCCGCTTGGAGCAGCCGCCCGGGCCCTCGGCGCTCTCGATCGTCACCGGCAGCGTCGCCGCTGAGGAGTCGGTCCCGAAGGCGGTCATCAGGGCGCGGCGCATCTGCCACAGGTAGCGAAACGGATTGCGTCTGGTACAGAGGTACAGGACCGCCGGGAGCACCACGAGCCCGTGGATCGCCAGACCCATGATGACGATCACGATGTACTTGCTCAGCGGCCCGACGAGTTCCTTGAGGCCGACCTTGCCGACGGTCCAGCTGACCAGCAGGAAAACACCGATGGGGGTGAGCCAGATCACCCACATCACGAGCTTCATGACCGCGGCGAAGAGGCCCTCAAAGAGCACGGCCACCGGCCGTGTCGCCTCACCTCCCGCCGCAATCGCCAGGCCAAAGAGAAGCGCAAAGACGATTACGCCCAGCGTCCGCCCTTGACCCATCTCCTCGATGATGTTCTTCGGGATCAGCTGCCGGAGGATGTTCATCCACGCCCCGCCCAGCTGCGACTGGCCCGTGTCCTTCGCGTCCTGGATGTTCTGGCTGAGCGTCTCGTCCTGGGCGAGGTCCGCCTGCGAGTCGCCGATCAGCTTCGCCTGGATGTCTGCCGGTAGATCCCCCGGCCGAAAGGTCGTGACCAGGATCGCGCCGATCGTGACGGCAATGAGCATCGTGACAAGGTAGTAGACCACCGTGGAGGTGCCCACCACCCCCAGCTTCGACGGGTCGCCGATGGAGGTCATGCCCATGACGACGCTGACGAAGACCAGCGGGATGATCATCACGTACAGCGGTCGGATCAGGATGAGGTCGCCGGCCTGCTTGGTCCAGTGTGCGTTGGGGTGCTCGCCCATGGAACCGAACAAGGCATACTGGCCGAAGAGCGCCCCGCCGACCAGCCCGATCACAATGAGCAGGGTGAGCAGATTGCCGTGCTTCATGACTCAAGCGTACCTGGATTCCGCCGGTCGTGCGGGAACAGCCGCAGAAGGCGAAGATTCACCGCCCAGGACGCAGAGTGCCGCGGAGAAAGAAGCTGTCAGCTGCAGCGCCGGCTGTGCCGGCCGCGCAAGACAGCGGTGATTGACTGCGCGTTTGTGCGCCTTTCACGATGACTTCGCCCAGATAGAGAGGGTGAGCAAAGCAAAGAGCCGGTGACCGTGATCACGCTCGCCGGACATGTGCTCCTTGACCAGGCAACGAATGGCCGAGCGGTCAAGTTGGATCGACCCGAAGGGATCGGCGGAGTTGAGGTGATCCAGCAGCAGCGTCCTCAGTCCGCCGAAGTCCGTTCGAAACCAGAGCCCGATGGGGATGGCGAATCCCATCTTGGGCCGCTCGAGGACCGCTCGCGGCAGGTGCCTTTGTGCGATCGCCCGCAGCAGTGCCTTGCGTCTGCCGCGGCGGATCAGATGACGCGGGTGTGTCGCCGCCACGGCAGCGGCCAGGTCTCGGTCGAGGTAGGGGCACCGCACCTCCAGCGCGACCGCCATCGAGGCGGTGTCCACCTTGCACAATAGATCATCGGGAAGGTAGTGCTGCAGGTCCGCCCGGCGCAGCGCTCCAAGCGCGTCGTTGCCGGCAGGCCACTTTAGCGGCTCGGTATCGCCCGGCGCTTCACCGAGGAGGCTGGCGATCTGGTCCTGAGTGAAGATCGACTCGGCGGCAAGGACGCCCAGGGCGGGCACGTCCGGCGCCATCTCGCCGAGCCGGCCCAGCTTATGGAGGCGACTCTTGGTGTCGCGGCGCCGCAGGAGCTGCCGGGGAATCCTCGAAAGCGTCCGCCAATGCCGGGCGAGGAGGTTGGCGACGAGGTATCGCTCGTAGCCGACAAAAAGCTCGTCGCCGCCGTCTCCTGACAGAGCGACCTTGACATGCTCGCGGGTCGCCTTGCTTACCCAATAGGTGGGAAGGATGGAGCTGTCACCGAAAGGCTGGCCGAGGATCCCGATGAGCCTCAGAAGATCTTCGGCGGGATTGGTGTCGACATCCAGCGTCGTGTGAGTGGTGCCCAGGTGCGCCGCCACGCGCGCAGCGTGCTCGGATTCGTCGTACCGGGGCGAGGGCATCCTCACGCAGAACGTCCGCAGGTCCGCCTTGTGTTTCCGTGCGAAGCAGGCGATGAGCGATGAGTCCACGCCGCCGGAGAGAAAGCAGCCCAGGGGGACGTCCGCTTCCAGACGCCGGGCCACCGCCTCCTCGATGAGCCGCGCGAGATCGTCGATCGTTGGCGCAGGTTGATCAGGGGCTGTATCCCAGCGGCCGCTTTGCGCGACGTTTGCGACCGCGACCCCCGTCGTGGCAACCGTCCGTCCGGCCCAGGCATAGCCCAGCTGGAGGTACCTCCTGACCCAGCCATGAAGCTCCGCGGGCGTCTGTCGGGGCGCGTCGGGCGGGATCGAGCCTGCCGCGGTTGCGTCGCTCGCCACGACGAGCAGCCGCACCCCCTCTTGGGAACCCTCCATCCGGTGGTAGAGAGGTTTCTCACCGAAGAGATCCCGCCCAATGGTCAGCGTCGCGGCGCCGCGGTCCCAGATCGCGTAGGCGTACATTCCTTCCAGGTGCCGCTGGAGATCGCCTCCCCACTCCCGGTGCCCGTGGATCAGCACCTCGGTGTCGCTGTGGTCGGTCACGAAACGGTGGCCGAGCGCCTCCAGCTCGCGGCGGAGCGTCCGGTGGTTGTAGATGCAGCCGTTGAAGACCACGGCCACGAGGTCTTCGGTTTTGCTCCGCCCGCGTTTGGAGACCATGGGCTGCGCCCCGCCGGCGGGGTCGATGATCGACATCCGGCGGTGCACCAGGGCCACCTCGATGACGCGTTTGCCCTGGGGCGAGCCGATCTCGATGCGGTCCCTGAACCGGCCGCAGCCGTCAGGCCCGCGGTGGGCGATTCGTGCATCGATCGCGTCCAGCCATCGATCCGGGATCTGCTGGCCGTCGGTTCTCAGGATGCCGCCAATGCCGCACACAGTTTCTGTCAGCTGCTTGGCATCATGATCTCACGCCGCTTGGCGTCCTGCCTGGCGCGGCTGAGGCCTCGGGATACCCGGCATCCTGCCGGGGCGTGCGCCCGACGGCGCGTCGATTCCACTCCGTGTTTCAGGTGCTTGGCATCCTGCCAGGCGCGGCTGCCAGTCTGCGCAGCCGAGACTTCGGGGCTGCTGACGATCATGGTTTTGGCTCGCGCGTCTCGGGTTCCGGGATCTGGCGTTTGGGCAAGTGGACCCGAACGCTGAGCTCCTTGAGGTGCTCGGAGTCGGCGGGTCCCGGTGCCCCGGTCATCAGGTCGGCGCCGGTCTGCGTCTTGGGGAAGGCGATGACATCGCGGATGTTTGTGACCCCCGTCAACTGCATGATGAGCCGGTCGAGGCCGAAGGCGATGCCACCGTGGGGCGGTGCTCCGTACTTAAACGCCTCGAGCAGAAAGCCGAACTTCAGCTGGGTCTCCTGGGGTGTGAGACCCAGGATCTCGAAGACCTTCTTCTGGATGTGGGTGCGGTGGATACGAATTGAGCCGCTGCCGCACTCGGAGCCGTTGATGACGAAGTCGTAGCTGGAGGAGATGCACCCGCCGGGATCGCTCTGGAGCCTCTGAATCTGGTCCTCGCGGGGCATGACGAAGGGATGGTGCTCCGATTCCCACCGCCCGCGTTCGTCGTTGTAGGAAAACATTGGAAAGTCGACCACCCACAGACACCTGAAGGCGTCTTCGATGAGCCCCAGGTCGCGTCCCAGCGCGACACGGAGCTCGCCGAGAACCCGCAGCGCCACCGCGCGGGTATCGGCGGCGAAGAAAACCATGTCGCCGGCCTCCAGCGCAAGCTGCGCTGCCAGTTCATCGGCGATGGGTTCGAGGAACTTGGCGATCCCCGTCTCGTAGCCCGTGGCGGTGTATTTGACGGTGGCCAGCCCACCCGCGCCCGCTTCGCGCGCCAGTCGCTCGTAGCCATCGATCTTCTTTCGGGTCAGGGTGCCGGCGGCTGCGGGCACCCTGATCGCCTTGACCACGCCCTGCGGCTTGCTCAAGGCGTCACGGAAGATCTTGAATTCGGTCCTGGCCGCCAGCGGCGAGATCTCAGCAAGCTCCAGGCCGAATCGCAGGTCTGGCTTGTCCGTGCCATAGCGATCCAGTGCCTCGGCGTACCCCAGGACGGGGATCTCACCGACGTCGACGCCGAGGATCTCGGACCACAGCGTCGTGATGAATTCGCTCATGATCGCAAGGACGTCATCGCGGGTCACGAAGCTCATCTCCAGGTCGATCTGGGTGAACTCCGCCTGGCGGTCGGCGCGGGGGTCCTCATCCCGAAGGCACTTGCAGATCTGCATGTAGCGGTCGCAGCCGGAGAGCATGAGGATCTGCTTGAAGATCTGGGGGCTCTGGGGCAGGGCATACCACTTGCCGGCGTACAGACGCGACGGCACGATGAAGTCGCGGGCGCCTTCGGGGGTGGTCTTGATCAGAAGGGGCGTCTCGACCTCGAGAAAGCCGTGGGAGGCAAAGAACCGTCGCGTCACCTGCATCACCTCGTGACGCGTCCTGAGCATCTTCTGCATCCGCGGCCGGCGGAGATCGATGTATCGGTACTGGAGTCGTTTCTCCTCGGCTATCTTTTCCGCCTCATGCTCGTCTGGGAGGATGGGGGGGGTCTCGGCCTTGCCAAGGACTTCCAGTTTGTCGGCGGCGACCTCGATCGTGCCGGTGGCGAGCCGGGGATTGGCTCCCCCGACCCGCGTGCGAACCAGCCCTTGGACGGCGACCACGTCCTCGCGCCGCAGGGATCGCGCCTCGTTGACCGCGGCCTCGTCGACGTCCCGCAGGTTGAAGACGACCTGGGTGAGGCCGTCGCGGTCACGCAGGTCGATGAAGATCAGCCCCTTTCCCTGATCGCGATAGGTGTTGACCCACCCGGCCAGGGTGACGGTCTGACCGACGTGGTCGCTCCTCAGCTCGCCGCACATGTGGGTTCGTTTCAGCATCACCGGTGGTGCTCCGGTTGAGGGTTCACGTTGTACCAAAAACGAACCCGCGCTCATTTCGGGGAGTCTTTCTGCTCACCGACGGTCTTCCTGATCCGTGCGAAGCTCGCGGCAATGACCCGCTCCGCCGGCTTGCCGTGGACGCCGTAGCCGGTGTCATCGGGCCCACCGCTGTGGTAGGGGTCCCAGAAGTAGCAGTTGAAGCCCAGTGCCCGGCTCCCGGGTCGGGCAACCGTTTCCGCCCAGGCCTCGAAAAAGGCGCGGTAACAGCGGGCCTGGGCCTCGTGGTCGGCCGCCGTCTGGGCATCCGCGACATAGTTCCACGGATGCGCCGCCGCCCAGGGAACCGACGGGTAGCCTATCTCCATCAGCAAGATGGATCGATCATACCGCCGGGCATGTTCAAGCAGTGTGCGGCGCTCACGCCGCCAGGCCGCGGCGAGCTTGTCGACGGGCGCGTCCGGCTCGTCCCTGGCCAGCTCGAAGTAGGCGCTGACGGAGATGAAATCCAGCCATGACCAGAAGGTGACGCGCTGGTAGCGGTCCCAGTTGGCGGAGTAGGTGATGTAGCCGTCAAACCGGCTCCGCGCGTGGTCGATCGTGCGACGCCAGCGTTGCAGCTCGCCCTCCATCGAGTTCAGCTCACTTCCCACGGAAAGCACGTCGACCTCCGCATCGATGGCGATGTCGAGGAAATGGTTGATGAAAAGTGCGTAGCTGGCCCACCAGGCATCCAGGTCGCTGGGGTTGATCACCCCGCGCCAATCCTTCGGGCCGGGGACCTCGATGAGGACGATGGGAAGCAGAATCGTCTGAAGTCCCCGGATCCGGCCCCGGCGGAGGATGGCCTTGAGCTGCCCGTCGGTTGGGCACTTCTGAGGGCGAAACTGGATCCGGCTCGAGTCGACCCGCTCCTGGAACATGGGGGTCACGACGAGCAGGGTGTTGGCCCCGAGGTCCGCTATGGCGTCCACCGCCTTGAGGTACAGCGACAGGTTGCCGATGTGATGGGCGTTGATCCCCATCCCCAGGACTGGCCGGTCCAGCCCGATCCGCAGCGGGGGCGCTGGCGCCGGGATCGCACCGTCGATTCCCTGAGATGGTGGGTCCTGCGCGGAGACGGCGGGGCCACCGGGGGCGGCCCCAGCACCCATCGCCAGGACCGTGGCCGTCGCCCAGGCGGCGCGGCGGAACGACGAGAGCGGATGCGGGGGTTCGAACATGGGCGTATCGTATGCCCTGGGGACTCGGCGATGGATCGGTGTGTACGGCGTGTCGCGTGACGGTGACAAAACCAGCCCGGCGATTCTCTTCACCGCGTTTGAGCAAAGCGGTGACACCCTTGCCGCCCCCATCATTCGGGAGCTCAAGAGGCGGGATCCGGGGCTCGGTCTCTACGCCTGCGGTGGATCGCAGATGGAAGAGGCCGGCGCCGTCCTCCTCGATCGGACCGTCGACATTGCGGTGATGGGGCTCGGTGCCTTGAGCCGGTCGTTGGCGTTTCGCCGGCTCGTCAAACGACTGAAGCAGTGGGCGGGCGAGCATCGGCTGGTGGCGCACGTTCCCGTCGATTCCCCCGCGGCCAACTTCCCGCTGGCCAGAGTGATGCGGCGGTCGGGGGCCAGGATCGTGCACCTGGTGGCTCCTCAGGTGTGGGCGTGGGGCCGCTGGCGGATCGGAAAGCTCCGCCGGCTGACCAGCGTGGTTATGTGCGTCCTTCCCTTCGAGGAGCAATGGTTCACGCAGCGCCGTGTACCGGCCAAGTTCATTGGCCACCCGTCGATCAACCGGTCGATCGATCTTGCCGAGCTCCGGCAGCAGACGCACGGCCTGCCGCTGGGAGCGCCGAGGCTGGCGCTCTTCCCCGGCTCCCGCGAGCAGGAGGTCAGGGCCAACACCCGCTTGCTCGCCGACGTCTACACCGAGCTCCAGGGCCGGCATGCGGGCCTCCGCGGCGTTGTCGTGGCCGCCAACCCGCACCTGGCCACGATCATTCGCCGCAAGATCGGGGTTTTTCCCGTTGGTCTTCACATGATCACCGGCTCCGCCGACACCGTCATCACCTGGTGCGATCTGGCGCTGGCGGTCTCCGGCACGATCACCCTCGACATCACCCTGCAGCGCAAGCCGATGATCGGGCTGTACAAGACGGGATGGATCTCATGGCTGTTGGCGAAGCTCGTCCTTCGCACCCCTTACAAGCTGCTTCCCAACATCATCGCCGAGCGTGAGGTTGTCCCGGAGTTCGTACCGCATGCGGGTGGGCCCATGCCCATCGTCGATCAGGCCACGCGGTTCCTGCTGGATTCGAAGAATGCAGCCGTCCAGAGCGAGGAGCTTCATCGGGTCTGTCTGCGGTTTGCCGACCACAATCCGGCACGAGAGGCGGCGCAATTGATCATGAGCGTCGTGGGAGAACACTGAAGAAGGCTTTCAGCTCTCGGCCGGAAAGAAGGTGAAGATTCACCGCGGAGGGCCGCAGAGGGCCGCGGAGAAAGAGGCTGTCGGCTGTCGGCAAGAAAAACGACCGGCTCTTCTCCGGCCGATAGTTGATAGCTGACAGCCTCTTTTTCCGACCTCGATTTCCCTCTTCTCTGCGTGCTCTGCGTCTCTGCGGTGAATCTTTCCCGCGGCGCGTTGCTCTCTGGGTGGCTGGGGATGAGCTCGGGTGGCTGGGGCTGAGCGCAGCGAAGCCCCGGTTGGCCCGTCAGCCGAGGAGGGTTCGGGGTTCGGAAAAGCGATAAACCTTGACCCCTGACCCTCGCTCTTTTCTCCGCGGCGCTGGACGCCAGCCTGTGCGCCAGGACGCCAACGTGTGCGCCAGGACGCCAGACGGTGCTCCGACTTCGGCCTCAGCTGACAGCTGACAGCTTTTTTTCCGCGGTGAATCTTCGCCTTCTGCTGGGACGCGTATCACTTCCCAACCACCGGGAGCAGCGCACAACCACACATCCCGTTTCCAATGCGATCAGTGATGGAAAAAGATCTTCTCACGGGTATTCCCACCGGAAGCCGGCGGTCCAGAAAGCGGCTCAAGCACGCGTCGAGGTCGTGATCGACGACCTCCTTGTCGCTCCCAAAGAGCACGATCAGCAACCCGGCATGGGTGATTCTCCGATCGCGGCTGAGCTTGGACACGTCGCGCGGCGCCGTCGACAGCAGCGCCGAGGAGTACTTGGGGTTGGGCCCTTCGGTCGTGAACTGGCCCACGACCTTGACCTCGAGCCAGAAGGCGTCGTCGAGTGCGACGGCGTCGGGCGGATCAAAGAGCGTCGGCTCTCTGTCGGGAGCCGCCAGCGGGCGGCCGTCTGGCGTCAGCACGAGGTCACAGCGCTCGCCTTCAGAGTGGTTGGGTATTGACCTGTCGGATGGATACCGCTGCTCGGCGAACACGCCGTAGCCTTCCTGTTGAAGCCCCGCGTAGAGGATCGGGTGCAGCCCCAGCTCGTCGTAGCCGTCCAGTCCCCTCACCGACTGCTCCTGCTCCAGACGATCGGCCTCCGCGGCGAGCGTCACCTCGACCACGTCGGCGATGGCAGAGATGGAATAGAGCGTGCTCAGGAGGCTACATCTGAACTGAGGATGCTCCAGGCCAGCGACCTAGTCCTTTTTCACGTCCTTGCCGCTGACCACGTCGGCGAAGGATGGCGCGGCGTGCGGTTGGAACTCGCCTGCCTTGAGACGCCTGAAGTATCGGTTGAGCTCGCCGACGGCAATGTAGCCCATCATCAGGACGATCGGCATGTTCGCCCACAGCATGGCGCCGGTCCCGAGGTCCATCAGGCGCTCCATGTCGTCGGTGTCGGTGATCCACACCGCGGCCACGATGACCAGCACAAGAAACAGGAGCTTGTACGGCAGCACGGACTTCTCCCCGAGCATGTAGACCATGCCCTGCTCGCCGTAGTAGCTCCACGAGATCATCGTCGAGATGGCGAACAGCCAGGCCGCGAACGTCACGAGCCACTTGCCCAGACCCGGATACGCGCTGTCAAATGCCAACGCCGTGAGCGGCGCGCCGTCAAAGCTCTGGTGGATCCCGGGGTCCACGAGGGTGGCGCCGGTGATCGACCCCTCCCAATCGGCGCGGCCGTGCGGATCGAGGTCCTCCCAAACGATCATGAGGGGCGATCCCTGCTCCTCCTGCGTGATCTTGGCTCTCAGCTGAATCCGATTGAAGCCCCTCTTCTGCCGCGTCGCGCCCTGGATCTCGGCCACGAGAAAGATCGCGTCGTCCGCTTCCCACGCCTCCTTGTTGGCGGGCGCGGGCAGCGCCTCGATCCCGGCCGTGGTCTGGACCGACCACACGGGCAGCAGGTTGCCGTCGTCATCGGTCTGCTGGACGAGCTGGATATCCCCGCCGAAGTCGCCAAGCGGAGCGCGGTTCCAGGTGTCAGTGCTAAGGATCACCAGCGCCGTGAGCGTGCAGATGCAGATGGTGTCAATGAAGGGCTCCAGCCCCGCGACGATTCCCTCGCGAACCGGCTCGTCGGTCTTGGCCGCACTGTGTGCGATCGGCGCCGAGCCCTGCCCCGCCTCGTTGGAGAAGAGCGCCCGTCGCAGTCCCACGGAGAACGCCCAGCCGATGCTGCCGCCGAGAAAGGCGCCGGTGGCCTCCTCGGGGCTAAAGGCGCTGGTCACCACCTCCAACAGCAGGGCCGGGATGGCGGGGATGTGCTTGAAGAGCACGGCGAACGCGGCCAGCAGGTACAGGATGCACATGAACGGCACGAGCCGGCCGGCGACGTTGCCGATCCGCTTGATGCCGCCGACGATCACCGCGCCGACGATCATCGCCAGGATGATGCCGGTGGCCACGCGGGGCACCCCGAAGTAGGTGTCCGTCAACGCCGCCACGTTCCAGGACTGGAACATGTTGCCGCCGGTCATGGTGGAGATGATCAGCGTGATGCAGAAGGTCACGCCCAGGATCTTGGCCAGGACCTTGAAGACGCCGCCCTTGGCGCCCAGCGTTCGGTCGATCACCCACATCGCCCCGCCGTGCGGGTTGTCGGGGTCGTCGGTGTTGCGGTAGAGCATGGCGAGGCTGACCTCGACCGATTTCAGCGCCATGCCGAGGAACCCGATGACCCACATCCAGAACAACGCGCCCGGCCCGCCCACTCCGATGGCCAGGGCGACGCCCCCGATGTTGCCCAGCCCGACCGTGGCCGAGAGGGCGGCGGAGAGCGCCTGGAAGTGGTTGATCGCGCCCGGATCGTCGGGATTGTCGTACTTGCCACGGGTGACGGCCACGCCGTGGGTGAGCGCCTTGAACTGGATGAAGCGTGTCCAGAGGGTAAAGAGGATGCCGGCGCCCATGAGCACGAAGAAGGTCCACGGGCCCCACATGAAGTCGCCGATCGTGCCGATGAAGTCGATGATCGCTTGCATGTCGTCTCCGTCCTATTCACCAGCGCTGAACACGCCGATCGCATTGAGCAGAACCAGCAGCACCCCGATCGGAACCACGTAACGAAGCAGCTGCACCCAACCCCAGTACATCGCCCCGAGCTTCGTCCCCGTCTTGAAGCCCTGCTCTCTCGCCGCGTTGCCGACACGCCAGGATACGAACATCGCGATTCCGAGTCCGCCCAGCGGAAGCATCCAGTTGTTTGAGAAGTACTCGAGCACGTCGAACCAGTTCTTCCCGCCGTCCCAGATCGACTCGGTGCCGGTCTTCAGCTTGTCACCGAAAATGCCCGGTCCTCCGGCGAGGGCCGAAGGGATGCCCAGGATCAGGATGCCACCGCCGGTGACCAGCGTCGCCTTGGCCCGGCTCCATCTACGCTCGTCAATGAAGTAGGCGGTCGCGACCTCCAGCAGTGAGATGGCGCTGGTCAGCGCGGCAAACGTCAGCAGCAGGAAGAAGAGCGGGGCCAGAACGGCGCCGCCGGGCATCTGCGAGAAGGCGATCGGCAGACTGATGAAGGCGAGGCCCACGCTCTGATCGGGATCCAGACCGGCGGTGAAGAGAATGGGAAAGAGAATGAGGGCTGCCAGGAGCGCGACCGCGGTATCAAGGCTGCACACGATGATGGAGATGGAGACCACGCCCTCATCCCGCCGGAGATAGCTGCCGTACGTGACCAGCGCCCCCATACCCAGGGAGAGGCTGAAGAAGGACTGTCCGAGGGCATCGAGCGTGCTGCTCGTCAGATCGAACTTGTCGGCGTGGAACCCGAAGATGTACTCGAACCCCTTTGTAAAGCCGTCGGTCGTCATGGCGTAGATGAGCAGGACCAGCAGCAGGCCGAAGAGCGCCGGCATGAGGATGCGCGACCACAGCTCGATGCCCTTTCTGATGCCCGACACCACGATGGCGATCGTGAGGACCATGAACAGGATGTGCCAGAGGACGTTGAGCCCGCCGTTGGCATACAGCGCGTCGAACATCGCGCCGATCTCGTCGGGTGTCTTGTCCTTGAAGGCGCCGACGATCGAGAGCCCCACGTAGTGCATGCTCCAGCCGGCCACCACGCTGTAGAACGAAAGAATGATGAACGCGGCCACGACGCTCAGCCAGCCGAGCCCCATCCATGGGCTGCGGGGAGCCGACATCGAGCGGACCGCGCCGACCGGTGAGAGCTGCGCCGTGCGGCCGATGAAGAGCTCGGCCATCATGATGGGCAGCCCCACCAGGGCCACGCATGCCAGGTAGACGACGACAAACACCCCGCCGCCGTTCTCCCCGGTGATGTACGGGAAACGCCAGATGTTGCCGAGCCCGACGGCCGATCCGGTTGCGGCGAGAATGAATCCCAACCGGCTGCCCCATTGCCCGCGATCTGCCGCCATGGATGACGCCCCTTCAACGCCCGGTGGATAATGGGGCGGATCATACACCTTGGCGGCGGGGGCCGAAAAGGCAACCGCACCCAATCCTCGCTCCCGGTTCGCAATCCGAGCTAGGATAGTGGCTTGATGGGCAGGTACCGGCTGCGAAGCGACCTCGACCGTGCCGTCATCAACGGGTTCGCGCTCCCGCTGGGGATCGCCCCCGGTGATCTGGAGGCGCCGATGTCGGGCTATACCATCGCCTACGCGTCCGGTGTAGACGACGAGCCCGATACCTACTCTTTTTATGTGGTGGTGTCGCACGAGCGGATCACCACCGTCCTGCACCGTGTCTTCGATCTGCTTCCCAAGCAGGTCTACGGGCTTGTCGAGATCACCTCGCGCGATGCCTATCGGCCCATCGACGTCTTCATCGGTCGCGAGCAAATCAGCCTCTCGCGGTTCCTGGAAACCTGGCAAAGGTGTGAGCTGGTCCTGCTGGAGGAGGGTTCGATCGGCGCTGGCGCGTACAGCGAGGAGCCTTTCGTCGAGATTTTTCTCGACCAGTGGAAGGCGCTCTCGATCATCGTGCCGCTGGCCATGAAGGAGCCGGTGGAACTGATGCTGCAGGGGATCGATCTCCAGGAGGTGCCCGAGACATGGAAGGTCCTTGGCGACGCCAGGGCGCTCGAGGCCGCGGAGATCCGCCCCGTGCTCGATCCCGCTGACGGCTCGCCCGATCTGGACGATCTCTTATGGCAGTTGCGCAACGACTGGCGGCTGGACCTCGACGTCGATCCCGACAACAACGTTGACGAGTCGGGGAGGCCGCTGGGGATGACGCTCTGGCACGCCGTGGTGAGCGTTCGCGAGCCCCAGGAGGGGTCGCCGAAGGAGGCGGACGCGTCGATCTGGGCAACGGCGGGATCACTCAGCGACGCCGAGATCCTGATCGACACCGCCCTGAGCCAGTGGCAATTCGCCGAGATCTATGCGATCGACCGTGTGGCGTACGACGAACGGCCCGAGGAGCTGGTCGACCTGACGCTCAAACGCGACCGTGCGGAGGTCCATCTCGTCCAGATCGAAACCCGTGCCCGGCAGCAGACCGACGAGGGGCGCGAGCTGAGTGATGGCTGATCAAAGGGGCGAGCCGCCGGGGCGCGAGTGGTACGCTGACGGGCTGTGTTTTTCCTGTACACAGTGCGGCAACTGTTGTACCGGCCCCGCGGGGACGGTGTGGTTCAGCAAGGCCGAAGGCGCCGGTATTGCCGAGGAGCTCGGACTCGATGAGCCGACCTTCTACCGGCGCTACGCCCGCAGGGTCGATGGCCGCTGGTCGCTCAAAGAGCGCCAGACCCCACGCGGCCACGACTGCATCATGCTGGACCGTGACTCGACCCCCGGCAAGGCGGTCTGCTCGATCTACCCCAGACGTCCCGCCCAGTGCCGCACATGGCCCTTCTGGCCGGAGAACCTCGCCTCGCAGCGGGCATGGAACACCTCCAAGCGCCGCACCCCCTGCCCGGGGATGGACAACGGTGTTCTTGTCCCCCTCACAAAGATCCGCATTCTCCGCGATTCCACGCCGCAATAGGCGGCGGGGCGATCCGAACGACGCGGGGACGCGAAAAAAACTTTGACGATCTACGACAGTTGTAGTAGCCTGTGGCGTCGTTTCCGGTAGAAGGGGAAGGGAGAAGGGGCTAGCGCAGGTTGCGTCGAAGCGTAGCGGCCTTTTTGATGGGCCGCGGAGCCGCCAGAGCGAGGCAACGTCCGGTCAGCCGCCGCGAATGAATTCGCGACGGCGTACGAAAGCGAGTGTCGGCCCGCAGGGCCGTACGGAGCGCTCAAGAAAGTCGCCGCGAGGCCACTACGGAGCGCTCGAGAAAGCGACCGATCAGGCCCGCCGGATCGAATTCGGCGGGCCGTACCAGAGCGAGTGTGCGGCCGGAGGCCGCTACGGAGCGCTCAAGACAGGAGCCTTTCCATGCCGCCGGGCGATAGCGATCTGGGCACCGCAGAGCTCGAGGTCCTCAAGGCGTTGTGGGACGATGGCCCGGCCCCGGTGCGGCAGGTCCTGAACCACTTGCACGCCCGCGGCCGGCGGCTGGCCTACACCACCGTCCTCACCGTGCTCACCCGGCTTGAGCAGAAGGGGTTCGTCACCTCCGACAAGTCGGGGATGGCCTATGTCTACCGGCCCACGGTCTCGCGGACGAGGATCACCAGATCCCGTCTCAAGTCCCTCATCGAGCAGCTCTACGACGGGGCGGCGGGACCGCTGGTCCTCCAGCTCGTCCAACAGGCGAAGCTCTCGCCGGATGAAATCGCCGAGCTTCAGAAACGAATCGATCAGTTGGACGTGAAGTGCAAGCGGTCGACGCGAGGGCCCAAGCGATGATTCCCCCGATGACGATGGGTTGGCTTCCCAGCGATCTGCCCTGGCAAAACGCGCTGGTTGTCATTCCCCTCGCTCTTGGGGTTGCCGCCATCTGCCGCGTGACACCATGCCGTCCCGCCACCCGCCACATGCTGTGGCTCGTGGTGCTCGCGGTACTGGTCGCTTCACCACTGCTGCCGGCGCTATGGGCTCCGCCCGCCGCCGGACAGACCCCTGTGCCAAAGAGACTTGCCTCGGCGGACGCGGTTGGGCGGCCTGCGCCGGCGGCGTTGAGCCGGCCACCGGCGCCTGTGCTTGAGCCGCCGGCGTTTCACCGCACCCCCGTCGGCACCCGGTTGACCCCGGCGTCCCGGGCAACGCCGCGTTGGCGGCTTAGGCCGCCGGCTCTCCCAACGACTGCCGAGCCCTTAGGCGTCCAGGCCGCGCCCGCTCTCCGGACCAAGATCGGTCAGACCCCGGCAGCCGCGATCGGCGGGTCCACGGCCACGGTCCCGGGGGAGCCGGGGGAGCCGGGGGAGTCGGGGGATCCGAGATTTCCAGGGGTGCCCGACCTCAGGGCGAAGCCGGTCCCCGATATCGGGTCAACGCTTCGGCGGCAAGGGCGGCACTGGTTGGTCAAGCTCAACGTGGTTCGCGACGCGGTGATGGATCTGCCGCCAATGCCCCTGACGGTGTGGGCCGGCGGGGTTGTCGGGCTCTTGCTCATTGGTGCCCGGCGGATCAGCCGCTCGCTTGCGATCGTCCGTGCAGGACGGCCCGCGGGGGCCTCGGTTGAAAGGATCGTCGCCGCGGCGAGCCGCCAGCTCGGCCTTGGGTGTCCACCGGCGACCCGAATGATCGACGAGCCGATATCCCCCATGCTCATTTGCGGTCGCCGCGTCTGGCTGATCCTTCCCGCCGCTCTGTGGGCGGAGCTGGACGACGCCGGCCGATGGGCGATTGTCTACCACGAGCTGGCGCACCTCAGGCGACGCGATCATTGGGTGTGCTGGGCCCAGATGTTGATCGGCCTTCTGTACTGGTGGCACCCCGTGGTGTGGTGGATCCGCCGCCGGCTCCGTGAGGAGGCGGACCTGTGCTGTGACGCGTGGGTGACCTCGCTTCTTCCCGGTGATCGCCGCGCGTATGCCCTAGCGCTCCTGGAAGCACGAAGCCACACCAGCATCGTCGCCCCCCACAAACGTCCCGCCGTTCCCTCCGTGGGGCTCGGCGCATCAACGATACGAGCACGAAGATTTGCCAGGAGACTGACCATGGTGATGACCGCACAGACAAGCCCGCGGCTGTCGATACGGGGTGTGGCGCTCGCGGCCACGCTGGCCGCCGGCGGCTACCTCGTGACACCGATCTTTGCCTGCCCGCCCTCCCCCAAGGAACCCGCTGCGACATCGGCGGCCAGAAGGGCACTGAAGGCACCAATGGCTCCGAAGGCACCAATGGCTCCGAAGGCACCGAAAGCTCCGAGGGCGCCCAGGGCTCGGGTGATCGGGATCCCTGACTCCCCGGGTGATGTGATCACATATCAGCGGTTTATGCAGGACCGCGGCCGCGGAGAATCCGGGACCATGTCGCTCCAGCGGCAGATCGAGAAGCTCCAGCAGCAGATCGATCGGTTGCGGGAGCAGCTTCAGCGTCTGCCACACGCCCGCCTCGGGCTGACGTTCGCCCCGCGGGTCGTCCCGCGCGGCGGCGTCCAGCTCAGCCCCTCACTCATGCTTGCTCAGGAGGCGGAGCTCCAGGCGAAGCGTATAGAGGGCCTGTCGCTGGCCTACGCGGCGCC
Source organism: Planctomycetota bacterium (assembly GCA_022564665.1). Lineage (GTDB taxonomy): Bacteria > Planctomycetota > Phycisphaerae > Phycisphaerales > SM1A02 > JADFKZ01. The sequence continues at coordinate 10,529 of JADFKZ010000004.1, read as the reverse complement.
GCTGATCCAGGCGAAGCCAGTGGACGCCCTTTCGCTGGCCTACGCGGCCATCGCCGTCGGACCTGGAGGGGACGAGGTCTCGCTCGACAACTGCCTCCGGAAGGCGGCGCTTTCCCGGGGCCCGGTGGTCGCCCGCTCCTACGAGCTGGACCAAGGCAAGCTCGAGGCGCTTGGTGAGCTGATGGTTCGCAACGACGTTCCGATTCGGGTCAGGGTGTCCGGCGACTCAATCCAGGTGCACGCCACCGAACAGCAGCATTGCGTATTCGAGGCGTTCGTGGCGATGATCGACGGCAAGGAGACGGTCAAGGCCTACCGCCTGCCGGAGGGTAAGCTCCAGGCGCTCAACGAGCTTATGGTCCGCTCCGACGTTCCAATCTTCGTCGTGCCGGGGCGCGAGGAAATCAAGGTTCGCGGCAACCCTCTGGAGCAGGCGGTCTTTGGTGCCATGGTCCAGTTGATCAACCCCTCGAGCACACCGGCCCGGACCGCCTTGGAGAACGTGCTCGGGACCTACCAACGGGCTCTCCAGTATGAGGCCCGGGCCGCCGAGCAGGTTCTTGGGTTCCGGCAGCTGCGGGCCTCGCTGCGATCGCTCCAGGGCCAGGTCAGGTCGCTGCAACGGCAATCGCAGCGGACCGAAAATCGGGCCGAGCGGCTCCAGGACAAGGGTGACCAGCTCCAGGAGCAGTCCGAAGAGCTTCGGGAGGAGGCCGAGGACCTCGATGGTCGGCGGCGGGACGCTCTCTTGCAGAGGGCCGAGTCCTTGATCACCAGAGCCCAGGAGTACTTCCAGGAGGCGGAGGCCCTTGAGATCGAAGCCGACGAGCTCCAAGCAAGGTCCGAAGATCTGGAGGATGCGGCGCAAGAACTCCAAGACCGCGTTGAGGAGCTTGAGGAGCTTGAAGAGGAGGCTGACGAGGCGTATGACTAGCAGGAAACCTGGAGCGCGCCGGTTGGGGAACGCGGTACCGGGGTGGGGTGAGACACCGACGTTGCTGGTGTCTCGCCCCATATCGCGCTGGGCCCGGTCTCGCGGGCCATGGTGAGGTGGGCCGGGGGATGAGGTGGTAGTCTTGCCGGTGCGGACCGCGCCGGTGGCTGTGTGCAGTACGCGCCCTCTTGGAGATCAGAGATATGGATATCTCGCCTTCGCCGACCCACGCTCCCCTGTGCCGGGCCGCCTGCGTCCTGATGGCGATCGTGCTCGCGTCGCCCGCCGTGGCGCAGGACGGCGAGACCGAGGCGGTGTTGCTCCGCCACTATTTCAGCGGCAACGGCCTTTTGAATCGGGAGATGTACGATCTTGCCGCCACGGAGTACCGCCAGTTCCTCGCCGGTCACGCCGACCACGACCGGGCGCCCGTGGCACGCTACGGGCTGGCCGTATGCCTGTACCGGCTGGGTCGGCACCAGCAGTCCATCACCGAGCTGAACCAGCTTCGCGGGCTCTTAGACTTCGAGTACGCCGCCGAGGGCCTGATGATCCTTGGCCAGTGCCACCTGGCCTTGGGCAGACCCGACCAGGCGGCTGCGTGTTTCGACGATGTCCTGAGAAAACACTCCGGGCACGATCTCGCTGATGACGCGGCGGCGCTTGAGGCCGAGGCGCTGTACAAGGACCGACAGTACGAGGCGGTTGAGGCACCGGCCCGGCTGCTCGTCGAGCAATGGCCCGGGAGCCCGCTTCGCGAGCGGGCGGAGCTGGTGTGGGGTCTTTCGGAGATGGCCCGCGGCCATTACGCCGATGCCGCCACTCGTTTTGCGGAGATGTCGCAGCGGTATCCCCAAAGCAAGTACGCCGACCAGGTTCTCTTGCTCCAGGCCAAGTCACTGCACCGCTCAGACGCGGCCCGGGAGGCCGAGGGCCACTACCGCCTCGTGATCAAACGCGATCGCGACGAATATGTCCCCGAGGCGATGTACGGCCTGGCGCACCTTCTGTACCGCCAGAGCCATATCGAGAATGCCGGCCAGCTCATCGACCGGTTCCTGCGGCGGTACCCCAAGGACCGGCTGGTCCCCGCAGCAAGGCTTCTGCGAGGACGGGTGTACTTCGACCAGAAGGACTACGAGCGTGCGCTTGACCTCTTTTCGGCAATCTCGACGGTTGCCGGGGACCATCGCGATGACGCCCTCTACTGGATGGCCAAGTGCGCGCTGAGACAGGGCGACGCCGCCGGCGCAGCGCGGCGGCTGGCGGAGGGGATGCGCCGTTTTCCCGACAGCGAGCTGGCGCCGCAGATGACCTACGACCGTGCCGTGGCACTGGTACGAGCGGATGAGCCTGAGCGGGCGCTGAATGTTCTGGTGGAGCTCCGCCGGGATTTCCCCGAGCACCCGCTGGACGCTGACGCGTTGAACCTGATGGCGGCGGTCCGTCATCAGCAGCGGCTCTACGAGGTGAGCCTGGTCCTGTGCCGCGACTTCAACCGGCGGTATCTGGGCCATGCGCTTTCCCCGGCTATCGCGTTCCTGGCGGCTGAGAACCTCTTTCTCATGAGGAAGTACGCGAAGGCGGCGCCCGCATTCCGGGAGGTTCTGGATGTCTATCCCGACCACGAGCAGGCGGAGCAGGCTCGCTTTCGTCTGGGAATGGCCCACTACCATCTCCAGGAGTACGAGGAGGCCGAGAAGCTCTTGGCGATCGTGGCCCGGGGGCGGCGCACCAGGGGGGCGTTCCGCATGGCCCTGCTCGCCCTGGGAGACGGCCACTTCCAACGCGGGGGGTGGGCCGAGGCCGAGAACTACCTCACCGACTACCTTGCCTTGGGCGCCGACCAGCCGCTTGCGGACGACGCTCTCTTGAAGCTCGGGCTTGCCCGGCAGCGGCAGGGTGGCGTCGAGGGGGGGCTCGTGGCCTACGAGGAGCTGATCGAGCGGTTCCCGGAAAGCCCCCACCGGCTCCAGGCGATCTTCGAGCGTGGCCAATCGCTGGTTACGTTGGACCGGCTGGAAGAGGCCGACGCGTCATTTGCCCAGTTGCTGGCCGAAGGGCCGGCGTCGCGATTTGCCCCCCACGCGCTGAACCATCGTGGGGCGCTTGCCGTCAGGCGACGGGACTATCGTCAGGGGGCCGCGTTCTTTGGTCGCGCCTCGGAGGAGTTTCCAGGTGTCCTGGGGCCCGAGGCAACGGCCGAAGCGCTCTTTCAGCAGGGTCAGGCGCTGATGTCCGACCAGGCGTTTGGCGACGCCGGCGTCGTACTCGAGCGTCTGATCAATGTCTACCCCTCAGACCACAGAATCGGCCAGGCATCGGCGCTGGCCGCGATCGCCGGTGCCAGGCAGGGTGGCGACGCCGAGGCGTTGGCCCAGATCAATCGGGTGCAGGACATCTACGGGGCCGACCTTGATACGACGCTCCGCGCATCGCTCTTCTACGAGAAGGCGTGGTGCCACCGCGGGCTGGAGCAGGCCGATGAGGCGGCCGAGGCCTACCGGGCGATTCTGAATGAGCCCGGTGACGACGGTCTGCACCATCGGGCGATGCTGGAGCTTGCCGAGCTTGGGGTCGAAGCCGAGCGGTATGAGGAAGCGGCGGGCGGGCTCCGCCGGCTCCGGGGGATTCTGGCCGGCCTCGACGACGTGCCGGCGGAACTCGGCGAGCACTGCACGTACCAGCTGGGGCTGTGCGAGTTTCACCTGGAAAACCACGAGCAGGCGGCGGCGCTGCTCGAGGAGTTTCTCGCCAACAACCCCGACAGCGATCTCGTCGCCTCGGCGAGCTTGCTCTGCGGCGAGTCCCTCTTCAAGCTGGGCCGCCACAAGCGCGCTGCGGAACACCTGCAGCGTGTGGTTGAGCGATTCGACTCCAACCAGGCGTACGGCGCGAGCCTGCTTCGGCTGGGTGAGTGCATGGCTCTCATGCAGCATTGGCAGCAGAGCGAGCAGATCTTCGGCGACTATCTCGGCCGGGTCCCCAACTCGCCGCAGTGGTTCCAGGCGCAGTTCGGGATCGGTTTTGCGCGGGAGAACCAGGGACGATATGAGCCGGCGATCGAGGCCTATCGCGAGGTCGTCAATCGCCACGAGGGGCCCACCGCGGCCCGGGCCCAGTTCCAGATCGGCGAGTGCCTCTTTGCCCTCAAGCGTCTCGAGGAAGCCGTCCGCGAGCTGTTGCGGGTCGACATTCTCTATGCCTACCCGCAGTGGTCGGCCGCGGCGCTCTACGAGGCCGGTCGCTGCTTCCAGGAGATGGGAAACCCGGTTCGTGCCCGCAAGCTCTTCGAGGACGTCACCGCCGGGCATGCCGAATCCAAGTGGGCCGCGCTCGCGACCGGGCGGCTCCAAATGCTCCAGGCGACGGGGCTGCCGGGACAGTGAGGCAAGAAGTGACGGAGTTGCGGAGTGACGGAGTAACGGATCAGTGAACGAGCTCATATGCATTCTCGCCCAGGCCCCCGGCGCCGCTGCCGGTCTCGGGGAATCCGCCGCGTCGCTGGAAGTTCAGTCCGTTTGGGATTTCGTCCGCAAGGGCGGGCTGATGATGATTCCCATCGGATTGTGCTCCGTCGTTGCCCTGACGGTGATCGTGGAGCGGCTGATAAGCCTGCGGCAGAACAAGGTGATGCCCCGTGGCTTCGTCGAGGGTCTGAAAGAGGTTCTGAACGCGAAACCCGGTGACAAGCAGGCGGCGATCGACTATTGCCGCGAGAGCGGCAGCCCGGTGGCCAACGTCTTTGCCGCGGGAATCAAGAAGCTCGGTCACTCGACTGAGATCGTCGAGCGTCGGATCCAGGAGGCGGGCGAGCGCGAGGCGCTGAAGCTGCGGAAGTTCCTCCGCGCCCTGTCCGTGATCGCCTCGGTCACCCCTCTGATGGGTCTCCTGGGCACGATCTTCGGCATGATCAAGGCGTTCCAGACGGTGGCTACCTCTGCCGACGCCCTGGGCAAGACTGAGTTGCTTGCGGGGGGAATCTATGAAGCGATGATCACGACCGCAGCGGGGCTGCTGGTCGCCATCCCGGTGCTCATCTGCTTCCACGTGATCTCCGCCAAGATTGACAGGCTGGTGATGGACATCGACCGCCTGACCGTGGACTTCATCGAGGAATTCGTGGAGCCAGAGCCCGAGTCCGGCCCGTCAGCGCCGGCAGCCAAGGGCGACGGGGAGCTGGCCGTCTCCAGCGTCGAGAGTGCCTAGGTCTTGGGTCTTCCCATCCCGGGGTCACAGGGAAGCGGTTCAATGATCAGACCCAGCGGAACCATCGGCAGCGTTTCGATCGAGCTGACGCCGATCATCGATATGGTGTTCCTGCTGTTGGTCTTCTTTCTGGTGGCCACCACATTCCACCAGACGGAGCGCGAGATGCAGATCGCCCTTCCCGAGGCGAGCAGCGCCGGGCCGATCAGCACGGTGCTCCGCGAGATCATCATAAACGTCGATGATCAAGGGCAGATCTTTGTCAGCGGCTCCAGGATCGACGCGGGGGATCTCGGTGTCTTGATCAGCCGGGCGGTGGCAGACAACTCCCAGCAGAAGGTCACGGTTCGCGGGGATCGCCGGACCGCCTACGCCAACATCGCCCTTGTGCTTGATCTGTGCAAGGCAAACGGAATACAGACGCCCTTTCTCGACACCGTTCCGGTCGGAGGTGGTTCGTAGCTGTCAGTTCCGAAGAACCTCCGACACAAGAACCCGTCCCTTTCGATGTCCCGTCCCGACCGATGGCTGACCATTTCTCTCGCCGTGGCCATTCTGGCCGGCGCCGGGGGGCTCATCTGGTATCTGCGGCCCCGTACCACCACCGTCCTCACCGATAACGACACCATTCGCCGACCGGTTGCTGAGACATCGCCGCGCGATGTGCTGTGGCGGAGGCCGGTCAAATTGCCCGCCGGCATCAACACAGACGGGGACGAGTACGAGCCCGCCCTTGCTCCGGATGGCGCCGTGCTCTTTTTCGTCCGCGGGAAGGCCGGCCACAACGCCGACATCTACTACGCGACCAGGCAAGCAAGTGGTTTCAGCGAGCCGCGGCCGCTTGCCCCGATCAACACCGAGGCGGATGAGCTTGGGCCGCAGCCGTCGCCGGACGGCCAGGCGCTCTACTTCTGCAGCAACCGGGCGGGCGGTGTCGGTCAGTACGATCTGTGGGTGGCGCGCCGCGGTCCGCGTGGGTGGGAGGCGCCGGTCAACCTCGGCCCCGCGGTCAACAGCCGCTACAACGACCACGGCCCCAGCCTCTCCCCGGACGGCTCGACACTCTACTTCGCTTCCAACCGGCCGGGCCCCGATGACACCGATCGACCAGCCGCCGATGCCTGGTCGTCAGCGGTGGCTGACGACCTTGCCAAACGTGACTACGACATCTATATGGTCGCGGTCGGCGGCGACCGTGACCGGCGCGCCGAGCTGGTCCCGGGCCTCAACGGACCGCACAACGAGATCGGGCCCGCGGTCAGCCCCGTGGGGGACTTCATCTACTTCAGCTCCGACCGCCCCGGGGGGGCGGGGGGTTTCGACCTCTACCGATCGCGACTCCTGGCCGGCGCCGAGCCTTCGAGCCTCGGTCTGGCGGTGAACACGCCCGGCAACGAGCTTGATCCCGCCGTCAGCCTGGGCGGGTTCGGTGTGCACCTTTCCTCCAATCGCGCCGCGGTCGGCGTCGATGGGGCCGGAACCGGCGGGTATGACATCTACTACATGACGTCGCGCGAGGTCTTTCGACAGACGCAGACGTATCGGGCGTCCGTCGAGCTCGCCGCGCTGTGGGCGCGGCTCTGGCCCTACGTGGTCGGGCTGCTGGCGTCGATCCTGCTCCTTTATTTTCTATTGAAGTGGCTCGAGCGTCTGGAATATCGCCGGCTCAGCCTGCTGGTCAATTGCATGATTGTCTCGCTTGCGGTCCACCTGCTTCTGCTCGTGGGGTTCGCCTTCTGGGCGGTCACGGCGTCGACGGCGTCGTGGATCCGCCCCGGCGGCGCCATGCAGGTTGCCCTGGTCTCGCCGGCTGCCGACACCGCGCTCATCCGGCAGATCCGCGGACAGCTGACGACCATCGACGTCACCGAGGTGGCACCGGCCTCCTCGCAGATCAGATTTCGACCGGAGCTTGACACGCCGGAGCCGGCCGCCGAAATCGCGGTCAGGCGCACCGCGCTCGCCGCCCAGCAAGAGCCCGCCCGAGCCATCCGGCCCCGGGAGGCACCTGCTGAGGTCACGCTCTTGGCGACGGCGATCGAGACGCTCAAGCCGCCGCCAGATGTCACGGTCGATATTCCGCTGCAGACCAACCCCCGCCCACGGACCGAGCCCTCGGCTGCGTTGGAAGTTCAAGGACCCATCAGATCCGAGACGCTTGCGGAGTTCGTCGCGACACCGCCGGGACCGGTGCTCCACGAGACGCTCCTCCGCGTGGCTCCCGGCGAGGTTCAGTCTGATCGGGCCCAGGAGACGATGGCTCACCGCACAATTGCGGAGGCGTACTTGATCACGCCGCCTCCGCTTCTTCTGGACAGCCGGTCACCTGCCTCGGAGGGGCTTACCGGGGCCGGCGATCTTGCGCTCCCTGAGCTTCCTGAGTACCACCGCACCGGCTTTGCGAGCCGTGGCTGGGCCGGGGTCATTCGGCCGCAACCCGCCAGGGCGGCGAGGGCGATGGACCTGAGCGTGCCCGATCCACAGCTCGATGCCGGCCCCCCGCTTCTGCTGCCGCCGGTGGTCGCAGTCTCGCAACGCCCCCAGCAGACGATGGCCGAGCGTGCTGTTGCCGAGGCGCCGCCGTCGCCGCCGGCGAGCGACCTCCGGCCCAGGTCTCTGGAGAGCTTCGGTGGGCCGCCCGTGGTTGTGTTGGCTCCGCTGCCGGAGGTGCGTCGCTCTGATCGCGTCCAGGTGCCCCGGGGACTGCTGGGGCATGCTTCACCGGTGGCACCCGCCGAGGTCGTCACCAAGGCGGCTGCTCCAGCGCGAACCATGCGGCTGGGTCCCGATGAGGCAGACCGCGATCCGTCTGCGGTGAGCCTTGTGCTTCTGTTGCCCCGCCAGGTCACGGTGTCCGAGGTCCCGGTCCCGGTCATAGTGATCATGGTCGAGGCCGGTCGTCTGCACCTGGATCTACCGGTGCCGGTCGAGGTGGTCGCAACGGACGTCGGCGAGATCGCCGAAGATCTCGGTGACGTTGCCCTGAGGTCGCATCGCGCCGGTTGGGCGAGCGACGTCCCGGAGCCAAAGCGGCGGCCTCTGAATCGCCCCGGGCCCCAAGAGCCCGCGTTGCCGCCTGAAGCGATCCAGATCATCTACATGCCCGCGGAGATGCACGTCGATGAATCGCTCGCCGGTCGTCTTGCCCTCGCTGATGCGTCGTCCAGCACACCGCTGGCGGATCTGGACCTGGATCTTCAACTGCCCTCACGAACGGTACCGAATCCCTACGTGCAGCGTGCGCCGGAGAAGCGCAAGGAGATCCTCCAGACGATGGGCGGAAGCCGGGAGACGGAGCAGGCCGTCGCCCTGGCGCTGGACTGGCTGGCCCGTCACCAAAGCGCCGATGGCCGTTGGGACGGGACATACTTCGATTCCAGTTGCGGGGAGTGCGGCGGTGTGCAGCAGGCGACGTCGGACATCGCCTTGACGGGGCTCGCTCTCCTGTGCTTTCTCGGCACCGATCACACCCATCTTGACGACGGTCCCTATCGGGACGTGGTCGGTCGGGGCCTGGACTGGCTGCTGAGCAGGCAGAAGCGCCGTGGCGGGCTCCTTGGTGACCAGGAGTCGATGTACAGCCACGCGATTGCCGTCATGGCCCTGGCGGAAGCCTACGGGTTGACGGGCGACCAGAGACTCTTGGGCCCGGTCAAGAAAGGCGTCGAGTTCATCTACGCGGCCCGCAACCGGGACCAGGGTGGCTGGCGGTACCTGCCGGGGCAGTACGGTGACACATCCCTGCTGGGCTGGCTGATGATGGCGGTGGTCAGTGCCCAGCGCGCCAACGTCGATGTTCCCAAGGGAGTGTTTGACGTCGCGCGTCATTGGATGGGACTGGTCAGCAAGCCGGGACGGCCCGGGCAGTACGCCTACCAGCCCACGCGCCCGGCCACGCCGGCCATGACCGCCGAGGGCATGTTCGTCTGGCAGCTGCTTGGGGCCAGACGCACGCAGCGGCGGATGGCGGGCTCCGCGGAGTATCTCGTCCGGCATCTGCCCAACTGGCGCACCGGCGCCAACACCTACTACTGGTACTACGCGACGATGGCGCTCTTCCAGCACCAGGGCCCGGAGTGGGCCAAGTGGAACGAAGCGGTCAAGGAGGAGCTGCTCGCTCACCAGGTCACCCGGGGCAAGGCGGCGGGGAGCTGGCAAACAAAGGACCGCTGGTCCCAGTACGCGGGCCGCATCTACCAGACGGCCTTGTGCACCCTCACCCTCGAGGTCTACTACCGCTATCTTCCCAGCTTCGTCCGCGAGCCCTAGAAATGTCTTGAGCGCTCCGTAGCGGCCTCGCGGCGTCGCGTCCTCCAGGCTGTTGTCTTGGGCCAGGACTCGGACGCGCACCGTCGATTCCGGTCAGAAGCAAGCGACTGGAACTTGGGTTTCAGGGGGGGCGTTACACTCGTGGTCGCAAAGCTCCGCGGTGGCGCCGGGCGTAGGTCAAATGGAGAATGAGAGTCATAGAGCATGGACGAGTTCCTGAAGGCGGCGATCGACGAGGCCCGGCGGGGGCTGGCCGAGGGCGGCATCCCGATCGGGTCGGTGCTCGTAGTGGACGGCGAGATCATCGGGCGCGGGCGAAACCGGCGCATCCAGAAGCGAAGCGTGGTCCTGCACGCTGAGATGGACTGCCTTGAGAACGCCGGCCGCCTGCCGGCCAGGATCCTGCGGCGGGCGACGCTGTACAGCACGCTGAGCCCATGCCACATGTGCAGCGGCGCCATCCTTCTCTATGAGATCCCGCGCGTGGTCGTGGGCGAGAACGTGAACTTCAAGGGACCCCAAGAGTACGTGCGGGACAGCGGCGTGGACGTCGAGGTCGTCAACGACCCCGAGTGCATCCGGATGATGAAGAAGTTCATCGACGAGAACCCGGATCTGTGGAACGAGGACATCGGGGAGTTGGACATCGAGCGGTAATCCGCAGGTGCCGGAGAGCGCGTGGTATCGGAAGCTTGCGACTCGCAGACGATCAGCGGCGTCGCCTCGCCTCCGCCGGCGAACAAGAAGAAGTGGGCAGCAAGGAATAGTCACGTTCTTCCGGGGGTTTCTTTCATGACAAGAACGACGATCCAGGAGAACTAGCATGTCAAGGCTTCCGCGTCGTGTGTTTCTCATGAGTGTTCCCACTGGTTGTCTCGCTGCCGCTGCGTATGGAATCGGCGCTCCTGTTGGCGGTAATCGCGATAGCGCCAACACCTCGGGCTCTCTGTATCCGGGATTCCCGGGGCAGAATCCAAAGCTCGTGGAGGAGGTCGTGCGCTATTCGCATTTCGACATCGATGCCGTGCACGAACTCATTACGGATCGGCCGGCGCTGGCAAAGGCGTCCTGGGACTGGGGCTTCGGCGACTGGGAATCCGCGCTCGGGGCCGCCTCC
>JADFKZ010000171.1 GCA_022564665.1 Planctomycetota bacterium | reverse complement strand
GGTCCGCGCCGACCAGGCCGCCCTCGCCCGCCACGGCGTTCCCGCCCAGCACGTGATGGAGGCCGTCGAAGCCGTGGGCGGCATCACGCTGGGCGAGATCCGCGAGGGGCAGCGCCGCTTCGACCTGGTCGTGCGTTTCCCCGACCGCTTTCGCCGCGATCCCGCCGAGATCGGCAAGATCCTGATCTCCACCGCCGACGGGCGGCGCATTCCGCTCGACCGGCTGGCCCGCATCCGGCAGTTCGAGGGGCCGGCCACGATCACTCGCGAGTGGCAGAAGCGTCGCGTCGTCGTCCAGTGCAACGTCCGCGGCCGCGACGTGGCAAGCTTCGTCGAGGAGGTGCGGGCGAGAATCGACCGGGAGCTGGCCCTGCCCGCTGGCTACTACGTCGCGTACGGGGGCCAGTTCGAGCACCTGGAGCGGGCCCGAAAGCGCCTGATGTTCATCGTGCCGGCGGCGCTCTTGCTCATCCTGCTGCTGCTCCAGACGAGCACCGAGTCGTACCGCGATGCGCTGATCATCTTTGCCGGCGCGCCCTTCGCGACCCTCGGCGGGATCCTCGCGCTGTGGCTGCGGGACATGCCGTTCACAATCTCGGCGGGCGTGGGGTTCGTGGCCGTCTCCGGCGTGTCGATGCTGGCGGGGCTGGTCATGGTCTCCACCATCCGGCAGCGGCTGGGCGAGGATGTGCCGCTGCCCGAGGCGATCGAATACGGTGCGCTGCTGCGTCTGCGGCCGGTGCTGATCACGGCGCTGGTGGCGAGCCTCGGGTTCGTGCCCATGGCCGTCAACACGCACATCGGCGCCGAAGTCCAGCGGCCGCTGGCCACCGTCGTCATCGGCGGCCTGGTCTCGGCGACGATCCTGACGCTGCTGGTGCTGCCGGCCTTGTACGCGGTGTTCGGCCCCGATGGCCACCGCCGCCACCAGGCGTGCTGAGCATTGGGACCTCGCCCCTGCACCGCCCCGCCGACATCAACTGTCCTGTCAGTACGTTCACTCCTTGTGAATTGGGCGGGGACGATGTCCCCGCCGAGACGATCATGGCGGTCAAGTCTGATCATCAACGCTTTGGGCATCCTCCGCACGCTCCCTCGTCCCCGCGACGAGGAGCGCGACGCCGCTGGCGAGGAGCGGGCCGAGAAAGAGGATGAACGTGACGCTGGTGATCACTTCCAGGATGCTCGTCCTGGCGATGTGCGGCAGTTCAAACAACAGGAAGAACCCGACGGCTGCTGCCAACAGAAGGATTCCGGCGATGCGCGGCCAGCGCCCGGAGAGCCATGCCAGGACGAAGAACGGCGCCGCAAGCAATGGGTGCAGAAGCAATGCCGCCCAGCCCGTCCACTCCGAGCCCAGATTGCTGATGATGGCGAAGACCAGCCAGACGGAGCCGAAGGCAATCAGGATTCGGGCCGCGGTTTTCTGCGGTCCCCAATAGGCCAGCAGCGAGCTGAGGAACCAGGTGAACCAGAGAAGCGCCAGGAAGAACGTGGCAAGTCTGTGAGGATGCTCGACCGTCCCACCGGCGCGGAAGAAGGCGACAAGCACAAAGGCCACCAGCCCGATGGTCAGAAAGGCGTGGTAGCCCGCGCGGTAGTGGGCCCGGCGCTGAAACTCGTCCTTGTCGCGAAGCCAGCCCACTTCGCGCAGGATGCCCGGACCGAAGGTACCGGCCGCTGCCAACAGGAAGAACCACCAGCTCACCCCGGTGAGAAGGAACCCCGCGATCACCAGGCCACCCGCGATCAGGTTGGTCGGCGTAGGACGCCAGCGCTTTGGGCCACTTGATTCAGCCATCGTTCTTTCCTTTGTTCAGTTGGAAGAGGGTTTCCACGCTGACATCGAAAACCTCAGCGAGGCAAAGGGCCAAAGCCACTGACGGCGTGTACTTCCCCTTTTCGATGGACAGAATGGTCTGGCGCGTAACCCCCACTCGATCAGCGAGCTCCTGCTGGGTCATGCCCCCGAGCAGCCGGTGCCGGCGCAGGAGATTCCGGATGTCGTGTCGCGGCCTGATGTCATGATGGTAAAGTTTATTTGACGTAATGTCTAGTTTATTTCACACATTCCCTCGGCGATCCCTGGTTGACAGACCCGCTGGGGTTGGCGAGAGGGTTGCGCTGGGGGTGTCGATGCGTCGCGGAGAATGTACACGAGGGGCACGGGGAGTTTCGGATTGCGTCATGGATCGCGGGCGGTCAGGTCTCGGCCGGGCTTCCGAGTTGCGACGTCTACGCCGCGGCCGCCGGCCCGCGTCACTCCCGCAGCGATCAGGCGCTGTCGCTCTCATAACCCGTGGTTTTCTGCGCCCGAGCATTTCGACGCCCCGTGTCTCTCGCCGTGGAGCGCCGTTTTCTTTCCCGAAAAGGGTTGCGCCCGCGCCATTCGGAACAGATGCAAGGCTTGGAGTCAGGCGGCTCCAAGCCTCGGACCGACCAACCTCCATGCCAAGATGCCTGGTCGCTCAGCCTGGAGATCCCGGTCCTCGCCCCGCGCACCTTGGACAGGGACACAGTGCTCGCAGCAGTTTCCAGGAATAAAGGCCGCTGGAGTGCCCGTCAGACCAGTCGATCCGCAGCGCATAGTTACCCACCAGTTGCATATCGTCGATGCTGATGTCGTCGGGGATGGAAGCGATATCGAGCGTTCGAACGCCGTCTAACTCGTCAACACATGCGGCGCAGGGACACTCCCCGCGCAGGGTCCGGTAGGGATACCGGCCGGTGTGGCCTTCTTCCCAGACAATCTCCAGGTGCCGTTGTTCTGTCACGGCCCGAACATCATTGGGCGACCGAACCATCAACTGGATCCTTTCGGTGGATGCGCTGCCCCATCGTCTTGGTCGACGAAGTTGTCCTGCAAGAGGACATCGTTCCCGGAGGGCAACGCAGGGTAGGCCGGCAATGAAGTCAGTCGAGTATCCTCAACCGGAGCACCGACCGTGAAGTGGTAAATCGTTTGGTACCGCCGGTCGGTCAGGCCCAGGATCTCGTGGGTGGCATCGTCCAAGAAACACCCGATGCCTGTGGAGCCGACGCCGGCGGCTTCGGCTTCCAGATACAGCACCTGGCCGATGGCGCCGGCTTCCCAGTGCAGCCTTCGATAGAACCAGGCGCCGTGCGCCGACAGGCGCGGCTCGAACTCCCCGAGCATGGCCGCGGCGAACACTCCGTCAGCCGCAATCTCCTGATGGCAGGAGCTCATCTGTGCTGCCCGCCGACAATCGGCTTCGCACAGCCGGTAGAGGTGCATGCCGGCAGGGCAGGCCGGCGGCCGCCGCCACTCAAAAGGCTTCGTGATCGCTGCCCGCAGGTCGCCGATCCGATCCGGGTCCCGGACCAGCAGATACAGCCCCGGCGCCAGCGCCTTTACGCGGTGCACAAACAGCAAGAGATGCACCGCGGGTCTCCAGGGAAGGGCCGTGAAGGGAGCAGAGCCAGGCAGCACCCTCTGAAGCATCCGGTAGAGATCACCACGGGCAAGAGTGGTGTTTCCGTCAAGAGCCAGGGCGCTTCGGCGCTGGCGAATGATCTGCCGGGCGGAGAGTTTGCGATCCGGCAGGTCAAACGAGCGGCTGGTGGGTGCTGTTTGAATCCAGAACTCCTTGTCGGGCGCTTTGGGCTTCAGCGTTGCCTGCGAGACGGTGTCGATGATCGGCCACGCCTGGTGAGCAGGGCTGAGGCGGTTGGGGCTGCCGTGCCAGTGACCGTCTCCAATTCCTGCCAACAGATCCTGCGAGGGCTCGTAGGCACGCTGGCAAGCGGGGGTGAACGGCTTGCGCGCCCAGGGATAGACGGCCAGCAAACACTCGGGGTGCTCCGCCTCGATGCCTCGTTGGTGGTGGACACCCAGAAGTCTCTTCAGATCATCGGTGGTCATCGCCTCCAGGAGACGCGTTTCCCATTCCAGAACCGCCGCGGCCAGGGCGACCGCCGCAATCGCATGTCCCAGATCATGCTGGCAGTAGCGGAACGCGCGCTCGCCGTACTTCCATGACTCGCGCCAGTAAATGGACGTGAGCCCCACCAGAAGCGCTCGTGGCGGAAGCCCACGGGTCAAACCGTTCCAGACCTGTTCTGTCAGCTCTCTGCGCACCTCGAGGGCGTGGGTGAGGGGACAGTAGTGATAGACGGCGGGGCGATCGTGAAGGCCGTGGATGGCGCCGAAGATCATGTATCCCTCGGTCGGATGCAGATCACCGCTGGATGGGTTGACCCGCAGCGACCAGCGGGAACTGCGATACTCCTTCCACGCGGAAAGTGAGAGGCTGTCGTACAAGAGCTGGGAGATGCTTTGCCGGTTGGGCACCCGCATTGGTCCGCCGGTCGCCGGACGAAACAGCTCGTCGTAGTGTGGTCGCGATGCCGTTTCCGGTGGCAAGTGGTCGAGACGTATGAGCTTTGCGCCGCCGTAGCGGCGGAACGGGTTCGGTTGGTTCTGCCAGTCCATGGAGCCTGGTGCGAGTGCGTAGCGGTGGTGGTGGTGCTTGGTACGCTGGTGGTAATCGAAGGTGACTTCCAGACCGCCGGTAGCGGCCCAGGGGTGCTCGGACGGGCGCCTGGTATTTCCCGAAGCGGACAATCTGCGAGTTTCCTGTGATCCGCGGGGTCAGCGAATGGTACGCGGTTGGTGAGGCCTGGCAGCGTCGAGTCGTTGCGAACGGGCTACCAGCTGCCTCTGCCTAGGCGAGCGGCTATGGGCCCCCTTCAGTGACCGAGTACCCTCGCGCTCCTTGCATCGTCACTTGCACTGTACCGTTTCTCCGGCCACCTCGACCGACACCGCGTTGTGTTCCATTAATCGATCGAGCGATCATGCCGCTTCTCGAATGGTAGTGATTGAGGAGCCCGTCGAAATGCTCGCGTCGGACGACCAGGCCTGCCTCTCGTTCTGGAACGCCCTCGATCAGCCGATCGTCCAGACCTAGATGGGCCCGCTCGCGGTGGTAGTGCTCCACGTACTCCGCGATCGCTCGCCTCAGATGCCGCTCGCCGAGGATCATCAAGCGATTCAGGCACTCGGACTTGATCGAGAGCACGAATCGCTCCGCGGGGGCGTTGAGATTTGGACTTCGCGGCGGCAGCCTCACCGAGGTGACGCCAACACTTTAGAGAACCGCAGCCCCCGGGCTCGCGTGGACACCCGATATCGGCGTGAGACTGCGGGCTCGATCCCTATCTTGCCATTGTCGTGCAGAGTTCCCAGGTGGCCGTTCTTGCGTAGCAGAGATGTCGAGCAAGGTCGGGGCCGCACCGCCGTCAAGCTGCTTGCCTCTTTGGCGGCGGAATCGTACGTTTTAAGTGTTCCGAACCGCACCAGGTGGGGGCGCCCGCAACAAGGAAACAACGATGTCATCGACCAACCATAAGGATTGACGTTAAGAGGAGCAGTGTCATGAGGAGCGAAGCGAGAAGGATTGAGGCGTTACTTGGAAGCGGGGTAGCCTTTCTCCTCGGTTTCATGTTCGTCGGCCAGGCGGGAGCGCAGACCGTGACGGTGATCTCGGCCGACCCGGACTT
>JADFKZ010000051.1 GCA_022564665.1 Planctomycetota bacterium | reverse complement strand
CCAGCATCCGAACTCTCACGTAGCGAGTCATGATCCGACCCCTCTTGCACAAAAGCGCACGGAAACCAAGGAAAAGGATACCACTCGGGAGCGTGGCTTCAAGCCTCCAGACAGCGGATTCAGCTTTCTTCTTGGGATGGTACAGCCCTCCTGGCGCGAACAGTTCGGCGCGCTGGAGACCCCACGATCGTAACCATCGTTTGCACAGCCACCTGCGCGATCCTTGCGATCCTCGGCCCGAACATGGAACTTCAACAGATGGACGCTGTTCCATACGAATCGCCGAGCCGGTGCCACCAAGCTAGGCCTTCTTGAGAGCTCGGTAGCCTGCCGTGACACGCTGCCCTCGGCCGGGTTCCCTCCCTTCTGCCGGGACCAGCATCGGCCACGCGTTCCCGCCCAGGAGGACGCAGGAGCAACATCCAACCACAGCCCGCCACAGTGCAACGACGATTCTTGGTCTCACGGCCAACTCAGCGGCGCTCGCAGGGCCGCGAGCTTGGCCGACGTATCGTTTTGGCGCGGAGCTCACGAGCCAACGGACCAAATCGTTGCAAGATGTGCTTGATTGACGAGTTCTCGTCCTGCGGCATTGCGAATCGTAAGATTGAACCGGCATGCGAAACTGCTTGCTGAATCCATGAGACGAACGAGGAAAAACAACCCGCGCACCCGCCTCGGCGGCATCATCCACACCTACCAGGGCTACGACCCCAAGAGCTTTCCGCCGCCGACACGCGAGCCGCCGGACATGGTCTCCGGGGCGTTTGAGCACATGCTCCACTTCGGCTCGCTGCGGCGGCTGAGTGCCGAGGAGCTGGCCCGGGCTGTGAGAATCGATCCCAGCGAGATCAAGGGCCTGGGCCCGAGCATCGACGCCCTGATCGCGCTGCTCATGGAGCGGAAGCGGAAGATCCTGGCGACCTATGAGACCGAGCGTGTCCAGGAGGAGGCGGGACACCGCTTCCACGAGCTGGCCGCGGCGATGGATCCTCCCGCCCATCTGCGAAAGAGGTTCGAGCGCGAGGTCGCCGATGAGCAGATCCGCGAGCTGGAGCGGCTCTGGTACCGCCTCAGCGATGAGCGGTCCCCCTTTGGGCGAAAGCTGGTCCACCTCCTCGCCCGCCTCGGCGAGAAATACCTGATCGACGAGCTTGCCTCCAAGTACGAATTCACCGGCCGCACGCCGATGACGATCCCCGAGGCGCTGAAGATAAAGGAAGAGCTGGAGGCGATCGACCGGCTGCTTGGGCAGCTCCAGGAGGCCCGCGAGACCGCCCGGATCGGCGTCATCGACATGGATCAGCTGGCGGAGTTCGCCGAGCCGGGCGACATCGATCAGCTCAACGCTCTGAACCAGCAGATCCAGGACTACCTCCGCGAGATGGCCCAGCGGCAGGGTCTGGAGTTCACCGCCGAAGGCTACCGGCTCACACCCAAGGCCTACCGCCTCTTTCAGTCATCGCTTCTGAAGGAGGTATTCAGCGATCTGGACGCTGGGCGCCGCGGCCGGCATGACGGGCCCATCATCGGTGAGGGAGCGGTCGAGCTTCCGCGGACCAAGACCTACGAGTTCGGCGACTCGCCCGCCCACATGGACATCACCCAGACGCTGATCAATGCCATGATCCGCAACGGCCCCGGCCTGCCCATCCGGCTGGCACCCGAGGACATCGAGATCCACCAGACCCGCAACACGCCCAAATGCGCGACGGTCCTCATCATGGATATGAGCGGCTCGATGCGGTACGACGGCCAGTACATCAACTGCAAGCGGATGGGTCTGGCGCTGGACGGACTCATCCGAAGCGAGTACCCCGGCGACTATCTCCAGATCGTCGAGATGTACACCTTTGCCAAGCCCCGCCACATCTCGGAGGTCCCGTCGCTCTTGCCCAGGCCGGTGACGCTCTATCAGTCGGTCGTGCATCTGCGGGCGGACATGTCCGACGAGCGGATCAGCGAGCTCGACGTCCCGCAGCACTTCACCAACATCCAGCGTGCCCTCCAATTGGCGCGCCAGTTCCTCGCCGCCCAGGACACGCCCAACCGCCAGATCATCCTGATCACCGACGGCCTGCCCACCGCCCACTTCGAGGCTCAGCACATCTACCTGCTCTATCCACCGCACCCCAGGACAGAAGCCGCCACGATGCGGGAGGCGCAGCTCGCCGCCCGAGAGGGAATCACGATCAACGTCTTTCTGCTTCCCAACTGGGGCCAGACCCACGAGGACATCCAGTTCGCCCACAGGATGGTCGAGACGACCAGGGGCCGGGTCTTCTTCACCGGCGGGCGGGACCTCGACCGCTACGTGGTCTGGGACTACGTGTCCAACCGGCGCAAGATCATCGGGTAGATGCCTGAATCCCGGGATATTGCGTCCCGCACCCGGTCGACGCCAGGTGGGGTTGTCAGACAGAGCCTAGAAGACCGGGCCTTCGCTTCGCTCAGACCCAGCCGCCTAGAGATAGCGCGACAGCCCTCTTCCTGAACCCCTGCTCTAGTTCTCCGTGGCCCTCCGCGGTGAATCTTCGCCTGCTTGACGCAACCTTCGCTAATCGATCAGGAGCAAGGTCAAGAGCACGATCATCACGACGCTTGTGGCCACGCTGACCGCCAGCATTGCCCGGGCGCGGGCTGAGGCCTTGGCCGCCTCAAGCGGACGGCCGTCGGGGGTTCCGTAGCCGACCCACCGAAGCGGCAACCGCGCCAGGCTCTGCTGCCAGCCGGAAAGACGCCTGCCCTGCGTCACCCGCCAGGTATAGAGGTTGACCAGGAACGTCACTGCGATCACATACCCGATCAGCCCGTGCGTCCAGGTTTCTTGGGAGACCAGGTACCAAAGCACCATGGCAAATACACCGATCATGACCAGCCCGATGTAGATGGCCCCGTCCGGCGGCGGCCGGCGCCGCGGGTGGGCCCTGGCGGAGGACTTCTTGGCGCCGGAATGGGAGTGCGACTTGGTCATGACGGTGACCCGACCGCCATCTTCCCCCTTGCCTGGATCAGATGCAACCCAAGACCAAACGACGCCGGCCGCGTTCTTCTTCCTAGGCCGCGGTGGGCTGCATCTGAAGTGGGACCAGATTTCGCAGCGTGTGGACAATGGCGGCCGCCTCGCGCGGGCGGTTCCCGGGCGACAGCAGACGGATGATACGGTCAACGAGATCCGGATCGGGGGACGCCAGATGTATGCTCTGGATATCGGGATGGGCGGTGGGTCGGATCGCGTCCGTCTCCGCCACCAGTTCCTCATGCAGCTTCTCACCCGGCCTGGGGGTGGTGAAGACGATCTCGATCGTCGGGCATGCACCCTCGGGCTCCGCGGCCGCTCTTGGTGTGTCGACGACCCGGGCTTCAAGACCGTGAAGTGCGGCAAATCCGTGTGCGAGATCCAGCACTTTGATCGGCTGACCCATATCAAGCAGGAACACCGTTCCCGAGGCTTCCGAGTCGACCAGCGCCGCCGACTGGATGACCAGCGCCGCCGCCTCGGCAATCGTCATGAAGTACCGCGTCATGTCGGGGTGGGTAACGGTCAGCGGCCCGCCCTCGGAGATCTCCCTCGACCAGATATCCAGCACGCTGCCCGTCGAGCCCAGCACGTTGCCGAATCGAACCATCGAAAAGAGGGTCTCCGACCGCCCGCTCATGTGCTGGACGTACAGCTCGGCCAGACGCTTGGTCGCCCCCATGACGGAGCGGGGCCTGACCGCCTTGTCGGTGGAGATCATCACGAACCGCTCGGCCCCTGTGCGGTCCGAGGCATCGGCGACGGAAATCGTGCCAAAGAGATTGTTGTCAACCGCCGCCGCGGGATGGTCCTCCATCAGCGGCACGTGCTTGTGGGCGGCGGCGTGAAAGATGACGTCGGGCCGCAGACGCTTCAGGTGCCCAAGCGTTCCCGCGGCATCGACGATGTCGTGGAGCAGAGCGCTTCGGTCAAGCCGCGGCGCCCGCCTGGCGATCTGGCGGTCGATCTCAAAGAGGGCGTTTTCGGAACGCTCCACCAGGATCAGCTTCCTGGGGTCGAAGCGGCAGACGATCCGGGCAAGCTCGCTTCCAATCGAGCCGCCGGCTCCGGTGATGAGCACCCGCCGCGCTTCGAGTACGCCGCGTACCGACGCTTCGTCGATCCGCCGCGGCGGGCGCTCCAACAACGACCCCAGATCGATCTCGCGCCTGCTCCAAGGGCCGGTGCCGGCAAGCTGATCGCCAAGAGTCGGCATGAACCGGACGGGAAGGCCAAGCCGCCCCAGGCGAGCCCGGATGGAACCGGTGAGGATCGTCATCGCGGCCGGCAGCGTCACCAGGGCGACCTCCGGCCGGCGGCGGCCGATAATCACCTCAAGCTCCTCAAGCGTCCCGAGGATTGGCGGATGCGGGGCCGCCCTCGGTCTCGTGGCGGCCGCAGGGGCCGGCTCCCCGGAACCAGCTGGGCCAGCCCCCGCGTGCAGGGGAGCGTGGCTGGGCCCATCTGGGTGCTTCTGGTGAACGATCCAGCCGAGCGTCACCGGCCTATCGGGAACCAGATCAAGCTGCCGCTGGAGCTGTCGGCAGGTTTCCGGCAGCCCGATGATGATCGCGGTCCGAGGCATCGCCGGCGCCTCCGTCAACCCGCGCCGAAGCCGAAGCCGAAGCCGAAAGCGCAGGGGGAGAGGTGTTATCGGCCAAAAGACGACCGCGGGTCTTAGAAGCTGTTTCACAACCTCCTCCTGGCTTCGATCCGCGGGAACG
Source organism: Planctomycetota bacterium (assembly GCA_022564665.1). Classification (GTDB taxonomy): domain Bacteria; phylum Planctomycetota; class Phycisphaerae; order Phycisphaerales; family SM1A02; genus JADFKZ01. The sequence goes on along the minus strand of JADFKZ010000051.1, from coordinate 14,650 downwards.
CCCGCTGGCGGCGTCGGGCTGCATCGACGATGCACCTTGGCATCGCCTGCTTCGCCCTCCTTGCCAGCGACCGTTCCTGCGGCTCTCGGGCCGACGGATCGGTTATGAAACAGCTTCTTAACGATCAGTGGACTTGCCGGCGCCGCCGAGACGCGAGACGATCGATGAGATGCCAAACCCAACCACGGCGAGGCCGAGCGAGCCGGCCAGCAGGCCAAGCGAAGGCAGGAACGTCTCGGTCCTGAAGTCCTGGGGCTTGACGTCGGCGACCATGGCGGGGCTGGTCAGCTCGACACCCCCGATGACATCGCCAAGGGCCGGCTCGACGGCCTCGCGGAAGGGCCACAGACCCACGACGGCCCCCACCAGAAGCCCGAGCAACACACCGAGCGTGGCCCGCCCGAACCTCGCCAGGAGGTATTTGACGGCGTTGCTCACCCCCACCACACCGACGCCGACGCCGAGGCCGACGGGGATCACGACCTCCATGGCGCCCGCCACCTGCTCCCAGTCGCCGGCGCTGAGACCCGCCCGGATCTCATCGAGGGCGCCGAGTATGGTCACGTACTGCCCCAGGATGAGCAGCAGATAGGCTCCGGAAAGACCCGGAAGGATCATGGCCGACGCCCCGGCAAGCCCTGCCACAAAAAGCATCGCGTAGCTTGGCGCGCTGAAGGGCGCCGCGGATGAGGACCCCGTCTCCAGGAGGCTCAGCGCAACCATCGCGGCGAGGCCGCAGATGGCAGCGACCGCGACCGTCACATCGATCCTGCGAAGCAGACGCCAGAGCACGGGAACGCCGCCCAGCGTAAGACCGATGAACAGGCTGTACATGACCCAGCGGTGGTCGAAAACCAGTCCCTTGACGATCCCGGCAAGACCGAAGAGCACCACCCCGGCGGTGAGACCGACACAGCCCAGAAGGACAAGAGCCCGCGTCGAGAACCGCAGTGTCGAAACATCCGCCACGGCCCGGATGAACCGGGGGTAGATGCCGACGGCCAGGAGCATCGTCCCCCCGGAGATACCGGGGACGAGCATGGCAAGCCCCATGAGCGCGCCGCCGAGAAGGCCGCGGAGGAGGGCCGGAGAACCGATCTCGCTCCTCGCGGATTCGGGCATGCTGTGGATTCTAAATCACCGTGCGCGATGCTGCACTTCTCCGACGCTCGGGCCGGCGAACCCGTCCGCTTGGGCATGCTCCAGATGACCGTGCACAATCGTGCACGGTCATTTAGCCCTGGCGTGCCCGACGGCGGAGCTGCTCCCGCTGGATCGACATGGTGATGGTGTTCAGCCCCTCGCGAAGCTCGTCGCCGGCTTTCTGGTCACCGGCGCACGCCAGACCGATACGGAATCGGTCCGAGCTGGTTTCTCTGACGCTGTGCACGCGGCCCTTGCCTGTAAACCACGAGCCCTGGTAGGGCAACGCGATCTCAAGGACACTGCCGATGCTGTAGCGGAAGTTGGTCAACACCGCACAGCCGGTGGCGCTGGTATCCAGCAACGGGCACTTTTCTTCGGCGCCGACGGTTGCGGTCAGCCCCGCCATCACGGTGGAGACGCGGAAGCACTCCCTGTTCTCGGCCGACAAGGGCTCACCGATCGTCTCCAGACCCACAACCTGTTTGGGATCGGCCTGCATGATCGCGTCGATCCGCGCCGATTGCTGCATGAACTTCTGATCGATCTCGAAATAGATAAAAACATCCTGCCCGGCGCTGAGCGGAAGGTCCTTCTCCTCCACCTGGACCGTGTACATACCGTCGGTGACCTCCACGACCCTTGCCGGGTGGAGGGTCCGCGTCTCGGACTCATCCGGAATCTGCAGGAAGATGCCGGTCTTGGTGCTCAGCATTTCGAGGAATCCCCGGTTATCGGCGGGGGCGGGGGGGTGCCCGGAAGACCCTATCGGTGTTCTTCGATGTGTGGTTGAGCACGACCGCAGCCACCACAGACCCGCCTTGAACCCAAGTTCAAGGATTTGTCGCCCACGGAGCTCCACCGGTGCACCCCTGCAGAACCACTGGGAGAGCCCCGGGGGAATCGATCCCCGTACCGGAGTCGTAAAGTCTTGTCAGAATGAAGTTTCCGCAATGATCCGAGCCGCCGTCATGGTCATGGTGACCGCCGGCCGTATTTCTTCAGACGGATGCGTTCATCTATAAGGGTGAGAGCCGGGCACGGCGAATGACCGCTTTTTCTGACAAAAAGCGGATTTGAACTCTTGACGTGGGCACGGGACGATGTAAAAAGGGGACGTGGGGACGGCCTTCGGGCCCCCTGGGTTGAGAGAGAGCGCTCTCGCCAGCGTCTGGCGAAAATCGGAGCGACTCTCCCGGGTTTAATCCACAGCAAAATAGGCGTATTGCAAGCCCTCTCAGCGGGTGGGCAATGTGGCGTTCGTGATGGACGCCGAGTGGCAAGCTGAGCTGTGGGCGAATACCAAAGGAGAAGTTTGAGGACGTGAGGATCAGCCCCTCGGAGGGGCAGGAAGTAAAGGAGGATCGGGATGAAGGTTAGATTCTTGACTGCGCTGGCTGTGGGAGCTTTGGCTGGCCCCGTCGCGGCTGACTCAATCGGTCCCGGCGGCACGTTTGGACCGGACGGCATGTTCGGCGACTTCAAGACGCCGCCGCTTGCGGCGGGGGATATCGCCAATATCCCGATCAGCTTTCACAAGAGCGGGCCGGGCCCCAGTGCATTCTCTGGCTGGGCGGGCGTGCATTTCCATATCAACATCATCGATGCCAGTGAAGCCACCTTCTTGGGCTTCAAGGTAGATCCGAACTTCATCTTTACGTCTGGGCCCGCCAGCTCCACCGTCTGGCTCAATGCCGCCAGCAAGAGCGGGGCATCCCCTCCGATCAGCTCGGTGGTCAGGCTCGGCTCGTTCAACGTTCAAGTGGTGGGCTCCGACCCGGCCAACAACAGTGACATTGACCTGACCTTCAAGTCGACCGTGTTCAACATCTATCACGTCGGGCCGATGGCGAACAGTGACCGTCTTACGCTTGAGATATCGGACTGGGTGTACGTGCCGCCAGGGGCAACCACCAGCGTCTGGGGTGACCCTGGTGCAGCGCCGCCTCCGATTGGTGGAGGAACCTGGCTCCATGTTCAGACCCCCAAGACCTTCCACGCGAACAATAACGCGGCTGGCCAGAGCTGGTTCTTCGGAACCTCTGGCGCCATCACCCACGAGGGCGGCATCGGCATCGAGCACATTCCCGCCCCCGGGGCGATCGCCCTGCTCGCCGGCGGTTTGGGCATGTTCGGTCTGGCTCGCCGGCGACGTCGGGTCGCCGATAATTGACCAACCCTGGAGAATGGGGAAACCTGTCGACAAAGGGGCGAGCCCGATGGCTCGCCCCCTTTTTCTTTGGCGCTTCGATTCTCTGTCTTTGTCTGTGTCCAGCGTGTTGGGCCGCCCGCTCGCCAGCCTCCTGACAAACCGGGCGGCTGACCGCTTTTGCTCACAAAAATCGATGTTGAACCCTTGACGAGGGCGGGGCACCGGTGTAAATGTAAGTGGTAGAAGGGGTAGTGCGCCTCGCACTGCCTGAGTTGAGAGAGGGCGCGTCTCGCCGACCGAAGGCGAAGATCGCCACGAAAACCGGTTTACTGCCTGTCCCCCAAGAGCGTGGGGAGACGGCGCGGTGCATGCGGGTCTGGTTGCCAGCCGCAGCGCGGTGCCGATGAGACTCCCACTCCGGAGGCAGGAAGCGCGAGGAGTCTGGCGATGGAGAAGATGAGACCAGCGCATTGTGCATCCAAGCGTAGCGGCCGATTGAATCGGCCGCGTAGCCGCCAGAGCGAGTGTGCGGCCGGAGGCCGCTACGGAGCGATCGAAACCGCACTGTTGGCCGCCGTCACGGCATGTGCAGTGGCCGGCCCGGTGATGGCGGACTCGATCGGTCCTGCCGGGTTCCCGTTTGGCGACTTCTTCACGCCGCCGCTTTCGGCGAGCCAGAGCACCTCCGTCCCCATCAGCTATCACGTAACGTTCGGGTTCGGCGACTGGGCCGGCGTGCATTTTTCGACCATCATCGATCCGACGGAAGCCAACTTCACGGGCTTCACGCCAGCGCAGGGTTTCAACACCACTGGGGCCGCTGGATCAGTAACAGTCTGGTTAGCCAACGCCAGCAACTCCGGGCAAAGCGTCTTTACCAGTGTGCCGATCCCGCTGGGCTCCCTGGTGCTTCACGCCAAGGGCGCAACCCCATTGAAGAATAACGGCGACATTGACGTGGTGTTCCAGAAGGTTTTCAACATCTTTCACGTCGCGCCTGCCACGACCCAGTCTTTTTCAACGACGACCGGCTTGATAGGGACCTGGTTGTACCTGCCGCCGGCTGTTCCCGTGAGCCTATGGGGCCAGGGAACGCCACCGCAGGTTGGCGACGGTGTCTGGGTGCAACTGACGGCCAAGCAACAACCGTTGCAACTGAACCTGAGCTGGTTCTGGGGCACCTCCTTCTTCTTCGACCCCGGCGCCTCGGGCGGCATCGGCATCGAGAATGTCCCCGCGCCGGCAAGCGTGGCGATACTCATAGGCGGTTTCGGCGCCTTCGGTTTCGCCCGCCGGCGTCGTCGGGTCTGACGCTCAGATGCAACACGCAACGAGTTCTTTGGGTCAAGTCCGCCCGGAAGTGCGGGCTTGCTTTTTACTTGACATGCGCCACGTGCTACGCTGGGGAGTTCCCAACGTGCACCGCTTGCCCTCGTGGCCGGTCGCACTGAGCAGGCTCGGGCCGGCATGATCGTGTGATAGGGCTTTTGTTTTGGCCCCCTGTGGAAGATGCACGGTGTCGACACCTTCCGATGACGACCCAAAGGCAGCCGGAACCGATCGTTCGGCGCGCCCCGGCAACATCCCTGCCCGGCGAGCGCGGTTCCGCTGGTCGCAATCCTTTCTCTACGTGGCGGGAACGGTTACGATGCTCTTCGGGGCAGGCACGCTGTTGTGGAATCACGTCATTGCTCCGCGCGGCTCGGAAATCACTCGCGAAGTCGACTCAAGTCTCGACGACGCGGATCGAATCGAGGCCGAACCAGGCGCGCTGAACGACTTCAACGTACTCATCGTGACGTTTGATACCACGCGAGCCGATCACCTGGAATGCTATGGCAATCGCAGCATCAGGACTCCGGTGCTCAACCGGTTGGCTCGAGAAGGGTATCTCTTCGAGAACTGCGTGACAAGCGTCCCGGCGACGCTGCCGGCGCACGCGTCGCTCCTGACCGGGCTGCACCCGTTCACGCATGGCGTACGCGCCAACGGGACGTTTCGGCTCGATGACCGCCACGTCACCCTCCCGGAAATCCTCGCCGAATACGGATACGCGACGGCGGGTTTCATCTCAGCGTATGTCCTGGACTCAACCTACGGCCTGGCCCAAGGCTTTGACCACTACGACGACGACCTGACAATCGGCGTCAAGCACTCGCCTCAGATGTTCCGCGAACGGGCCGCGGAGCTGACCAACAAGCCGCTCTTTGCGTGGTTGCGCAACAACGGGGACGAGAAGTTCTTCTGTTGGGTGCACTATTTCGACCCGCATGCGACGTACATGCCCCCGGAGCCATTTCGGACGGAGTATGCCGACGATCCCTACGACGGCGAGATCGCCTACGCCGACAGCCAGCTCGGTGAGCTGCTTGAGTTGTTGGAAGAGCTGGATGTCCGCGATCGCACGCTCGTCATCATGACGGCGGACCACGGCGAGGGGCTCGGTGAGCACGGCGAGCAGACGCACTCGCTGCTGATCTATGATTCAACGCTGCACATTCCTCTGATCATCAATGCGCCGGTGGCGTTGCCCCAGGGAAAGGTCGTCCGCCGCCAGGTGGGCATCATCGACGTCATGCCAACCGTCCTTGACCTGCTGGGGATCGAGCCCTCGCGCGAGCTTGAGGGCATCAGCCTGCTCGGCGCGCCGAGCGATGGGCCGCGCACGATCTACATTGAAACATTGTCAACCAAGACGCTGCACGGATGGGCCCCGCTGTTGGGAGTCCGCCGCGACGACTACAAGTTCATTCTTGCTCCGAGGCCGGAGCTGTACGATCTGCGCAAGGACCCGCGTGAGCTAGACGACATTTCCAAGAAGGCGCCCGATGTTCTCGCCGAGCTGTATCGAGCGCTCGAACAGATGGTCGGAGGGGACCCGCTGGTAGCGGCGGAGGTCCACGGCAACCTCGAGCTGACGGAGGAGGCCCGACGCGCACTGGCTGCACTCGGGTACGTGGCCACGGTCCGCCCCGAACAAGAAGATCGCCCAAGCCTCGATCCGAAGGATGGGATGGTGCATTGGGAGCAGGTGCAGAGAGGAGTTCATCAACGCAACCGCGGCGACATCGCCGGCGCCATCGAGACTCTTCAGATGTGCCTGGAAAAGGTACCAAACGACGTGTGGGCACGTCAGATACTCGCCGGGGCGTATCAAGTGCAGGGCCGCTACGATGATGCCCTGGAGGTGCTTCAGATCGCGGCCGTTCTGGCGCCCAACGACGAATCGATCCAGCTCGGCCGCGCCGCCAACTACGCAAGCAAGGGCGATCTGGAGGAGGCCGATCGCCTCATTCGCAACGTGCTTAAATCGCGTCCCGACCATCCTCCCGCCTACATGCAGCTTGCCCAGTTGGCCCTCGCCCGACGAGATGAGGATGAATGGCTGCGTCTCATGAATCGAGCCCTGGAACTGGACCATGGTGCATTCAGACCAATGATCATGCACCGTTTCGGTGATCACTATCTGCAACGTGGCGAGATCCAGCGGGCTCGCGAGCACTTTGAGAAGGCCATCGAGCTGGATGCCCTCAATGGTGAAGCCCGTGCCGGCATGGCGGAAATCTCGATTCGGGAGGGCAACCTGCAAGAAGCCGTCGGTCAGCTGCAAGAAGCGCTGCGGTTCAACCCGACCCAGCTCAGGGCGCTGGCGATTCTGGGTGGCGTCTTGAGCATGCAGGGCAAACAGGACGCCGCGATCCAGACCCTCAACCGCGTGCTTGAGATGTCCAAAGCATTTGGTCCAGCCTACGCCAATCTCGGCCTGGCGTATCGTCGAAAAGGCGAGCTGGAGAAGGCCGAAGAAACCTACCGGCTGGGTATTGAGGTCGCCGGCGACTACGACGCGCTGCACCAGAATCTAGCCCAGCTGTTGGCGCGACTCAAGCGATGGGACGAGGCCACCGAGGAGTTCAAGGAGGCGGTGCGATGCAACCCCTATAACGCGACCGCCCTGGCCAATATCGGTGTCGGTCATCTCAGGAACGAGCGCTACGACCAGGCGACCCGTTTCTTCAGACGCGCCATTCGAGTAGAGCCTCGCTACGCATTCGCCCATACACAGCTCGCCGGCGCGCTGCTGAATCTAAACCGGACGCCCCGAGCGATGCACCTTTTCCAACGCAGTTTGCAGCTGGACCCCGACCAGCCGCAGGCCGGGAAAATACGCTTCGTGTTGGACCAGTACAAAGCCGCGGGAGGCCGTCTCCCCGCAGCCGCGCCGGACTTCTCAGTCGAAGCGGCGGACCTTGAAGAGTCCCCCCCCACCCCCCCCGCTCCGACCGCGGTTGATGGAGAGGGAGAATCGTGACCTCCGCGGCAGACGAAACCGCCAGCAGGCGGCGGCGGATGCGGCGGCGGGCGGTTGTCGTGCTTGGGCTTGTCTTGATGGTCACCCTCGGGGTCGCTGTCATCTACGGGCGTCCGTGGAATCGGTTCTGGGGAGTGCACGATCGACAGATCGACTGGAACGTGGTGCTGGTGACGTTCGATACGACACGAGCGGACCATCTGGGCTGTTACGGCGCGCACCATGCGGAGACCCCCACGATCGATCAGATGGCCCAAAACGGCATCCGGTTCGAGTCGTGCTACGCGCCCACGCCGCTCACTTTGCCCTCCCACACCTCGATCCTAACCGGACTCTATCCGTTCCGGCACAACATCCACGACAACGGAACCGGACCGCTCGACGAGAATGCAATCACGCTTGCGGAAGTCCTGCGGGGACACGGCTACGCAACCGGTGCGGTGTTGGGCGCCTATGTGTTGTCCTCCCGGTACGGTCTGAACGACGGGTTTGACTTCTACGAGGATGACTTCTCGGGACCAACTCCGGCATCGAAGTTCGACTACGCTCAACGCAATGCCCAAGCCGTCACCGATATCGCGATCAAGTGGCTCGACAGCGTGGCTGACTCTCGGTTCTTCTTGTGGGCCCACTACTTCGACCCGCATGCCCCGTATGCGCCGCCTGGATATGACCCGGCGACTCCGATGGCAAGCGCCTACGGCCTTGAAATCACCTACGCCGACAGCCAGTTGGAAAGGCTCTTGGCGCACGTGGGTACGATTCAACACGCTACGGGCCGATACACGCTCCTGGTGTTCACCGCCGATCACGGCGAGTCGTTATGGAACCATGGAGAACCGAGTCACGGGCTCTTTGTGTACAACGACACCATTCGCGTTCCACTGATCATCGCCGATCCGACCATGACCATGACGCAACGCGGGCAGGTCGTCCAAGAGCCGGTATCGCTGGTGGATGTGTTTCCAACGATTCTCAAGCGACTCGGTATTCCCCTGCCGCATGAGATCGATGGACGCCCGCTCCCGCTGGGGCTCGAAGAGGCCGGCGAGTCGCCCGCAACCAAACGACCCATTTACTTTGAAAGCTATCTGCCGCTTTATACCTACGGCTGGAGCCCGCTGGAAGGAATCGTTCTGGCAACCGAGAAGTACATTCGCGCCCCTCGGTCCGAGTTTTACGACCTGGCCGTTGATGCCCATGAGCAGACGAATCTATTCGACGACGGTGATCCGCGGGTCATTGCCCTCCAGGAGGCGCTTGGCGACCTGAAGAATCAGACGATCAACCACCCCAAGCTCGACGCCGCGACTCTTGACCTCGACGAAGAGAGTATGCGCGCCCTCCAGACGCTCGGTTACCTCGGTGTATCCATCGAACCCGCGTCAGACGACACACTTCCTGATCCGAAGGACCAGATCGAGCTGCACCGCGCCGTACTCGAGGCACAGGACGCGATCAGTCAGGGTGAGATCACGCACGCCGTTGCGTTGCTCAAATCCGTGGTTGATGCCGACCCGGGGAACGCCCGGGTGATGTTCCTTCTGATGGATCTGCTCAACGACCCGCAGGTGGGTGTCGAGGTGGCCGAACTGCTTCAACGTGCGGCGCAGCGTCCGCTGCTGCCTCCGCTGGATCTGTACATTCCGATGAAGCTTGGAATCAGCTTGGGCAACGACGGCCGCTTCGCAGAAGCCGAGCAGCAACTGCGCAAGGCAGCCGAGGCGTATCCCCTCCACGCGGCCGCCCACTTCAATCTGGCCCGGACAATCGATGCCCAGCAGCGATCGGTCGAGGAGGTCCTGCCAATCCTGGAGCGAGCGACCAAACTCGAGCCGGGGAATCTCGAATACATCAGTGCCTGGGCGCGTGCTCTGGAGCGAGGGAGACAGTATGACCGTGCGATCCAGGCCTATGATCGCGTCCTTGAGCTTGACGCGAACGACGTGGTCGCACTGAACAACTCAGCCTGGTGCCGATACAAGGCGGACCTCGGCCTGGAGACGGCATTACAGCGGTCGGAGAAAGCCGTTGCCATCCAACCGCAAGATCCTCACCTGCGACACACCCTCGCATCCGTCCTGCTGGCGCTCGATCGCGCATCAGAAGCGATATCGCACTTACAACGTGCGATCAAAGCCGATCCCGAGTACGCCGGCGCCCACTACCTCCTCGGTGTGACCCGGGAGGCCGAGGGCGACCTCCCTGGTGCAGCATCCGCCTTGCAGCGAGCGATCAACCTAGCCGGCGACAGCACACCGGAATGGATCGACGATGCCCGGTCTCGCCTGGCCATGCTTACCCCATCGTAATCAGCCCCCATATGCATGGATGGGACGGTTCTGGGAGCCGTTGAACGCCGCTCAGATGGTGATGCCACCAGCGCATCGCACAAGCCCGGAGACGACGAAGATACGCTGGTATCACACATGAGCCACTCGAGCACGCCATCAAGCCCGCCGTTGTCAGCGACCGGCGCCATGTCCAGCATCAATACCGGCCTGCTGTACGTCGCGTTCACGACCAGTGGTGCCGCGGGCCTCATCTATCAAGTGATGTGGGCCCGCAGCTTCAGTCTCGTCTTCGGCAGTACCACCAGAGCCGCGGCTGTTGTGCTGGCTGCCTTCTTCACCGGGCTGGCTCTGGGCTCCCTTCTCGGCGCGAGGCTTGCGAAGCGCCGGTCGACGGCGGCGTTAAGGTTTGCAGCCGCGGAGGTGGCCGTTCTCATCGGAGCGCTCGCGGTCAACATATGGTTTGCCGGTTACGAGCGTTGGTACCCCACACTCTATCAGTCACTGGCAGGCAGCAGTTGGCCGTTGACCCCAATCAAGCTGGTGTTGGCATTCGCCGCAATAGGACCCCCGTGCGTGGCCATGGGTGTGACACTGCCGTTGATGGCGCGCGCGCTCGTGGCTCGGACCGGCCACTTCGGGTCCAGGGTCGGCCTCGCCTACGGGCTGAACACCCTGGGAGCAACAGCCGGCGTCCTGCTGGCGGGCTTTGTCCTGCCCTCCTGGATCGGGATCACCAACTCCATGTACCTGGCGGCGGCCCTGAACCTGCTTGCCGCTGCCGCCGCTGGAGCGTCGTGGTTGACGCGCGATTCGCGGCTACCGACAGGCGACACACGAGCATCGAAGCCGCGCACGACTAAAGGGCTGGAGCCGGCAATCGTCCTGGTTGTCATCCTTTCCGGCTTCGGCACGCTGGCCCTGGAAGTGCTCTATACGCGGCTGATCGTGAACTTGACCGACAGCTCCATCTTCAGCTTCTCCCTGATGCTGGCGACGTTCCTCGTCTTTCTGGCGGCGGGGTCACTGCTGGTGTCGGCGGTGGTCGATCGCCTGGCCAATCCGTGGCGTCTCCTGGCCTGGACGCAGGGTGCCGGTGCTCTTGCGATTCTTGTCTCTCCCACGTTCTTCCAATTCGCGATCAAGATGAGGATTGGGTCGGCTGGTGAGTCCATAGCGGTGTACCTGCTCCAACTGCTCTTGTTGACCGCGATGACGATCGGGCCGGTCGTGTTACTCCTGGGAATGGCGCTTCCAATCGCGTGGAAGATCGCCACGCATCATGCCTCCGAGTCCGGGCGGCGGGTGGGCACCCTGACGGGCGTCAATACTCTGGCGGCAGCGGCGGGATCCGTTTGTGCCGGGTTTGTTCTCTTGCCATGGCTCGGCAGCGGGAAGTCCATCACCGTGGTGGCGACGATGTACGCCCTGCTGGCTCTCGTGGCGTGGTCTCGCGGCTACCGGCAGGGGTGGCCGGTCGCCTTGATCATCCTGGGCCTCAGCTTTGCGGTTCTCCTGACGCTCCAGACCTGGAACTTCGTGCCGTTGTGGCAATTGCCGGGTGAAACGCTGGTCCGCTATACCGAAGGCGAGACCGCCAACGTGGCCGTGATCGACACGCGTGAAGGCGTTCGCTTGTTGAAGGTCAACAATCGCTATCTGCTGGGCAGCTCGGGCAAGCGTGCCGTCAAGATTCAGCGGAGCCAGGGGGGGCTCCCGCTGCTGCTGCATCCGCGCCCCTGGTCCGTCGCGTTCATCGGTGTGGCCACCGGCGTGAGCGTGAGTAGCGTGCTGGACTTCCCCGTTCGCCGGGTGGTGGCGATCGAGATCATCCCCGGCGTGGTCGACGCAGCGAGCGAGTTCGAAGCAGTCAACCGCGGCGTGCTCCGGGATCACCGAGTGGAAACGCTCGTTGCCGACGCACGGAATCATCTGTTTGCAACCAACGAGCAGTTTGACGTGATTGTCGGGGACGTCTTCGTTCCCTGGCATGCCGGGACCGGGTATCTCTACACGACTGAACACTTCGCCGCCGTATCGCGACGCTTAACACCGGGCGGGATCTTCGCCCAGTGGCTGCCCGGTCACCAGCTCTCCGCCGAGGAGTTGCGAATGATTACAGCCACGTTCCTCGACGTCTTCCCGACGGCGTCTCTGTGGACCAATCCCTCGAGCGCCGAGACGCCCCTCCTGGCCCTCGTGAGTCATGACAGCGGAGATCTCGAACGACGTTCGGCCGTTGAATCAAGCACTGCCTTTCCGGGGATCGAGTATGTTTGCGACGCTGCAACGTTGCGGTCCTGGTCCGGATCGGCGCTCCGCAACACCGACGAGTATCCGCGCATCGAGTTTCGGGCCGCCGCGAGTCATTTTGGAAAAGGCACGAGGCATCTGGCAGACATCCTCCGTGTCGTGGAGACGCTGCGGTCTTCGAGTTAGCGCAGGTTGCATCAAAGCGTAGCGGCCTTTTTGATAGGCCGCGTAGCCGCCAGAGCGAGTGTCGGCCCGCAGGGCCGTACGGAGCGCTCAAGAAAGCGCCCGATCAGCGGCGGCGGATCGAATTCGCCGCCGCGTACCAGAGCGAGTGTGAGCCCAAAGGGCTCTACGGAGCGCTCAAGAAACCAACGAAGCCGACCTCGCCAAAGGCGAGGCCGGCGAAGTGGAGCCGGGGGGAATCGAACCCCCGTGCCGGAGCAGCCAGCAGGCCGCATCTACGCGCGTAGTCGCTCCTTTGATCTCGGCTCGGCAAACCGCGAGCGACGGCGTTTTGCCTTGCCATGACAGACTGTTGTCTCGTCCCCTGGGGGTCTGTCAGCCCCGTGGAACCAGCCCGATGGTCGTCGACCCCGAGCCCTATCGGGCGTCAGGTCCGGGATCGCCACTGCGAATTACGCAGCGAGAGCCAACTCAGTGTCGGCAAATATAAGTGTGCATCCTTTTTACGTGGCAGGGATGCTCCACGACGCGCCACGACAAGCCTCAACTGCCCGGTCGAGTCCAGTTCGGCCCCAATTGTCAAAGAGCTGTAAGAACTGTCAACTTGATTGTATACACATCGGCGGTAACTGGTCCTGACTTGGGGCTTGCCGCCCCATCAGAGCCGCCGGGGGTACCTCGGATTCCGGTGGGTGGACGCTCCAGCCCGCGCAACGAGCTATCCTGTGGATCTGATGACTTTCGAGGAGCCCATCGAGGTCGACCCCGAGTGGTTCAAGACGTTCTTCCACGGCATCGCCCTCGACCTCTGGCGGCAGGCCATCACCGGGGAGCAGACACGCACCCAGGCCGAGTTTCTCGTACGGACTCTCGAGCTTGCGCCGCCTGCGAAGGCGCTCGACGTCCCCTGCGGCAATGGCCGGCTCGCTGTAGAGCTTTCGGCCCGCGGCTTCCGGTTGACAGGCGTCGACATCGCCGGGGAATTCATCGAGGAAGCGAACGCATCCGCGGCCGCAAGAGACCTCTCGATCGAGTGGGTGCACGGCGACATGCGCGATCTGCCCGGGCCCGGGATCTTCGATGGGGCATTCTGCTGGGGAAACAGTTTCGGCTACCTCGACGACGACGGAAACATGGACTTCCTGCGGTCTGTGGGCCGGGCACTGAGGCCAGGCGGCCGATTCGTCATCGACACCATGGTCGGTGAGACGCTTTTTGCATCCTTTCAGGCCAAACGATCCTTCGAGATCGGCGATATCACGATGAACGTGCGGAACCACTACGATCCCGTGCGTGGGCGGCTCGACACCGAGTACTCCTTCATTCGGGATGGCATGACCGACACGCGGACCGGCACCCAAAGGGTCTTCACCGCACGCGAGGTGTGCTGTCAGCTTCGGAAGGCCGGCTTGACCGTTGTTGCCCTCTACGGCGGGATCGAGCTGGATCGCTTTACGATCGGCTCGAACCAGTTGATCATTGTGTCGCAGAAACCCGCGTAACCAAGACTCCTCCGGTGGGCTAAGGGTGCTTCACGATGCTCGCCCGATGGCAGGTCCGAGCGTTCTACGACCGTCTGGGAGCGAAGTTGGACTGGTGGGGGTCCTGGGCGGATCCCGCGATCAGGGATCTTCTTTCCAATGCGACCTTTGAAGCCGCAGTGGCGGTCTTTGAGCTCGGTTGCGGAACCGGGCGTCTGGCGGAGCGTCTCCTGGACCGGATTCTTCCGCCGCAGGCGTCATACACGGGAATCGACCTGAGCCCGACGATGATCGATCTGGCCCGCCGCCGTCTGAAGCGATTCGGTGACCGCGCCGCCGTGCACCTCACCGACGGTGCTGCGCACCTTGAAGTGGCCGCAGCGAGCTGTGACCGCTTCCTCTGCACCTATGTCTTGGACCTGCTGGAGGAAGAGGAGATCCGCACCGTCATCGACGAAGCGCACCGCGTGCTGTCAGCCGATGGGCTACTCGGCGTCGTGAGCCTCTGCCCCGGGTCGACTCTCTTTTCGAGAATGCTGACCGGCGCATGGGCGAGGCTCAACGCCGCCCGCCCTGCTCTGCTGGGAGGCTGCCGGCCAATCGAGCTCCTCAAGCTCCTGCCCAAGGGGGCGTGGGAGGTTCGGCACACACGCACGATCTCCCGCTGCGGTGTCCCGTCACAGATCATCGTGGCCGCGAAGGTTGAGCGGTAGCGGGATAGGGGAGGGCCTCGCGGCCCTACCCCTCCCACACCACCGTGCGTACGGGTCCGTACACGGCGGTTCGATCCGGTTGAGCATGCGACCAAGCAGCCAGCTGAGCTGCTTGGTGTCTGCCG
>JADFKZ010000050.1 GCA_022564665.1 Planctomycetota bacterium | reverse complement strand
ATCGCGCCCGCGGCACGCTCGTCGTAGCTGATATTGATCACCGGCCGGCCGAAGGACAGGCACGGGAGCACGGCATGGAGCCGGAACGACACGTTCAGCCGGCACGACCGCAGCAGCGCGAGGTACCGATACACGTCGCCCGTGTAGACATATTCGGTCCCCGAAAACGAGGTCGCAAAGGGCACATCGCGATGATCGTGACAGAGCAGGCGCACGTCGTCATGCCCCTCGGACCGAAGGAAGTCGAGGATCGCCTCGATCTGTCCGTGCACGCATGCCTGAAGCCGCGGGGGGAGGTTCATGAGGATGGGGTTCCGGATCGACACAAGAACGCCCGCGCGGTCCGCGGCAGGAACGGGCGGCAGGCGGTCGGCCATGCGCTCGAGGAAGATGGTTGGGCAGCCCCCGAGCCTCGCGCGGTCACAGCCAATCACGTGCAGATGCTCCAGCGTCGCGTGGTCGCGGGCGAGGGAGAAGTCGGCGCGATCGTTGAGCGCCCGGATCACCCGGTCCGGCATCGCGTCGGTGCGCGGCACGAGCTCGCCGCGCCGGTTGTAGACGCGCCCCCACGAGAGGCTGTACAGCAGCAGCGGAACATCGAGGCGCGAGAGCGCATCGAGGTCGAGGTCCAACTCACCGTTCTCGTACAGGTTCCCCCCGCCGACAATCACCCCGTCCCCGTACTGGTTGATCTCGTACACCGTCCGGGCTGTGAGACCCGCCATCGCGTGGCTCTCGTAGCGTGCGGTGGCCGGCAGCGAGATGACGTTGACGATCCGGCCGAATGCCTCATCGAGCAGGTGGCGGAGCGCCAGGTGGATCGCGTCGTTGCCGACGTTGAAGCCCTTGGGCCGGATGCAGAACAGCGTGGTCACGGCACGGCACCCTCCTGCAGCAATGCCACCGCGTCCTCGTACCCGGTCCGCTCCCAGGACAGCCCGCGTTTGGCCATGACGTCCAGCATACGCCCGAACCGCTCAAGGTCGCCCGGCGTGTCAATCGTGAGGCGCAGGTGTCCGGCCGGCGGGCCTGGTTTGTGGATTCTCCGCACACGGAGCCGGTCCGCGAGCCGGTACAGCACCTGCGTCGGGTGGTCGCGCTCCTCGGGCCCCTCACGAAGCTCGACCAGCCGCTCATAGACTTGCGTCCGCACCAGCTCCACGCTGACACCATAGGGGAACGTCCGTGGGTGCAAATTGGTCACGAAGTCGACGGAACCAGCTCGCACGGTCGCGATCGCCGCTTCGAGCAGGCGCGGGTCGACGAAGGGGCTGTCGGCGTTGACCCGCGCGATCCAGTCAAGGTCGTGTGCGCTAGCCGCGCCAAGCAATCGTTTCCCGACGTCGTCGAGACGACCGCGGTACACAGGCACGCCCTGCGCCGCGACATGATCGGCAATCGGGTCGTCGACGGCACGGTCAGTCGTGGCCACGACAATAAGATCGAGCCCGGCGACCTCTCGACACCGATCAAGCACGCGGTCCAGCAATGCCCGCCCCCGCACCCGCCGCAGCACCTTGCGCCGCAGGCGCGTCGAGTCCAGGCGGCAGGGGATGACGGCGCCGATGCGCTCACGAGGCGGCATGGGTGACCTCCGAGGTGCGAGCCAGCTCCCGGAGAAGGCCCCGCCGCCAGCAATGTCGTTTGAGCGGCAGGTGCTTGCGGTAGATGCGCGCGATCTCCTGCGGATCGTCGACCGCGGGCACCTCGTCCAGCCCGAGGAACGACGCCTTGAGGTCCGCCATGGCCTCCTGCTTGCGCTCAACTCGGTCGCGGCAGGAGGCGACCTCGCCCGGATCGAGGATGTCGCGACCGAACAACACGACCGCGAACGCAGGGTGCAGGCGCGCGTAGCGGCACGCAGCGACGCCGAGCGCCTGCTCGCGCCCAAGAAGGTCCATTGCGCGGTAGCGATGTCGGTGCGGCGCGCGAGCCTCGGGACGGTAGAGGACCGGCAGCGAGAATCGCCGCGCGAGCCGGAAGGCGAGCTCGAGGTCGTCATAGCCGTACGTGAGCGGCATCGACGGCACACCGCCCGCTTCCATGATGAGCCGGCGGGCGACCGAGAAATTCAGGCCGAAGCAATGCCGGAATCCCCAGTCACAGTCCGGATCACGGCCGTCCATCGCGTGCCAGAAGAAAACCAGCCCGGTTCCCTGGAGCAGTTGGTCCAGCAGCGTCGGATTCGCCCAGGTGACGAATCGCGAGTCGCCGACGATGATGGCCGGTCGCTTCCGATGCGCCCGAACATGCACCTCGAGCAGGCGCCGGCAGGGCTCGACGTCGTCATTGAGCGAAAGGTAGATCTCCCCGCGCAGCTCGGGGATCAGCCGGTGTCGCACGTCGATGTAGCCTCGGCGCGGGCCGCCGATGACCCGCAGCCCCCCCCTCGCACCGCCCGCGTCGCGCCAGGCCCGCTCCGCCGCCGCCCGCGACTGCGGCTCGACCCCGTCCAGACCGACGACGACTTCGTACCGTTGTGCTCCCAGCGACTGCCCCGCCAACCGGGCCACGCATGCCGCAAGCCGAGCGGGCCTCCTGCGTGTTGGGATGAGCACCGAGACGTCCATGTCTGCGGCGTGAATGTACCACCTGCCTCGCCAGCCCGCACCCCGGCGACCCGGGGAAAAGGGTCGCCTGCCTGTGCGTCAGGACCGGGCCGCTGAAGACCTCGTAACGGCGGTCCCTTCCGGCTCGCCGAGCACCGGCCGGGCCGGACGGAAGCTGGCGGCGGGAATGGGGCAGCCGGGCGGATCGTTCGATCGCCAGACAAACTGACATCGTCCCAAAGACCTCTGGCTCTGGAACAATCGGCTTCCGGGTGGCGTGGGGCAAGCAGCCACTTGCCCGTATTCTGAGGCCGCTGGGCGGACAGGATATCCTGCTCTTTCGGATGCAGAGCACCTGCAAGGGAACCCAGGGTGTGGTCACCGCGCTGGTGATGGTCTGGCTTGCCGTCGCATCGGTGGCGGCCGACCCTGTCGGCGGGCGGGAATGGCACGTCCTGACCAGCGCGCCGGACGCGGGCGAGATCTGCATCGGCTGCGGCATCTGCGTGTCCGTCTGTCCCATGGACACCCTTTCCTTCGGCGCAAACGGAGATGTCCATCTGCCCGTCGTCCAGCTCACCGCCACGAAAGCCTAGCTCGAATGATTCACCGCCGAGGGCCGCCGAGGGCTGCTGAGCGGAGAGCAGCGTTCAGAGTTCAGTAGATCGTCCCGAACCCCGAATCCCGAAAACCCCTGACCCCTCGTGATGTAGGGGCACCGGCCGCCGCTCTTGGGCCGCAGAAGCACGTGCGTCAGGTTCTGCTCCCGGCCGCGACGATCAGCGCCCGGCCGGCACGAGGCCAGTACCATTGTTCACATGCCAAGGGCAGCGATCATTACGGCGGTGCGGACACCGATCGGACGGTACGGCGGGGCACTGGCGTCCGTCCGACCGGACGATCTGGCGGCGCTGGTGATCAGGGAGGTGATCCAGCGGTCGAAGATCGATCCGGCACTGATTGAGGACGTGTACTTCGGCGCCGCCAACCAGGCGGGCGAGGACAACCGCAACCTGGCCCGGATGGCGGCGCTCCTGGCCGGGCTCCCCGAGAATGTGCCCGGATGCACGGTCAATCGTCTCTGCGCATCCGGACTCGAAGCGGTCAACATCGCCGCCCGGATGATCGAGGCGGGTCACGGCGAGGTGTTCATCGCCGGCGGCGTGGAGTCGATGAGCCGAGCGCCCTACGTGATGGCAAAGTCGGAGACCGCCTTCGGACGCACGCCGGAGATTTATGACACAACCATCGGCTGGCGATTCACCAACCCGAAGCTTGCCGCGCTGCACCACCCCTACTCAATGGGTCAGACAGCGGAGAACGTCGCCCGCAAGTACTCGATCTCGCGCGAGGACCAGGACGCCTTCGCCCTGTCAAGCCAGAAAAAGTGGGCCGCGGCCAAGCGGGACTGCCGCTTTGATCGCGAGATCGTTTCGGTCGAGGTGCCGCAGCGCCGGGGCGATCCGCTCATCGTCGACACCGACGAGCACCCGCGGCCGGAGACGACGCTCCAGAAGCTCGCCGCGCTCAACCCCGTCTTCGCCCAAGACGGCCAGGGAACGGTCACCGCGGGGAACTCCGCGGGGATCAACGACGGGGCGGCGGCCCTGTTGCTGGTCGAAGCCGATACCGCCCGGGAGATGGGGCTGACAGCCCTGGCTCTGGTCGGGGCCTCCGCCACGGCGGGCGTCGACCCGGGGTGCATGGGGATGGGGCCGGTCCCTGCCACGCGCAAGGTCCTTCAGCGCGCCGGCACGACCCTGGACGACATCGATGTCATCGAGCTCAACGAGGCGTTTGCCGCCCAGGCTCTTGCCAGTATCCGCGAACTGAGGATCGATCCCAAGAAGGTCAACCCAAACGGCGGGGCAATCGCCATCGGCCACCCGCTGGGCTGCACGGGGGCGCGGCTCGTAACCACGCTTGTCCACGAAATGGCGATCACCGGCGCGCGGCGCGGCCTGGCTACACTGTGCGTAGGCGTGGGCCAAGGTGTCGCCACACTGATCGAAGGAGTCGGCAAATGAGCGGAAGTTCCAACGTGGGGATGCACATTGATCATGTCGCGGACGAGGATCCCCAGAAGCTGGCCGAGTTCGAGGCCAGGATCGATGCCGGCGAGCTGATTGAGCCGGACGACTGGATGCCGGCAGCATACCGCAAGGGCATGCTCAAGATGGCCGAGCACCACGCCAACTCCGAGATCATCGGTGCTCTGCCCGAAGGCGAGTGGATCACACGAGCCCCGAGCCTCCGCCGCAAGCTGGCACTGACCGCCAAGGTGCAGGACGAGATCGGCCACGGCCAGATGCTCTACCGAATTTCCCAGGACCTCGGTAAGACACGGGACCAGATGCTCCGAGACCTGATCACGGGACGGACCAAATACCACAACGTCTTTAATTACCCCGCCCCGACCTGGGGTGACATCGCCATGATCCAGTGGCTCATCGACGGAGCGGCGATCATGAATCAAAAGACACTCGCCGACGGTGCCTTCGGCCCCTACGTGAGGACGATGAGACGGATCAATATGGAGGAGGCATTTCACTTCAAGAGCGGCGAGGACATGGTGCTCACCCTGATGACCGGGACGCAGCGGCAGCGCGAGATGTGCCAGGAGGCGTTCGACCGGTGGTGGTACCCCTCCATCATGTTTTTCGGTCCGCCGGACAAGCCCAATTCCGAGCAGCTTCCGCCGATGCGATGGCGGATGAAGACGGAGCTCAACGACTCCCTCCGCCAACGGTTCGTCAACCGCTTCGCACCCGCCGCGCTCGATCTGGGGCTCAAGATCCACATCGTCACCAAGGACCCCGACGGGATCGTCACCAGCAAGACGCCGGATAAGAACCTGCGGCTCAACGAGCAGACGGGCAACTGGCAGTTCACAGCCCCCGACTGGGACGAGTTCTATCGGGTCATCCGCGGCCATGGCCCCTGTAACCGCAAGCGGCTCGCCCTGCGCCGGCTCTCTTACGAGCAGGGCAGATGGGTGCGAAAGGCGGTGTTGAAAGGGTCGACCGCTCTGCCGCCGGCGGCGTGAGAAAGCTCTCTTATGTCCAAAATACGAGAGCACATCACACTCGTCGAAGGCGATCTGGATACGCCAATCGAGGGCGATCTGGAGCCCTACGTGATTTTCACGCAGCTTGCAACGGGCAGGCCATACATCTATGCGGGCTGGGTCGACGCCATCGACGCGGCGATGGCTATCCAGTTCGGCCGCGAGCACTACGGCCAGGACCAGAAGTGCGTGGGCCTTTGGGCGATCCCCAAACCGGCGATCACCGCCGGTGGCGCGGAGATGACCGCACGCGGACGTTACGAGGTGTTTCTGCGAGCCGAAAGCGGCGAGCCTCATCGATCAGCAGGCTGCGTCGAAGCGGAATCGAGCCGAGAGGCGCTGGACACAGCGCGGCGCGACATTTCCGGCGCCGCCGAAGCGCGCAGTATCTGGGTCGCACTGAGTGAGCGCATCGTCGCCACCGGCCCCGACGACGTGATCTGGCGGCTGACCGATCAGACCTACAGAATGGCCCGCGGCTATGCGAGCGAGGTGAGAGCCAAGTGGGAAGAGGTCCGGGCCAGGAAGGACATAGAGGAGTACGAGAAGGACGATTTGAAGGAGATGTTCTAGCTGACCGTGCACGATTGTGAACGGTCATCTAGAGGAGGCGAGCCGTAGAACAGTAGAGCAGTTCAAAGAGCGGAAGGATCTGCTCGCCTGCGGTCTACTGCTCCATTGCTCGTGGGCTCACTGACGTCCGAGCGACCGGATCTCCGCCTCAGCGTCGAAGAAGTGCTGAATCGCCCACGGTCATATAGTAGCTATCAGCTGTCGGCCATCAGCCAAGACAAAAGACCAATGACGAGTATCAGGCAAGACCTCAAGGAACCATTTGCTGATCTGCTGTTGTCCGTCGCCGACGACAAGTTCATCCTCGGCCACCGCAACTCCGACTGGACGGGCCTGGCGCCGATGCTGGAGGAGGACATCGCCTTCAGCTCGCTGGCCCAGGACGAGATCGCACATGCAAAGGCGCTCTACGAGCTCATCGGTGGTCTTCTTGGACGATCCGCCGACGAGCTGGCCTTCGGGCGCGCGCTGGAGGGGTACCGGTGCGCGACGATCGTCGAGCTACCTGACGAGTTCGACTGGGCAACCGCCATCTGCCGGCAGCTCCTCTGCAACCGCTTTGACGCCCTGCGTCTTGCGCGTCTGGCCCGATCCACCCACAAGCCCCTGGCCGACCTGGCCAGTCGACTGGCGGCCGAGCAACGGATCCACGTCGAGCACGCCGACTCCTGGATCGTGCGTCTCGGAGCCGGCACCGAAGACTCGCGCCGGCGGATGCAGCGGGCACTCGACGCGCTCGCTCCCGAGGCCCCGATGCTTTTTGAGCCGGTCGACGGACAGGAGCGTCTCGAATCGGCCGGACTCTATCCGCTGGCGGCCACGGACATGTTCCAGGAGTGGTCCGAGTCGATTGCTGCGGTCACCGGGAAGGCGGGTCTGCGGCTGACGATCCAGCCACCGGCCGCCCAGACCAACGGAGGTCGCCACGGCCGGCACAGCAAGCACCTGGCTGAGCTGCTTGATGAGATGTGCGAGGTGTATCGCCTGGAGCCGAACGCGGCGTGGTAGGAAGTGATGATCGGTATCGAAGCCATCATGGATGTCCTGCGGACGATTCCCGACCCGGAAATGCCGATCTCCATCGTCGATCTGGGACTGGTCGAGAACGTTCGGATCGACGACGCCAACGGGCAGGCCACGATCTGGATCGACATCCTCCCGACCTTTGTGGGATGCCCGGCACTGGAGATGATCGCCGCCTCGATCACCGAGAAGGTCAGCGCCGTTGACGGCGTGCGCCGGACGAACGTCCGCTTCATCAATGATCCGGCGTGGTCCGTTGACCGCATTTCATCCCAAGGCAGGGCGTCGCTGAAGACCCACGGCGTGACTGTTCCCGCCAGTGGTGCCACACTGCCCGTGCCCGGTCACGAAGGCGGAGGCGTCCAGCTGAGGGTGTCCGCCGTAAAGTGTCCTTTCTGCGACTCCGATCAGACCACGCTCGAGAGCATGTTCGGCCCCACCCGCTGCCGGATGATCTTCTACTGCAGCGCGTGCCGGAACACCTTCGAGCATATGAAAAAGGTATGACGCCGTGACCGGGACCGCGCGGCGAAGAATCCTGGTTGGCATCACTGCATTTCAAACCGTAGGATAGGTTGAGCCGGTCCCCGGCCAACGACGAGGCTTCCCCAGGAGATCCTCCGCGATGCCCGCAATCAGCGGCGATGAAGACAGAGCCATGACCGCCGACCGCCCGGCGGCTACCATCGCACCACGGAAAAAGGGCATGGGCAGGAAACGAATTGACCTCGGCGAGCTCGAGGATGTGCAGATCCTCAACGAGCACGGGGTTGTCGATGAGGCAAGTGAGCCAACGATCGACGGCACCGATCTCTTCCGCATCTACCGCACCATGGTGCTGACGCGCGCCGTCGACCGCCGGATGGTGAACATGCAGCGTCAGGGCGAGATGGGCACCTTCGCTCCCGGCGAGGGCCAGGAGGCGACCCAGATCGGCCAGATCTTCCCGGTCACCGACAAGGACTGGTTCAGTCCCTCCTACCGCTCCTTCGGAGCGCAGCTGTGGCGGGGATGGACGATCGAGGGCCTGCTGCTTTTGTGGGGCGGCTACTTCGAGGGCTTCGAGGTGCCCGCGGGGGTCAACGACCTGCCCTTCTCGATCGTGGTCGGCTCCCACATTCTGCCTGCGGTCGGCGTGGCCATGGGGATACGAATGCGGGGCGACGATGCCATCGTGCTCACCAACTTCGGCGATGGAGCACTCTCGCAGGGGGTCGTCAGCGAGGCGTTCAATTTCGCGGCGGTGTACAAGGCCCCGATCGTCTTCGTCTGCGAGAACAACGGCTATGCGATCTCGACGCCTATCGAGCACCAGGCCGGCACCATCGAGCTCGCCCGGCGTGGACCCGGGTTCGGAATACCGAGTGTCCGGGTCGACGGCAACGATGTGCTGGCCATGATTGTGACCACCCGCGCCGCCCTCGAGCGGGCGCGATCAGGAGGCGGACCGTCCCTGATCGAGGCGGTCACCTACCGCATGAGCGCGCACACCACCGCCGACGATCCGAAGGTGTACCGGAGCGAAGAGGAGGTCGCCAAGTGGAGAGCCCGGTGCCCGATCGCCCGATTCGAGAAATACCTCCTCAACAAAGGATTGCTCGACCACAAGACGATCGACCGGATCGGCAAGGAGTGCGAGCAAGAGGTGCGCGCAGCCAGGGAGCGATTCCGCAAGCGCGCCAAGGCCAGGCCCCGCGAGGTCTTCGACTTCATGTTCCAGAAGCTGCCGGCGGAGCTTGAGGCACAGAAACGCGAGTACCTCGCCAGGCTCGATCGCAAGGGGGTGGAATGACGTGAGTACCCAGATGAACATGGTCGAAGCGCTCAACCACGCGCTCGACAAGAACATGGCCTCCGATGATCGCGTCTGCGTGCTCGGCCAGGACGTGGGCGTCGATGGCGGCGTGTTCCGCGTGACCAAGGGCCTGCTGCAAAAGTACGGCAAGGACCGCGTGATCGACACACCGCTGGCCGAGGCGGGAATCATCGGCACCGCAGTGGGCATGGCGATCTACGGCCTCCGGCCGGTGGCGGAGATCCAGTTCTCCGGCTTCACAATGCAGGCGTTTGACCAGATCGAGCAGAACATGGCCCGCTTCCGCAACCGGACGCGCAACCGATACCCGATCCCGATGGTGATGCGGACGCCCTACGGCGGCGGTATACGTGCCGTGGAGCACCACTCCGAGTCCCGCGAGGCCTACTGGGCACACACCCCGGGATTGAAGGTGGTCGCCCCCTCCGGCCCGCGGAACGCCTGTGCGCTGCTGCACGCCGCCATCGCGGACCCGGACCCCGTGATCTTCTACGAGCCCAAGGCGCTCTACCGGGCGTTTCGCGAGGAGGTGCCCGATGAGCCCGAGACAATTGCCCTGGGCAAGGCTGCAGTCGTGCGCGAAGGCACCGACATCACCCTGGTGAGCTACGGGGCGATGATGCGACCCACCCTGGATGCAGCCGATGACCTCAAGGACCTTTACAAAATCGGGGCGGAGGTGATTGACCTGTTGTCGATCTCGCCGCTCGACACCGAGACGCTTGTCGACTCGGTCTCCGCGACCGGCCGGTGCGTGGTCGTCCACGAGGGGCCGCGGACCTGCGGCATCGCCGCCGAGATCATTGCTCGGATCAACGAGCACGCCTTCGAGCATCTCCTGGCCCCGATCAAACGCATCACCGGCTACGACATCCACTTCCCGTACTTTCAGTGCGAGGAGCACTACCTTCCGGACGCCGAGACGATCATCGAAGCGGTCCGCGAAACGATGCAATATGACCAATGACGAAGCGGCGAAGATGAATCGATAACGCGTAAAACTCACGCCCCGGCAGGATGCCGGGTATCCCGAGGGGCGGAGCCCCCAGGGCGCAGCCCCGAAGGCTCAGCTGCGCCGGCAGGACGCCAAGCAGCTGACAGAATAGCCCCATGCCGACAGACTTCCGACTTCCAGACCTCGGCGAAGGTGTCACCGAAGGCCAGGTCGTACGGCTGCTGGTGGCAGAGGGCGATCAGGTCACCGAGGACCAGCCGCTCTTGGAGGTGGAGACCGACAAGGTTTCGGTCGAGATCCCCTCACCCCATACGGGGGTGGTGGCGAAACTTCACGTCGTCGAGAAGCAGGTGATCAACGTCGGCGCTGTCATGGTGACGTTTGCCGAGGATTTCTCGACGCCCGCCGCGGCCGTGGAGCCGAAGCCGAAAGCGGCCGCAACCGCGCCGGCGGCGGCCCGATCAGCAGACGGACCGGCGGACACCGGGGTCACCGTCGCCAGGACGGTCGCCGGCAGGACCAAGCCGGCGTCGCCCGCCGTCCGAAAGCTCGCGCGGCAGCTTGGTGCCGACCTTCAGACGATCGAAGGCTCCGGACCGGGCGGCCGAGTTCTTCGCCAGGATGTCGAGCGGGCGGCGGCGGCGCCCTCCCCCCAGGCCGTGCCGGACCAATGGGGACCGACCCGGCGCGAGCCCATGACACGCGCCCGGCGAACGATCGCCCAGGTGATGGCGCGTTCGGCCTCGACCATCCCCCACGTCACCGACACCGATGACGCCGATGTCACCGACCTTGACCGACTGCGCCGAGAGTACCACGGCCGCAAGCTGACCATCCTGACCTTTGTCGTCAGGGCGACGGCGATGGCGCTTCAGGAGCACCCTCTCTTTAATGCCCGCTTCGACGCCGAGACCGGCGACATCATCTACCACGAGTACATCTCGATCGCGATCGGGGTCCACACCGAGCGTGGCCTGATCGCGCCCGTCATCCGCAACGTCGATACGCTGACGATTCCACAGATCGCCGACGAGCTTGAGGCGCTTGCCGAAAAGGCGCGCCGCGCGACCCTGGCCGTCAACGACACCCGCGGCGGGACGTTTACGATTTCAAACGCCGGCGCCATGGGCGGCAGCCGCTACTCCACGCCGATCATCAATCACCCCCAGTCGGCGGTGCTTTCGCTGGGCAGGACGCGGCTTCAGCCATGGGTCGTCAAGGGGAAGATCGTGCCGCGGTCGATCCTGCCGCTGAGCCTGTCCTTTGATCATCGGCTCATCGACGGGGCAAACGAGGTCGTGTTCATGCAAGCGATCATCGGCCTGCTCCAGGATCCGGCGGAGTTGGGATAGGGTTCGGGCCTCGCCCGAATTCTGGTGTAAACTGTCAAACCCTGACTCCTGATCCCCCGTTGCCGGCACTTGTGCACGTCACGTCGTCACCCCGTCACTTCTTCCTGCCATGGTCGTCGGCGAGTTCACACGCGAAGTAGACACGGTCGTAATCGGCGGCGGCCCCGGCGGCTGTTCCGCAGCGCTGCGGGCGGCCGAGCTTGGTGTCGAGACCGTCATCGTCGACCGGCTCGACACGCTCGGCGGCAACGCCCTGCACCACGGGTGCATCGGCCTCAAGACGATGCTTCGCGTCGTGGAGGTGATCCGGGTCGCCGATGCCGCGTCGGCGCTGGGCGTCAAGTTCACCAGACCGAGCATCGACGTGGCCCACTTGCACCGCGCAGCCGGGGAGCGGATCGAGCGGCAGGCGGCGGAGCTGGATCGGCTCTGCCGGGAACGCTCTATCGAGGTGATCCCAGGAGCCGCCCGCTTCGAGGGTCCCCGTCAGCTGGTCATTGCAGACGGCCCGACCCGCCGCTTTCACTTTCGCAAAGCGGTCATCGCCACCGGCGCGCGACCTCTGCCCCCGCCCGGCGGCCCGTCGAAGTCACCACGTATCTTGGATTGGAGGGGCGCTCTGGAGCTGAAGGAGATCCCCAAGACGATGCTCGTCATCGGCGGCGGGCCCGTCGGCGTGGAGCTGGCCAGCGTCTATGCGGCGCTTGGAAGCGAGGTGACGCTGGTCACCCAGGAAGAGCGGATCCTGGCCGCCGCCGATCCCGACCTCGTCCGGCCGCTGGCCGCAAGGCTCGACGAGCTTCTTGCCGAGGTCCGTCCGGCGTCCTGTGTGACCGGGCTCAACGAGAAGGCCGAAGGCGTTGAGGTCCGGTTTCAAAACGACGGTGGCACGGCGCGCCGCGTCTTTGACCGGGTCCTGGCCGTCGCCGGATCGAAGGCGAACACCGATGGGCTCGATACCGCCAAGGCCCGGATCGAGCTCAACGAGAACGGGGCCATACGCGTCGACCAGCAGCAGCAAACGAGCAACCCCCGCGTCTACGCCATCGGTGACGTGACGGGAGAACCCTACCTGGTCGAGAAGGCGCGGCACCAGGGACGAGTCGCGGCGGAGGTCATCGCGGGCGGCGACAGCGTCTTCGACGCCCGCGCGTTGCCGCGCGTCGTCTTCACCGACCCGCCGATCGCCTGGTGCGGTATCACCGAGCAGGAGGCGCGGAATGTCGGGATCGGCCACCTCGTGACCACGGTCTGCGGCGACGGCTCACCCTCCGGCGCGGGCATGGGGAGCAGCGGGCCAATGACCAAGCTGATCGTTGACCCTGAGACCAAGCGTCTGCTCGGCGTCGGCCTGGCAGGCCCCGGTGCGGCTCAGCTCATCGCCGTCGCGGCGCTGGCGCTTGAAATGGGAGCGGTGGCAGAGGACCTCGCCGGGACGGTGCTTCCCTACCCGGCAATGAGCGAGCCCCTCGGTGAGGCGGCCCGGCAGGTGGACCGCTGAACACACGGCGCGGAGCGGCGGTCAATGCTCACTCGATTCGGCCTCTACGGCTTCCTGAAGAATCAACGGTATTTCGAGGCGTTTCTGATCCTGGTGCTGCTGGAGAGGGGCCTGACCTTCTTCGCCATCGGGCTGCTGATCGGGTTCCGGGAGATCGCGACCAACGTGCTGGAGATTCCCTCGGGGGCGATCGCCGACGTGTGGGGGCGCCGAAGGTCCATGATCCTGTCGTTCGTGGCCTATATCGCGAGCTTCTTTGTGTTCGGCTTCGCGGAGCACCTCGGGTGGTTCTTCCTGGCCATGTTCCTTTATGCGGTCGGAGACGCCTTCCGAACCGGCACCCACAAGGCGCTGATCTTCGCCTGGCTGCGAGGCCAGGGCCGCACCGATGAGCGTACGAAGGTCTACGGGTACACCCGCTCCTGGAGCCAGTTCGGATCGGCGGTGTCGGTGATCCTGGCCACGGTTCTCGTGTTCATGAGCGACGACTACTCGATTCTCTTTTACGCCGCGATCGTCCCCTACGTGTTCGGCATCATCAACCTCCTGGGATACCCAGCGGCACTCGAGGCAGCGTCGAGCGCCAGAGCCTCTGTCGTGACGATTCTTGGGCACATGACCGAGGCCCTGAAGGCCTCATTCACACGCCGCGGCCTAAAGAGGCTGATATTGGAGTCGATGGGATTCGAGGGGGTCTTCCATGCCGTGAAGGACTACCTGCAGCCGGTGGTGCAGGCGGCGGCACTGGCGACGGTCGCGGGGTTTGTCGTGATGGACCCGGTGACCGACACACAGAAGACGGCGTTGATGATCGGCCCGATCTACTTCGTGCTTTTCCTGCTGGCGGGCGTCGCGAGCAGGCAATCCTATCGCGTAGCGCAGCTCGCCGGCACCGAGGATCGCGCGGCGAAGCTGTTGTGGGGCTCGGGCGTCGTTCTCTTTGCCGGGCTCCTTGCTGCCGCGTGGTACGAGAAGCACGCGTGGTTGATTGCGGCGTTCTGCCTGCTGCACGTGCTTCAGAACCTCTGGCGTCCCATCCTGATTAGCCGGTTCGATTTCCACAGCACGGAAGCCCAGGGAGCGACGATCCTTTCCATAGAGAGCCAGGCAAGGCGTGCTTCCACCATGGTTCTCGCGCCCCTGGTCGGTCTGGTCATCGACCTCGTGAAGGCTCACGAGCTGGGAGGAAGCTTCTGGCCCATCGGCGCGCTGGGGCTGGTGGTGACGCTGGCCTTCTTCCTGTCCGCGTCCCAGGGCAACCGGAAGAACAACGCAGGGAGCTAGGCTCCTTTGCTACGCAGCGACGCCACGGTTGGTCCGTCAACACCAAGACCGGGGCTTCGTCCCGATGCGATCGGGACTCAGCCCCAGCCACCCAGAGTTTACTAACAGCTGGCAGCTGACAGCCTTCTTATTCGGCGCGGGTGTATGTCAGCTCCATGCCCTTGAACTCGCGGCCGTCATCGGACGTCTTGTAGCTGGTGAAGATGAACTTGTCGTCACTGATCGTCCGCTCGACGGACCTGCTCTTGACGTACTTGCCGCGAAGCGGATCGGGATGTGTGCCCTCGAAGTTGATGATGTCACCGTACTGGGCGGGCGTACCCTCACTGTGGATGATCCCCGTGCTCATGGTGTCGACCCAGACACCGATAAACTTCTTAGTCAGGTTGTCGTACCCGGAGATCCCGAGCCCCTCAAACGGCATGCCCATCGCCTCGCCCTTGACCTTCTCCAGAATGTACCGGCCGCCCATGATCGCCTTGATGCGGGAGGTGGCTGTGGATTCCTCCGGCACCTCCATATCGGGGGAGTGCCACATCTTGACGGCTATATTCCAATTACCCGCCTTCTTGACCAGGCGCGCGTGCGGCTCGCCCGGTGTGCCGTAACTCTTGTAGGCTTCCATCATCGCCTGATCTTCGGCGGACATCTTGGGGGGGCCCTTCGTCTCCTGGGCAAACATGCCGGCCGAGAGGAAGACCGCCGCGCCCAGAACCGCGCAGCCCACACAACAGAACTTGCATGACATGTCTGTGCTCCTTGAAAACCCTCGGTTTCAGCCGGGGCGCCTCGCGCCCACAGGCGACGTACAGGGTATCCGGTATTCTGGATTCGGCCAACCGGCCTGATTCGCCAGGTAAAACCAAGAAACAGTGCCGGCAGCTCGCTGACAGCCTATTTTCGCTCGTGCTTGGGCGGGTGATCCTCCAGCAGCGGTACGCCAGGGCGGTCGGGCTCGATCTCAGCGAGGGGCTCGCATTCGGTCGCCGTGGCGCGGTAGCGCCGGGCCAGGTGCTGGTAGATCGCCGTCCCCTGCGATTTCCAGTCGATCTCGTCGGCGCAAAGCTCGCGGAGCACCTTTGCCGGGATCCCCGCAGCGAGCGTCCGCGGGGGTATCTGGGTGCCGGCGGCGACGAACGCCATCGCCGCGACGAAGCTCTCGGAGCCGATCACGGCATCGTCCATGATGACCGCGTTCATTCCGACAAGCGCGTTTCTTCGTATCGTGCAGCCGTGGAGCACAGCCCCGTGGCCGATGTGGCCATCGACCTCGATGAGAACCTCCTTGCCGGGAAAGCAGTGGACGATGCAGTTGTCCTGGATGTTGGCGCCCTCGCCCACGAAGAGCCGGCCGATGTCGCCGCGCAGGCTTGCGCCCGGGCCGATGAAACACCGCGGGCCGATGACAACATCGCCGATCAGGACCGCCGTGGGGTGAACGAAGGCAGACGGATCAACGACCGGCCGCACGCCCTCGAACTCATACGCCGGCATGCGCTTCGGCCTCGACGGCCGCGGGGATCCTGCTTTGCAGGACCCGAAAACGATTCGCGACAAACGCGGCATCGCAGAGCGTTGCATTGCCGCTGGGGTTGGCCCCGGAAACGTGGAAGTCGCTGAAGGCCGCCGACTGGTTGACGAAGATCTGGCCTGTCAGGTTGCATGAAAGCGGCACGCCCGCAGCGAACACCTCCTCCTCGGCCTTCTCAATGATGCCGGTGTCCGTCGAGTAGATCGCGCAGGTGATGGCACCGTGTTCACGGGCGGCCCTGGCGGCGAGCTCAATGCTCTGATCGGTGCCGGTCGTGGCCACGAGGTAGACGATCGGCCCGAACATCTCGCGCATGAAGAGCCGCTCTTGGGAGGCATCGGTCTTGAGAATGAGCGGCGATCGAACCCGAGCATCGGGGTACGCCTCGTTGGCGACGGCCTCGGACTCCCGCAGCACCTCGCCGCCGTCGGCCTTTGCCTGCTCGATCCGCTTGACGGTCTCTTGGTTCTGGATCGCTCCAAGAATCTCCACCGCGCGTTTGGGGTCGCCGAGCAGCCAGTTCACCGCCCCCACGATCGCCTCGGCGACCTGGTCAAAGCTCATGTGCGCCCCGGCCGCGTCGATCCCGCCGGCGGGGATGAAGATGTTCTGGCTGGTGGTGCACATCTGCCCGGAATAGAGGCTGACGGTGAAGGCGATGTTGCCGGTGACCGCCTTGATGTCATCGACGGAGTCGATCACCATCGAGTTGACGCCTGACTTCTCGGTGAAGACCACCGCCTGGCTGGCGTTGGCCTCGATCCAGCGTCCGAACTCGGTGGAGCCGGTGTAGTCCACGATCCCGATTTGAGGTCTCGTGACCAGCGTCTTGGTGACAGGAGCGTCGGGATCGTCGGCGACCAGGGTGAGCAGATTGGAATCGAAGCCCTCTTCCGCGATCACTTCGCGGGCAACCTCCACGGTGATGGCCAGGGGAAGGATCGCCCCCGGATGGGGCTTGACGACGACCGCGTTGCCGGTCACCAGGCTCGCAAAGAGCCCCGGGTAGGCATTCCAGGTGGGGAAGGTCGAGCAGCCGATCACCGCCGCCACCCCGCGCGGCACGTTCCGGAAGCGTTTGTCCAGCCGCACCACGTCGGTCTTGCTGATCTTCTTCTGCCAGGTGACTTTATCGGGGCAGCGATTCATCTCCTGCCACGCGTAGGCGATCGCCTCCAGCGCCCGGTCCTGGGCGTGTGGGCCGCCCGCCTGGAAAGCCATCATGAACCCCTGGCCGGTCGTGTGCATGACGGCGTTTGCGATCTCGAAGCTGCGGGCGTTGAGCCTCTTGAGGATCTCAAGCGCGATACCGACTCGGGTCTCGGCCGAAGCCTTGGCCCAGGCAGGGATCGCGGCCTGCGCCGCCGGCAGCAGGACGTCCAGGTCCGGCCGGGGATAGCTGATCCCCAGCGGTCGCCCGTAGGGCGAGACCTCTTGGCCCGCGGTGCCCTTCGTCCCCGGCTGATCGATCTCGAAGCGGCTGTCAAGACGCGCCTCGAAGGCCGCCAGGCCGTCGGCCTTGGCGGTCTCGCCATAGTTCTTGCCGCTGGGAATCTCCGGATAGGCGCTGAAGTAGTCGCGTTTGGCGATGGCGGCGCCGGCGGCCTCCAGGGTCTTCCGATGACGATCGAACAACGTGTCGCTCACGGTCGCTTCTTCCTTTTTTATGTGGACAGCCTCCGCCGTCCCGCGCCTATGGTAGATCAAGCCGCCATCGCGTGCACCGGCGTACCCGCTCGAGCCGCCAAAAACACGGCCAGTCGCGGGTCTTTTCTTTTCCACCCGCCGCGGCTGCCCCGAGGCCGTCTTCATTCACATGTCGACGAACTGGCCGGTCTCATCGCCCCGAGCGTGGCCCCGTCGTAGCTACTGCCCACCCAGAAGGTCAATCCAGCCGTCGGTTTCGTGAACGGCCACACCCAGCGTGCTGTAGTACCAGTCGTCGCCGGACTTCTCCGCCTCGACGTATATCGTGGCTTTGCCCATAGGCCCGGAGATCGGGATCGCCAGATCGGCGTGTCCCCAACCGCTGCCCACCTCGATATTGCCCGTCACCATGAACCCCTCCTCGATGGGGGTCCCCAGCGCCGCGACCACAGCCCTGTCTCCCTGTGCCGCCGCCAGCGCTTCCTGGTAAGCACCGGAGCTCTTCATGAGGCCGGTGACCAGCGCAATGACCAGGGTGATGAAGCCGCCGCAAACAAGGATCGGCGCCCCGATCCCGACCGGTACGACCCATTTCCAGTTGCGGCTCCACCAGCTCGGCTGAACCAGCTGATCCACGTGCTGGAAATCCTCGCGAGACCCTTCCCCGTCGAAAGGCAGCATCTTTCCACCATCGGTCGATTCGCCTTCGGTTCCATCCGGGGACCCGTCCCCGTCATATCACCAACACCAGTTTGTGCGGCTTGGGCTATATTCTTTGCTCTCATGAAGACAACCAGACGCCAGTTCATCGGTGCGTCCCTGGCCGCGGCCGGCGCCGTGTCGCTCGGGTCCCTTGCGGATCAGGGTGAGCGCCCGCAGCGTGGAGGGCCGCGAAGAAAAGGCCGATCGCTTCGCATCCTTGTTCTGGGAGGCACGGGCTTCATCGGGCCGCACCTGGTCCGCCATGCGCTGAAGCGCGGCCACACGCTGACACTCTTCAACCGCGGCCGGACCAACACGCATCTGTTCCCCGAATTGGAGAAGATCAAGGGCGATCGGGACGGCGCGCTTGGCGCTCTGAAGGGCAGATCGTGGGACGTCGTGATCGACAACACCGGCTACGTCCCGCGACACGTCCGCGACTCGGCGACGCTGCTCGCCGACGCCTGCCGCCGGTACCTCTTCACCTCCACCCGTGGCGTGTACGCGGACTCCCTCGCCCCCGATAAGGATGAGAACGCGCCGATGGCGGTGCTCGAGGAGCCGGGCTCCGAGGACGTCAGCGCCCACTACGGCGCGCTGAAGGTCCTGTGCGAGAAAGAGGTCCGGGAGGTTTTTGGGCGCCGCGCCACGATCGTCAGGCCGACCGCAGTCGCCGGCCCCGGCGACCGCTCGGACCGCTTCACCTATTGGCCCGTCCGCATCGATCGCGGCGGCGAGGTCCTCGCACCTGGTTCGTTCACCGACCCCGTCCAGTTCATCGACGTCCGCGACCTCGCCGAGTTCATGATCCGGCTGGTGGAGAACAACACCGGCGGCGCGTTCAACGCCGCCGGCCCGGAGGCTGATCTCTCGATCGCCGAGTTTCTCTACGGCATCCGCGGCATCACCGCGTCCGACGTCAGGTTCACCTGGGTGCCGGCGGACGTTCTGCAGATGCACAATGTCCGCCCGCGCCGTGACATGCCGCTGTGGACGCCGCCGCGTGAGCCGGGCACGACCAAGAGCCCGATCAACCGCACCAAGTCAGTCGCCAACGGCCTGACATTCCGGCCCCTGGCGGTCACGGCACTCAACACGCTCACATGGTTCAAGGCCAAGCCCGCCAGGGAGCAGCAGCTCCGTCGCGGCCTCTCACCCAAGCGCGAGAAACAGGTCCTGGCCGCATGGCACGCCCGTTAGCCGAAGAAGGCGAAGATTCACCGCGGAGGACGCGGAGGACCGCGGAGAGGAAGGCTGTCAGCTGTCAGTAAACTCTGGGTGGCTGGGGCTGAGCGAAGCGAAGCCCCGGTCTTTGTGTGCCGAGCATGTTCGTCAGCTTGGGGGTGAAAGTCCCCTGCACAACCTGGTGGAGGTGAAGTGCTAGCGAAGGGCAAGGGCGTCGC
>JADFKZ010000049.1 GCA_022564665.1 Planctomycetota bacterium | reverse complement strand
TCCGCAGGCCGAGCCGCTCATCGAGCAAATACCAGCTCGAGCCGAAGCTCGTCGTGGAAATTGCCACTGGGCGGCGATCGCCACCCGCGGGGGGTACAGCAGGCCGAACCGCTGGCCTCCGAGGTCCGGTCCCTCGTTTCCTTGGAGCGCTCCCACTATACGGCCCCGATGGGGGTGTCCGAGTTGCAAACCCGCCGGCGCCGGGCTGAATCCGGATGGTGGAGAAGGGTGGCAAGATGCGTCGCGTTTTGTCGCCCTCATCAACCGTCCGGTGCGCCGGGGCCTACAATCGGTCCTCGTGTCGGTTCCGAAGATTGCCATCGTTGGCCGCCCGAACGTCGGCAAGTCGAGCCTCCTGAACCGTCTGGCACGCGAGCGCGTCGCAATCGTTGCCGCGACTCCGGGCGTGACCCGGGACCGTGTCTCGGCGATCATCGAGGTCGATGCCCCCCTCCACAGCCCGCCGGGAACGCCGAGCCGGCTTGTCGAGATGGTCGACACGGGGGGGTTCGGCGCGTACACCGCGGCGGGGAAATGCTTCGACGATGCCGGGATGGACCTCGCGGAGCTGGCCCCTGAGATCGAGGCCCAGATCCGCGTGGCCATCAAGCAAGCGCGGCTGATTCTCCTGGTCGTCGATGCCCAGACCGGGCTGACCGCGCTGGACCACGCCATCGGAACCATGCTCCGCCGGGAGGACGCCACCCGCGGGGTCCTTCTGGTCGCCAACAAGGTCGACAGCGAGAAATGGATCGCCCACGGGCAGGAAGCGGCGTCGCTGGGCTTCGGCCCCCCCTGCTGCGTTTCGGCGACGACGGGCTTCGGGTTTCGCCAACTGCTGGACCTCCTCCACGCCCGAGTGCCCGTCGCCGGCCCCGAAGAAACCGACCCGCCGCAGGAGATGAAGCTTGCCATCGTCGCCCGGCGCAACGCGGGCAAATCCACTCTGATCAATACGCTGGCGGGCGAGATGCGGGTGATCGTCTCGGAGATCCCCGGTACCACCCGCGACTCCATCGACGTGCAGTTCGAAATCCAAGGGCGGACGATGCTCGCCATCGACACGGCCGGCGTTCGAAAGCGCAAGAGCTTCGCCGACGAGATTGAGCTGTACGCCTATTACCGCATGCTCGCCGCCATCACGCGTGCCGATGTCGTGTTGTTCCTCATCGACGCCACCCAGGAGGTCTCGCAGGTCGACAAGAAGCTCTCCCAGGAGTTGCAGCGGCAGTTCAAGCCGACGGTCATCGCAGTCAACAAGTGGGACCTTGTTGATCACCGGCTCCGGCCCGGGGACTACCAGGAGTACCTGACGAAGCAGATCCGCGGGCTGGAATTCGCCCCGATTGCGTTCATGAGCGCGCGCAACGGCCAGGGTGTGAAAGACGTCGTCACCATGGCGTTCAACCTCCACCAGCAGGCCGGGCACGTCGAGCCCACGGGTCCGCTGAACCGGCTTATCGAATCCATTGTGGCCAGGCGGGGCCCCTCGTCGAGGCTGGGCTCGCAGGCCAAGGTCTTCTACGCGTCCCAGATCGCGATCCGGCCGCCGACGATCGCTCTTGTTGTCAACAAGCCGAGCTTGTTCCACGGTCCCTACCAGCGGTATCTTCTGAACCGGCTCCACGAGGAGCTCAGTTGCTCGGAGGTGCCCATCAAGCTGCTGTTCCGAAGCCGGCGACGTGGCGATCGTGCCGCGCTGAGTTTCGCTCAGACCAAAGAGTGAAAGAGGCTGTCAGCTGTCAGCCTCTCATTCACTTCCCACCGGGCTCTCGAGCAGCTCGCCGATGAGCTCCAGCCGATTGGCCACCACCGCCATTGATTCCGGCCGATCGTCGGGACGGACCCGCACGCAGTCGAGGATCTGCTTTGAAAGCAGGGGGTGAATGCTGGGGACCTTCTCGTGGGGAGGGGTCGGCGGCTTGACCATCTCGGCGTCGACCGCCCCCGTATAGAGGCTGTCGGTTTCGTCCTTCGGCGGCAGTGCGGTGGGGATGACCTCGCCCACGAGGACCCAGTACATCGTTGCGCCGAGGTTGTAGATGTCCGTCTTGGGGGTGATCGCCTGGCGGTGTGCCTGCTCCGGCGCCATATAGCCCGGCGTTCCCTGGATTCGTTTCTTGACAGTGGCGATGGAACAGCCCTGACCGAGATCGATGATCTTGATTCGGTCGTCGTCGGTGACCAGGATGTTGCTGGGTTTCGTGTCCGCGTGGACAAAACCCCGGGAGTGCATGTGGGCCAGCCCCCGCGCGACCTGGTGAAAGAGCTTCACCGCATGGCTGTGGCTCTGGGGCAACCGCTGGTCGAGCGTGGTGGCGTCCACCAGCTCCATCACCAGGGTCACGGCGTACACCTTCAGACGCTTGCGGTGCTTTATCAGCCGGTGCACGGCGCGGACATTGGGGTGCTCCAGCTTCGATCCGACCGAGTATTCCTGCTGGACCTGGTCCAGGAATCGCTGATCCTTCTCCGACCTCTTGGCGACGTGCTTGAGTGCCCAGACCTGCTTGGTCTTGCGGTCCTGGACGGCGTACAGGTCCGACGCGGCACCCTTGCCGATCCGGGCCAGAACGCGATACCCTGCAATCGTTTCGTGGGACATGGCGGCGTCGTGAACGTGCTACACAATGCGTCTGGAGCCTGGACGGATCGCCCAATCGCGTTCCCAGGGGCAATCATCGACACCAGCGACCGCCCACTCCCGCAGAAGGGACGCCCCAAGGACCTCCAAGGCACTTGAGTGGGTCTCTCGCGACTGGCTTGATTAGCGTACTAGGTTGCCCGATCGGTATCAACGCATCGGATCGAGCAGCTGCTGCTGAAGCCGAGCCGCGGGGAAGAACCGGCCCGGGCTGCCGGTCAGCCCCCCCGCGACATCGCGGTGCAGTCGCACCCCGCTGGCGGGGATCTTCAGCTCACGTTGCAGCCGTCGAACGAGGCTGATCAGTGCCGCAAGCTGCCGCTGGGTCGGGGGTCGCCGATCGCCGTTTCCGACAAGGCAGATCGCGACGGCGTGCGCGTTGTATTCGGCGGCTTGGGGTCCCACGGTATGCCAGCCGGGGAGTTGTTTGATCCAACGCTCGCCGACGTGGACAACGCCATCACCCATTCCGTTGCCGTTGCCGATGAGGAAATGGAAGCCCATCATCCGGTAGCCATGATCGACGTGGAGGCGGCGGATGGACTCGGCGTCTCCGGCGGGCTCGCCTGAGTCATGGATGATAATGCTTCCAAACCGCAGGCGATCCAGCGGCCGATCGAGCCGGAAGATGGGATCGCGGGCCGGCAAGGGCTCGATCCAGGTTGTCTTGGTTGCCGCAAACCCCGGGCGGGCGGTATGGTCCCCCAACGCCAGCAGGCCGGTGACCGCCGTCATGGCGGCCCCGAAACTCAGCCAGACGATCTGCGATCGCCGCAAGGGCGCCGATTTGGGGGTTGAGCCTTTCCGTGGCACGCCGAATTCCGCAAGGTCCCGGGATAGGGAACATATCGGGTCCGCTACCGGCAGCAGCTTCAACAAGAAGCCAAATCGGAGGTTTCTCGGCGGCCGCAGCCAGTCGACGCCAGGTGGGGGCCTAGCGCAGGATGCGACAGCGCGTAGCGGCCTTTTTGATAGGCCGCGTAGCCGCCAGAGCGAGTGTGCGGCCCGCAGCCCGGAGGGCTGCCAAACAAGAGCGGCAAGGACGCCGCGACGCCGCGAGGCCGCGACGGAGCGCTCTTAACTAGTGCCGGGCCAGACGGGCCCGCAGCGCCGGCTGGGGCTTGCCAAAGACATCCCGCTCCTCCAGAGGCACAAAGCTGCGTCGCGTTCGCTCGTGGAGTTCGAACTGCGTGCGGGGGGCGCCCTCGGAGAAGAGTGTCCGGTGGCAGCCGCCCATCATCATCAGCACGGGCACAAGTGCGATGATGCGCACGATTCGCCGCATGGGCCGATTATAGACCCTCGTGCCATCACGGTCGGTCGGTTCTATCGCAGGTTGCGTCAAAGCGTAGCGGCCTTTTTTATCGGCCGCGTAGCCGCTAGAGCGAGTGTGAGCCCGGAGGGCTCTACGGAGCGCTCGAAACAGTTCTACCCAGCTCGATGACGTGTTCATCGGTGTGACGCCGTCCGGTGCGGCCGTCAATGAAGACGACCTTCAGGGTGCACTCCGCTGCGTCGACGCCCTCGGGGACGGCAATGGGCACGGTCACCGCGTAAAGCGTGCCCAGCATGCTGGAGCGGTAGGCCCCTCGAACCTCCCCGGGGCCGAGCGTGATTCGTCCAATGGTGATCGCCTCGGCATCGGGAGGCAGGATCGCGGCATGGACTGCCAGCTCTCCCACCATTTGGACGAACCTGCCCAGCCCGTCCGTGGGCTTGACGTACACCTTGAGCATCTCCGACCGGCCATCGCCGTCGGAGTCGCGGGCATGGCTCAGCCTACCGATCGAGATCCGGGCAACGTGGGGCGTGTTGTCCAAGACCTCGGCGCGAATCGACGGTGGCTTGGCCCTCACCTGGTGGATCCGGGCCATCAGCTCGGCGTTGTGGTCCTCAAGACGCCTGGCCTGCTTTGTCAGCTCATGCACGCGGGCCCGCAATCGGTCGTTTTCCCTGGACACCCGCGACGGGCCGGCACAACCGGCCAGGAGCAGCCCCGCCGCGCACATGGCTCCGACAGACGACGAAACGCGCATAAACCTCTCCACCTTGACTCCAAATGACCGTGAACGATGTTGCGCCACGCTTGGGTGTTGTTCTCAGTCGGAGTCCTTCTTGTCCTTGCGTCCCATCGGCACAGGGGGATTCTCGAGGATCTTGTCGGCCAAGCCGTAGGCGATCATCTCATCGGCGTTGAGCCACTTGTTCCGCTCGCAGTCCTTGTTAATTGTCGACAGCGGCTGGCCGGTCCTGTCACAATAGATCTGGTAGATGAGGTCGCGAAGCCGAAGCATCTCGCGGGCCTCGATCTCCAGATCGGTGGCCTGGCCCTCCAGTATCCCCGTCAGCAGCGGCTGGTGCATCAGGTTCTTGGCAAGGGGAAGCGTGTACCGTTTGTCCTTGGTTCCCGAGCAGGCGACCAGGGACCCCATCGAGGCGGCCTGTCCGATGATGAACGTCGCCACGTCGCAGGGGACGTACTGCATGGTGTCGATCACGCCGAGGCCCGCGGTGACGCTCCCGCCGGGGGAGTTGATGTAGAGGCTGATCTCGGCCTTGGGATCATCGTTGGCCAGGTAGAGCATCTGGGCCACGACAACGTTGGACAATTCGTCGGAGAGCGATCCACCCATAAAAATGATGCGGTCGCTCAAGAGCCGGGAGTAGATGTCGTAGGCGCGCTCGCCGCGGCCCGTCTTCTCGATCACGATCGGAATAAGATTCATGGAAGCCTCGTCTCAGTAGGCGAGTCCGGTCGCGGTCTCGCCTTCGCCCGCCCGCCCCCGGCAGCGCCACATCGCCGTGCATGATTCGGTAGTAGCCTCTCGTAACTGCTTGAAATGGCGAGCTTTCGGCAAAGGTGATCGCACTGGCGCCGAATCATGCACGGTGATTTAGGACTCCTTCTTCTTCTTGGCGTTGTCCTTCTTCTGCTTTTCGGGGTCAAAGACCTCATCCACCAGGCCGTACTCCTTGGCTTCCGTCGCCGAGAAATACTGATCGCGCTCGCCGTCGGCAGCGACTCGTTCGACCGTCTGGCCGGTGTGCTTGGCAATGATCTCGTTGAGCGTCTGCTTGGCCTTGATGATCTGCTCGGCCTGGATCTGGATGTCGGTGGTGTGCCCGCTGATGCCGCCATAGGGCTGGTGGATCATGACCTTGGCGTGAGGCAGGATGTGGCGCTTGCCCGCGGTCCCGGCACAGAGCAGGACAGCGCCGCCCGAGTAGGCGCGCCCGATACAGAAGGTGGCCACATCCGAGGAGAGGAACTGCATCGTGTCGTAGACGGCCAGCGTATCGTCGAGCGATCCTCCCGGGGTGTTGACGTACAGATTGATGTCCTGGCCGCGTCGCTGGTCCTCCAGGTACAGCATCTGCATGATCACCCTGGCCGAGGAGACGTGGGAGATCTCGCCCACTAGGAAAATGACCCTGTTCTCGAGCAGCAGCTCATCGATGGTCATCTCGCGGGTCCGCTGGTACTGAACCGCGTCCCGCGGATCCGGAAACGGCATTGCCGCGGCGTCGAGGAAGCTGCCGTGGTTCATGATCTGGTGGGCCTCGCCGTACAGGTGCGCACGAAACGGCGCATCATACGCCCGGCGCCCGCTGCGCCAAGGGCAGTTCTGTCAGCTGGCTGGCATCCTGCCGGGCTTGTTCTGTCAGCCGCTTGGCGTCCATGCCGTCGCAGCTGAGCCTTCGGGGCTGCGCCCCTCGGGATTCCCGGCATCCTGCCGGGCTTGTTCTGTCAGCCGCTTGGTGTCCATGCCGTCGCAGCTGAGCCTTCGGGGCTGCGCCCCTCGGGATTCCCGGCATCCTGCCGGGCTTGTTCTGTCAGCCGCTTGGCGTCCATGCCGTCGCAGCTGAGCCTTCGGGGCTGCGCCCCTCGGGATTCCCGGCATCCTGCCGGGACAACCCTTGGTCGGTCCGTTTGCGGACCCTGTGCTAGAAATCCTTGTCGAGTTCGGCGCTCGGCAGGGGGCGGGGAAGCCTGGTCTCGGCGGAGCCGAGGGCCGCCCGGTCGCTGGGCAGGCTGATGATAAAGGTGGCCCCCTGGCCCGGATCCGACTCGACCTGAACGCTGCCGCCGTGCTCCTGGACGATTTTGCGGGTCACAGCCAGCCCCAGCCCCGTCCCGCGCTGGCCCTTGGTCGAGCGAAACGCCTCGAAGATCTCCTCGTGCCGCTCGGGGTCGATGCCGCACCCGTTGTCGGCGACGCTGATGAGGGCTTCGTGCTTCTGGGGCAGGAATTGCGTTTTCAGCGTGATGAGCCCCGTTCTTGCCGGCACCGCTTCTATTGCATTGGTCAGTAGATTCATCAGGACCTGGTGGATGGCGTAGGCGTCCAGGGGGATCGGCGGCATGTCCTGGGCAAGATCCAGGACCAGCCCCACCCGCTTGCGATCGCAGGAATCCTGGATTAGCTGGACGACCTCTTGGATCACCGGCCCCAGCGGCGTCAGCTCAAGCTCGAGCTTTCGTTGCTTGGAGAACGCCAGCATGTTCATCGTCAGGCCGTAGATTCGGTCGAGATTCCGGGCCAGGATCGGCCATCCCTCTTTGGCCAGGTTCAGATCGCCGCGGTTCAGCGCCAGCTGAACGGCGTCCGCCCCACCGCGCAGGCCCTGGAGGATGTTCTTGATGGAGTGGCTCAGCCACGCCACCGTCTGGCCCATGGCGGCCAGCCGCTCCGTGAGCATCCTCGATTGGACCAACTGCGTGTTGGCCAGCGCAAGACCGGTGTGCTGGCCGATGGCGTTGGCCAGGTTCAGTTGCGACTCGGTAAACGTAAACTGGGCCATCGACGAGTCGATGTGAATGACCCCGTGGATCCGCTGGCGGGTCCGAATGGGCACGCAGATCGCCGAGCGGATGCCGTAGGCCCGCACCGAGTCACCGGCTCGAAACCGCATGTCGTTCATTGCGTTGGTGGAGAGGATCCCCTCACCGCGGGCCAGCGTGTGCTGGATGATCGTCTGGCTGACGGGTATATGGCCCTCCTCAACCGTCAGCGGGCGTTCCTTGTACCGCATCACTGCCGGCTGCAGGCGGCTGTCCGGGTCTGCCGGGTCCTCCTTGAGCAGTATGAACCCTCGGTCGGGGCGCAACTCCTCGAAGATGAGCGACATCACCCCCTCAAGGAGGGTGTCACGATCGACCGTGGAGGCGGTGAGGGCGGTGAGCTGGTAGATCACCCTCAGGTGATCGTTGGCGGCCTTCACCGGGTCCGGCTCGGCCAGGATCACGGACTCCTCGTTGGGGTCGATGCGGCGCTCGACGGTCACGTCCATATCCTGGGGGGCGATCACCTGGACCATGCTGGCATTCTCTGGGGGCGTGGTGGCGGCAAAGACCATCAACGTCGAGCCGCAGCGGATCTGGTCGCCCGGTGACAGCTCGATGCGCTCCCGGGCGATCCGCTCCCCGTTGACGAAGGTGCCGTTGGATGAATCCAGGTCCCGCAGAAACCACTTGCTGTCATCGGGGGTCAGCTCCGCGTGCCGCCGGCTGACCGTGGCATCCGTCAGCGGCAGCGACTCGCTGGAGCGGCCGATGAGCTGCGGTTCACCGTCGGGCAGCTGAAACTTCATCCCGCGATCGGGACCCTGGAGCACGTCGAGCACAAGCACCCGTTGAGCCTCGCAAATGCCGTCACTGTATAGGGTCGAGGCCGAGTGGC
Source organism: Planctomycetota bacterium (assembly GCA_022564665.1). Classification (GTDB taxonomy): domain Bacteria; phylum Planctomycetota; class Phycisphaerae; order Phycisphaerales; family SM1A02; genus JADFKZ01. The sequence goes on along the minus strand of JADFKZ010000049.1, from coordinate 11,100 downwards.
GGCGCTTCGGTGCTGGATCATAGACCCGCGGCCCGGGTGCGGGCCGTGTAGACTTCTGGTGGCTCAGCAAGGGGTTTGAGGCTGATTATGGGGCCTGTTCGTCCAGTGAGCCCGCACGTTGCCAAGCTCGGCGACCTCACCGCGTCGATGCGAGTCGTCGTGCTGTACGGCAAGGAGACGTTCTTCATCCGCGACGCGACGCGGCGGCTGGTAGAGGTCCTGGAGGCTGTCCACGGCGAGATCGAGCGTTTTGATCTTGACGGCGTGGAGGCCCAGCTGTCGGACGTTCTGGATGAGCTTCGCAGCTACGCACTGATCCGGCACCACAAGCTCGTCGTCGTGGACGACGCCGAGAAATTTCTCGCCGCCGGCGACGGCCGACGGCGGGCGATGGAGGCCTACGCCGCCAACCCGTCACCCGAGGCGACGCTGCTGCTTCGGGCCCAGTCGTGGCCGAGGGGCAAGCTTGACGCGCAGGTGAAGAAGGTCGGTGTGGTCCTCAAGTGCGACCTGCTGTCCGACCACGACGCGGTCACATGGTGTCTGAGCGAATGCCCCGACCGAACGGGATGCCTCATCGAGCGGCCGGCGGCCCAGCGGCTGGTGGAGCGTGTGGGGCCCGCTCTGGGGCGGCTGGACACCGAGCTGGGCAAGCTTGCCGCGTTCGTGGGCGAGGCGGCCGTCATCACCCGCGACGATGTGGAGGAGCTGGTGGCGGGCTCGCGTCAGGAGCAGGCGTGGGTGCTTCAGGGGGCGATCCTCTCCGGAGCCCCTGCCGTCGCCTGGGCACAGCTCCGCGAGCTTCTGGAGGTCTCCCGTGTGCCCGAACAGCTTTGCATGTGGGCGATCAGTGATCTGCTGAGGCGGCTCCACACGGCCGCCCAGCTTCTTGGGCGTGGCGTTTCCGCGAGCGAAGTGAGCCGCCGGCTCCGGCTGTTCGGCGCTGGGGGCAACAGGGTCATCGAGGTGGCTCGACGCGGTGACCCGCTCCGCCTGGCCCAGCTGCTGGAGCGTTCGGTCCAGACGGACGTCGCCAACAAGAGCGGGCTCGGGCGAACAGCGAGGAACCTTGAAGCTCTGACCCTCCAGGTGACCGATACCATTGGACGCAGCTAGGTCTGTATGGACAGCCGCTGAGACAGATACATCCCGGCAGGATGTCGGGGATCCCGAGGGGCGAAAGCCCCCAAGGCGCAGCTGTGCAGGCCCACAGCCGCGCCAGGCAGGATGCCAAGCGGCGTGAGAACCTGGATGCCAAGCAGCTGACAGAATAAACCCGGCAGGATGCCGGGAATCCCGAGGGGCGAAGCCCCGAAGGCTCAGCTGCGCAGGTAAGGATGCCAAGCAGCTGACAAGACAAGGATGTCCGACGGTTTGCACGGAGGCAAGGACCCATGAGCGTCACACGTCGAGCCCCAGGGGTCGTTTGTATCTGGGTGGTGGCGGCCGCAGCCGTCGCGGTGGCCGGCTGTGCCGGACCATGGGCGGGCCAATCGAAAACGCCCGCCGCGTCGGCCCGGGACCACGTCGAGCTACAAGATCCCGCCACCGCCGGTCTCGCGCGGCAGGCGCGTCGGGATGTCGAGCAGCTCATGGAGCTCGGCCTGGCCGAAAGGCCCCGCCCCGCACCGCCTGCAATTGACTGGATCCTCCCGGCAATGGGCCCGTCGACGCCCGGCCCCGCCGCCAGAAAGCCCGCGCGGGCGACGAAGAACGGTCACGGCCAAGGACGCCTCGCGTTGACCGCCCAGGAGCACGCCGGCGCCAAGACCCCCCCCGTGTCCAATGCGGTACTCGCAATCGATCGGCCACCAGGTGCTGTTGGTGCCGATACTGAGCGGGTGCGTCAGCGGATCGTCCAGCTGAGCCGTGAGCTGTACCACAAGGCCGCCTACAGCGACGAGCCGCTGCGAGACCTGCTCCTGATTGCGGCGACCTCAATGCTCGATCCTGATCGGGCGCTTGCGCCGGAGGCGATTGGGGTCCTGACCCAACGCGAGCGCGAGATTCTTGAGTGCATGCAGGCTTTCTTCTCCGACATCGGCTCCCAGCTTCAGGCGACGGGAGACCCGGAGGTGGTGGTGGCTGCCGCCGACGCGCTGGGCAGCTCGCTGGCCAGTCACCCGCAGCTGAGCGTGGCGACGGTAGCTCTGTGCTCACGTGTCGAGGGCTTTGGCGACTACGACGAGTTTTCGAAAAACGACGCCGGGCGGTACTCGTTTCTTGCCCACAGCGGCCAGCAGGTCGTCGTGTACGTCGAGGTCGATGATTACCAGAGCGAGCGCAACGACAAGGAGCAATGGGTGACGGAGCTCTCGCAGCAGCTGGTGATCTACAGCGATCGGGATGGCATCGCGGTATGGCGGGAGGACTGGCAGGTCGGGGTTGACGCAAGCAAGAACCGACGTAAGGACTTTTTTATCGTGCAGCTCATCACGCTGCCCCGACAGCTGTCGGTGGGAAGGTACCAGCTGAAGATTCTTCTCCGCGATCGAAAGTCGGGCGCCGAGGCGGAGACCGCTGTCGAGCTGGAGATGATCGCCGACCCGAGGATGGTGGGACGCTGAAGAAGGCGAAGATTCACCGCGGAGGGCCGCGGAGAAGAGAGCACGGTTTAGACTTCAGGGTCCGTCGTTCAGGGTTCAGCAGATCATCTCGAACCCCGAACCCCGTCGACTCTCGCTGACGTGATCAGTTGTTGGCCACCCACAGCGATACGATGTCGGGATGGTACCCGCCGCCCAGAACCGGCATCTGCTCGGGCTTGATGGTGTTGGGCGCCAGGAGCTGGAGTCGCTGCTTGACCAGGCCCAGGTCTTGGGACCCATTGCGGCGGGTCGGGCCCCGCCGCTTGATCTGGCGACAGGTCGGATCGTGGCCAACCTGTTCTTTGAGGACTCCACGCCCGTCCGCGTGAGCTTCACGGTGGCGGCTCGCCGGCTGGGAGCCGACTCGGTCGACCAGACCGGATCGGGCTCCAGCCTCTCCAAGGGCGAGACGCTTCTGGACACCGCCTTGACCGTCGAGGCGATGGGGGTGGCCGCACTGGTGGTCGCAAGCCCTTGCGAGGGCACCCCCGCACGGATTGCCGCAGCCGTCTCATGCGCTGTCATCAACGCCGGTGACGGGCGTCACGAGCACCCCACCCAGGGTCTCGGGGACATCCTGACACTACGCCAGCGGTGGGGAGATTTGTCCGGCCGCGTGATCGCGATTGTGGGAGACATTGCAGACAGCCGTGTCGCCCGGTCGAACATTCACGGTCTGACGACGCTGGGAGCCGACGTCATGCTGGTCGGACCCCCGTCCCTCGTCCCCGTGTCGCTCGGGAGCATCGCCTCGGGGCCGGGACGGGTGACGGTGGTGCATGATCTGGATGAGGTCCTGGAGAAGGTCGACGCGATCATGATGCTCCGCGCCAAGATGGAGGCGATCGCCGAGGAAGACCACAGCGCCTTTCGGCTCACCGTCGCGCGGGCCCGCCGGCTGCGGCCCGAGGCCCTTGTCATGCATCCAGGCCCGGTGAACAGCGGCGTCGAGATCGATTCTGAGGTCGCCGATGACAGCCGGCGGAGCGTGATCCTGAGACAGGTCGCAAACGGCGTCGCCGTTCGCATGGCTGTGCTGAAGAGGTCTCTGTCATAGGTCGTGTTCCTGCTCGTACTCGCCCCAGCTCTTGATCTGAAGGTCCTCCAGCCCCACCCGCGACAGCGCCTCGGCCAGGCGCATGGCGATCTGCCGGTCGGTGATCAACGGCACGTTGTAATCGACCGCCGCCCGCCGGATGATGTAGTCGTTGGTGAGCTCATCCTCCTGGTCGTTCTTTGGGATGTTGAGCACGAGGTCGATCTGGCCGCTGCGAATCGCGTCCTCCGCACTCGGCTTGCGGTTGTCGAGCGGCCAGTGCAGCGTTTCCGCCTCGATGCCGCTGTCTTTCAGGAACGCGGCCGTTCCTTCAGTCGCGTAGAACCGGATCCCGACTTTCTTGAACAACCGCAGGGCATCGAGCAAATCCGCCTTGGCGGCGATCGGGCCGCTTGAAAGGAGCATGGTCCGGATCGGCAGCCGGTACCCGACCGACAAAAGCGCCTTGAGAAAGGCCTCGTTGAAATCATTGCCCAGGCAGGCCACTTCGCCCGTCGAGGACATCTCCACCCCCAGGGTCGGATCGGCACCCTCCAGCCGTGCAAACGAGAACACCGGCGCCTTGACCCCCACGTGGCTGAGCTCAAACGAGCGCTTGTCAATCACCTCAATGGGATGGCCCATGATGATCTTGGTCGCGATCTCGATAAAGTTCTGATTGATGACCTTGGAGACGAAGGGGAAGCTGCGGGAAGCGCGCAGGTTACACTCGATGACCTTGACATCGTTGTCCTTTGCAATGAACTGGATGTTGAAGGGGCCGTGAATGTTCAGAGCGTTGGCGATGCGCTTGGAGATCTGACGGATCCGGCGGATCGTTTCCAGGTACATCCGCTGAGGAGGAAATACCAGGGTTGCGTCCCCGGAGTGAACGCCGGCATTCTCGATGTGTTCGGAGATCGCATAGACGACGATCTTGCCCTCCTTGGCGACGGCATCGAACTCGATCTCCTTGGCGTCCTCGAGGAACTTGCTGATCACCGTCGGGTGTTGGGGCGTGACCCTGGCGGCCCGTTTCAGATACCGCGAAAGCTCGGTGTCGTTCGAGGCCACGGCCATGGCGGCGCCGCTGAGCACATAGGAGGGCCGGATCAGCACGGGGTATCCGACCTTCTGAGCAAACGCCTGGGCATCGGTCAGCGTCTGGAGCTCCTTCCACTGGGGCTGGCCGACGCCCAGCTCGTCCAGCAGGCTCGAGAACTTGGACCGGTCCTCCGCCTTGTCAATGCTCTGGGGAGAAGTGCCGAGCACCTTGATGCCGGTGTTGTGCAGCTTCAGGGCCAGATCGTTGGCGATCTGTCCGCCGACCGATACGATGATCCCGACCGGCCGGACGCGATCGTGGATCTCCCGCACCGTCTCCAGGTTGATCTCTTCGAAGAACAGTTGATCGACTTCGTCGTAGTCGGTGCTCACCGTCTCCGGATTGCAGTTGATCATGACGGTGCGATAGCCGAGCTGCCGTAAGGTCCGCCCGGTGTTGACGCAGCACCAGTCAAACTCCACCGAGCACCCGATCCGGTACGCTCCGGACCCCAGCAGGATGACGGCGTTGTCGATGGGCAGGTCGGCGTCGTCCTCGATCCCGTTGTAGGAGAGGTACAGATAATTCGTCTGCGCCGGGTATTCACCCGCCAGGGTGTCGATCTGACGCACAAACGGCGTGATGCCGAGCTGCCGGCGACGCCTGGAGACGGCCTCCGCGTCGCGGCCAGTCAGCCGCGCGATCTGCAGGTCACAGAAGCCCCGCTGCTTCGCTTCGCGCAACAGCGGGGCCGGGAGTGGCTCAGGACCGAGGTCACCCAGCCGCTCCCCCAGCTCGACGACGTGGGCGATCTTGTAAAGAAACCACCGGTCGATGTGGCTCAGCTCGTGGATGCGGTCGACGCTCATGCCGGCGCGCAGCGCCTCGGCGACCGCGAATATACGGTGTTCGGTGGGCTCGGCCAGCTCCCGCTGAAGTTCGCCGCGTTCCAGCCCGTGGTTACCGATCAGGCCGTCGGCGCCGATGTCGAGCATCCGCACCGCCTTCTGGAGCGCCTCTTCGAAGGTCCGCCCGATTCCCATGACCTCGCCGACCGACTTCATGCTGGAGCCGATCTGCCGCGCCACTCGCCGGAACTTCTTCAGGTCCCACCGCGGCATCTTGACGACCACATAATCCAGGGCCGGCTCGAAGAAGGCCTTCGTGACCTTCGTGATCGAGTTCGGCAGCTGGTGCAGGGGGTACCCGAGGGCGAGCTTCGCTGCTACGAACGCCAGTGGGTATCCGGTCGCCTTGGATGCAAGCGCCGAGCTGCGCGACAGCCGGGCGTTGACCTCGATGATCCGATAGTCCTCCGATTCCGGGTCCAGTGCGAACTGGATGTTTGACTCGCCGATGATCCCCAGGTGGCGAATCACCCGGATTGAGATCTCCCGGAGCATGTGGTACTCGCCGTTGGTGAGCGTCTGGCTCGGCGCCACCACAATGCTCTCTCCCGTGTGGATGCCTAGGGGGTCGACATTCTCCATGTTGCAGACGGTGATGCAGTTGTCGGCGCTGTCGCGCACCACCTCGTACTCGATCTCCTTCCAGCCTTGGAGGTATTCCTCGATCAGGATCTGGGAGGTGTGCGAGAGGGCGCGGCCCGCGAGCAAGCGCAGCTGGTCCTCGTTCCGGCACATGCCCGAGTTCAGTCCGCCCAGGGCGAAGGCAATCCTGACCATCACCGGATACCCGACCTCTTGGGCCACTCGGAGCGCCTCCTCCACGGTCGTGGCGACCTGGCTCCGCGGCACCGGCAGCCCGATCTCGTTGAGACGCTTGACAAAAAGGTCACGGTCCTCCGTGTCGCGGATGGCGCGGATGGGCGTGCCGAGCACCTTCACGCCGTGCCGGTGAAGCACGCCGAGCTTCTCCAGAGCGAGCCCGCAGTTCAGTGCCGTCTGCCCGCCGAAGCCGAGGAGGATGCCGTCCGGTTGCTCCTTGGCGATGACCTTGCCGACGAATCTTGGCGTGATCGGGAGAAAGTAGATGTGATCCGCGAGGTGCTCCGAGGTCTGGATGGTGGCGATGTTCGGGTTGATCAGGATTGTCTCGACGCCCTCTTCTTTCAGTGCTTTGATCGCCTGGCTGCCCGAATAATCGAACTCGCCCGCCTCACCGATCTTGAGCGCCGAGCTACCGAGGATCAGAACCTTCTTTGCGTGAACGATCATGAGCCGAGCATGCTTACGAACTCATCGAAAAGGAAGGCGGTGTCGACCGGCCCCGGCGCCGCCTCGGGGTGAAATTGCACGCTGCGGAACGGCGCCGAGTCGTGGCGCAGGCCCTCGCTCGTTTCATCGTTGAGGTTGGTGAACCACGGCCGCCAGTGGCGCGGCAGCGTGGCATTGTCCACCGCGTAGCCGTGATTCTGCGAGGTCACGAAGCAGCGATTCGTGTCCTGATCGATGACGGGCTGGTTCTGACTTCGGTGTCCATACTTGAGCTTGTACGTGTTCGCCCCGATGGCCAGGGCCAGGAGTTGGTGTCCCATGCAGATGCCAAAGGTCGGCACGCCGCGGGCGAGTACCCGTCGGATGTGCTCAATGGTCTGTTGGACCATCTTCGGAGACCCCGGGCCGTTGGAGATCACCAGCCCGTCAAACTTTTCGCGCTGAAGATCGTGATCCCACGGAGTCCGCAGCACCTCGACGCCTCGAGCCAGCAGGCTGTGGATTATGTTGTGCTTGACCCCGCAATCGACGAGCACCACGCGTCCTTTGGGGCGCCCGGGGGGGGCGTAGAGCTGCGGTTGGTCGATGCTGACCCTGGCGACCAGATTCTCCTGGTTGGGATCGCACAAGGCGATCCGGTCGCGGCCGAAGCGGATGACGCCGAGCATGGTCCCCTTCTCACGAAGCCTCTTGGTGAGTGCCCTGGTGTCGATCCCGGTCAGTGCGGGCACGCCCTGGGAGATCAACCACTCGGAAAGGCTCCGTTGCGCGCTCCAGTGGCTGTAGTACGTTGAATAATCGGTGACGATCAGCCCCTCGATGTGGATGCGGTCGGACTCGAAGTGTCGGCAGAGGCCTTGCTCGGGCTTCGTCACCCCGTAGTTACCGATCAGCGGATAGGCGCAGACGAGGATCTGGTTGCAATAGGACGGGTCGGTTATGGTCTGCGGGTAGCCGACCATGCTGGTGTTGAAGACGACCTCACCCGCCACCGACCGCTCGGCGCCGAAGGAGTCGCCTTCGAAGGTCGTCCCGTCCTCCAGCTGCAGCGTGGCCCGCGTTCGCCCTTCGGCGGCGGGTTGGGGCCGCTGAGTCGTCGTGTGGACCGCCTTGACTCCCACCGCTCCTTGAACCGCCTTCTCCGCCCTCACTTTGGCAGATTGCCTCGCCGTCTGGCCCCGTCAGATTCTATTGCCTGACGGACCGCAGGACCCGCATCGCTGCCGCAAAAAACGCCGGGCGATCCGACGGACCGATAACGTCGAGATCCTTTATTCTGCCGCACACGATTTCAGGGGGCGGCATTGGGCGGGCCGGAGCCCGCAACGCCGCGGGCGGTTCGGGCGGGTAAGGGGTCGTGTTCTCTGGACCTGCTCTTGTACAACTGAAAGCCGGCCGCGTGGGCTGCGTTGCGATCTGCAAACATGATGAGATCTTCGAGGGGGATCCGCGTCCAGCGTGATAGGTCGGTGTCATACCGCTTCGTTGAGATTCGTCCGACGCACTGTGGCGTCGTTTCGTGGTCGCAGTAGAGGCACCGCAACGTGAGAGCGTCGCCTTCCAGAATCCAGAACTTCGACGCCAGGTAGTTCTGCTCGGGTTCATTTCTCGTTACGCAGAACGGGTTCAGGCAGGCGATGCCGCCGCGACGGGTGTACAGGGGGTAGTGCCCCGCCGGCTTCGATTTCGCCAGGACGCCCTCTTGCAGTCCCAACAGCGCGGCGAGGAGCGCCATTCGCACGGGAACACCATACGAGGCCTGCTTGAAGTACAAGGCGCGGTCGTCTTGATCGACGTCGTACGCCAGCTCATCGAGCCGCGGAAGTGGATGAAGGACGCTGCTATCCCGGTATCTGCGGTCCTTGAGAAAACGAGCGCTCACCACCGGATAGTCCGCCTTCTGGCCTTCCTCGTCGGGACGCTCTGACTGCAAACGCGTCACGTAGAAGATGTCGATCTTCCGAAAGTCCTTGCTCGAGAATCCCTTGCTCGACACGTCGATGAGAAAGTCCGGGGGCAGGTTTGGCAAGGTGGCCTGGACCGCCCTCCGCCGGGTCACATACACGCCGTCGACATCGTCCGGCAGGCCTTCGACGTCGATGGGGCCGCAGTCGTAGTCTCGTTGAAGGCGACGAACGACATAGGCGGGAAGCTCGAGTCCGGGGGCGGAGGAGGTGATGATGTTGGCGCCGAATCGGGCCAGCGCATAGACCAGAGAGTGGACGGTCCGGCCGCGTTTCAGGTCGCCGCGGAGCTGCACGTTGAGGTTCTTCAGCTTCTTTTTCTCTCGTCGCAGCGTATACAGATCGCACAGCGTCTGGGTGGGATGCTCATGCCTTCCGTCGCCTCCGTTGATCACCGGAATGTCGGCGAACTCGGCGGCGACGCGAGCGGCGCCCTCAAGGGGATGTCGAATGACGATGAGGTCCGCGTAATTCTGGACGACGCGGATCATGTCCGCGATGCTTTCGCCCTTGGCCGCCGAGCTGGAGGCGGGGTCGGCCGAGGACAGAATATGACCTCCCAACCTGAGCATCGCGGATTCGAAGGAGAATCGCGTCCGCGTGCTGGGCTCAAAAAAAAGCGTCGCGAGGACGCACTGTTCCGCGAGCTGGATTCGGCCTCTCAGGCGTTCCGGCTTTCCATCCACAGCCAGACGCTGCAGGAACTCGTCCGCCAGCGCGAAGACATTCTCAATCTCGTCATTGGTGAGATCGTCGATCGTTACAATGCTGCGTCCCATGAAGCCGCCTTCAAGCAACCCTCGTTGGCTCGGCGGGTCACCGGCGGCCGGAAGCCCGCTCTTGGGGGTCGTGCCCCGCCGGATGCCCCAGTCCCACCAGCGTCTCGATTCTATCAGCCCCTCCGAGTGCCTTCAATGGCAAGGGGGTGGTGTTCCCTGGTCGTGATCGGCGCCCGCCAAGTGTCGCGGTCGCACTCATTCACTTGGGCAATGACCGACGTCTCCAAAAAAACTCCCGGACTTCTGCTGGTGGTCTCCGGCCCCTCGGGCACGGGCAAGACGACGATTGTCAACGCCCTGGGCAAACGGCTCGACGGGGTGTTCAGCGTTTCGGCAACCACACGACCGCCCTCAGTCGGTGAGGTTGATGGCCGGGAATACCGGTTTCTCAGCCGCGAGGAATTCGCCGAGATCGCGGCCCGCGGCGTCTTTCTGGAGCACGCCCGTGTCTACGGTGACCACTATTACGGTACGCCTCAGGAGCCGGTGCTGCGGCATCTGGCGGAGGGGCGTCTGGTTATCCTGGACATCGATGTTCAGGGAGCGGTGAAGGTCAAACAGGCAATGCCCGATGCGTTCATGATCTTTATCCTGCCGCCCAGCGACCAGGAGCTGCTCAGGAGGCTCCGCGACCGCGGCCGCGAAGACGAGGCCAGCATCCAGCGGCGTTTTGCCGAGGCGACTGGCGAGATCGCGCGTGCGACCGACAGCGGTGTCTACGACGCCAGAATCGTCAACGAGGACCTCCAGCAGGCGATCAATGAGGCGTGTCGGCTCGTGCAGGAGCGGCGGGGGCGGTGGGGGCGGTGGGGGGTTGCCGGCCAATGAGCTCGATGCGAGTGGGCCCTCTGGTGATTTTGGCGGTGGGCGTGGTTGTCACGCCACGGGCGGCCGAGGGGGACGTCAGCCGGATCAGGTCCCGGATCGCAGAGCCGATCGCCATACGGGGAGGGGTGCTCATGGTCCCCCTTGCCGCCGCCCGCCCGGGCGATCATTGGCCGCGGACCATCACGCTCACGCTCTCCGGCGGCCGCCGGGTTGAGGGGCTCGTGGCGTGGGTGGAGACTGCTGCCCGCGGCCCGGGCGGCTGGGCGGACGACCCCAGAGGGCTTGTGGTCAGGTCGATCGATCCGGCGGACGACACCTCCCGGCCCGGGTCGGGGGCGCCCTATCTCCTGGCACGGCTCCCCGCCGACGGCCATGGCCCGCTGAAGATTGCCCGATGCAGGATCAACCCGTCGTGGCACGATCCACCTCCACAGTACGGAGGGCTGCCAAGTACGAGCGCTACGCACACCGCGCAGCAAGTGCCGGACTATATAAGCAGACGGCTTGAGGTCGGCCGCCGGCCTGATCGGCCCGACCCGGACTCGCCGTTTGAGTATTGGCGGTGGGTGCTGCTGGCCCAGCGGCTCGGGATGGCGCCCCCCACCCCACGTTCTTACCCCAGCCAGGTCCAGCGTCTCGTGGCCATCCATTACGCTGATCTGTGGCGGCTGGGGCTGGCCCGT
>JADFKZ010000048.1 GCA_022564665.1 Planctomycetota bacterium | reverse complement strand
CCGCAGCTCGTTGTAGAGCCAGGCGCGGGCGTAGGCCCAGTGGCGGTCGGCGGTCGTGGACGAGATGCCCAGCACCGCGGCCGCCTGCGGCAGGCTCAGCCCGGCGAAGAAGCGGAGCTTGACCAGGTCGGCCTTGGACGGGTCCTCTTCGGCCAGGCGCCCGAGGGCCTCGTCCAGGTCGAGTATCTCCTGCGGCACCGCGTCGAGGGTGATCTGGTCCGGCGACAGCGAGACCCTGGCCCGCCCTCCGCCGCGCTTGCCTGCTCCCTTGGCGCGGGCACGGTCGATGAGGATGCGCCGCATCGCCTCGGCTGCGGCCGCGAAGAAGTGGCCCTTGTTGTCCCACTGGCGCCCGGCCTCGTCGTCACCGAGCAATCTCAGGTACGCCTCGTGAACCAGTGCCGTCGCCTGGAGCGTCTGGCCCGGCGACTCCCGGGCCATCCGGCGTTCCGCCAGGGCGCGAAGCTCGTCGTAGACGATCGGCAGGAGTTGCTCGGCGGCCCGTTCATCACCGCGCTCCACCGCCTGCAGGATCTGGGTGACGTCAGGGCGCATCACTGCATGATACTGACGCCCGAAACCCATCTGTTGCCTCAGATGCCCACCTGTTCGCCCAGAGACCCGTCTGTGGCCTCAGCCAGCTGCCTTTTGCTGCCTGCCTGACAGGATCAGCGCAACCAACACGCCCAACGCGAAACCGACCATCGTTGTCGTGAAGAGCAGGATTGCCTGGGGCATCGTCACCGTGATGAACAGGAGCCTGGTCTCCACGGAGTTCGTATTCTGAAGCACGATGATGAGACCCAGGACGGCAAGAACCAAAGAGGCAAGAAGCTTGAACTTTGCCACTGAGCGTTCCCTCCCTAGCGAGGTGTTGATCAAGGAGCATGATACGGAATTCGCCCAAGATCCGTCGGGCGACTTGAAGATCCTCAGGCACCGCGGTTTGCGCAGGCGCCCGCATTCGGGTTGCGGAAACGGCCATGTCTGCGCAACGACTGGGTTGTCCGAGAGCCTATAGCAGTTTGCGTCAAAGCGTAGCGGCCTCTTCGATAGGCCGCGGAGCCCAAAAAGCGAGTGTGCGGCCGGAGGCCGCTACGGAGCGCTCAAACCAGCCCTAGGATTCGTCGGGATTGCTACTGGCGATCAGGAAGTCCGGTTCATGCGGCGCCGCGCGGGCCATGTCAACGGAGGTGTAACTCGTGTCCATTCCGATCTATCAGGTTGACGCGTTTACCGGCGAAATGTTTGGCGGCAACCCCGCCGCAGTGTGCCTGCTGGGCGAGGCGCGGGCCGAATCATGGATGCAGGACGTGGCTTCGGAGATGAACCTCTCGGAGACGTCGTTCCTCGTCAGGCGCGACGACGGGTATGACCTGCGATGGTTTACGCCGGTGACCGAGGTGGACCTCTGCGGTCACGCGACCCTGGCCAGCGCGCACGTCCTGTGGGAGCTGGGACACCTTGCCGGCGACGAAGAAGCGCGGTTTCACACCAGAAGCGGAGTGCTGACGGCTCGCCGATCCGGCGAGTGGATCGAGCTGGATTTCCCGACGCTGGCGCCGGAACCGCAGCGGGCACCCCCGGAGCTTCTGGAGAGCCTCGGCCTCGAGCCGGTCGCCGTGAGCCATCGCAATCTAAACTACGTCGTGGAAGTCGAATCCGAGAAAGCCCTTCGCGCCGTGCAGCCGGACTTCGAGAAGTTGCGCCGGCTGGGCTCCGGGGTCATCGTCACCAGCCGCAGCGACGACTCCAGGTTCGACTTCGTCTCCCGGTACTTCGCCTCCGCGTTCGGGATCGACGAGGATCCGGCGACCGGCTCGTCCCACTGCTACCTGGGCCCCTACTGGCAGAAGCTCCTGGGCAAGAGCGAGTTCCTTGCCTTCCAGGCGTCGCGCCGTGGTGGTGTTATAAAGGTACGGGTCGTCGGCGACCGCACCTACCTCGGCGGCCAGGCGATCACCGTCCTTCGTGGCGAGCTCACCGAACCCGCCCTCACCGCTGTCTAGCGCAGATCGCGTCAAAGCGTAGCGGTCGATTGAATCGGCTAGGCCGCGAAGCCTGTCGAGCTCCGCGTGTGCGCACCAAAAAAGAAAGAAGGGCGGCTCGAGGGAGCCGCCCTTCTTGTGATCAACTTCAGCGTCAGAGGTCGGGCCACATTGCATCCATCTGAGCGTTTGTCAGATGGGGGTTGGTGCCGATCTTGAGTCTCAAGGCCGAGAGCCAACCCGAGTACCCGCTCAGCGGACGCGAGACGAAGAAGTCCACCCGGCCGTTGGTGATGTGCTCGCTCGACCTCGTCACCACGCCGTCGATCACGCACAGCCTGTTGTTCAGCTGTGGCGCCCCGTACGACGAGTCCAGCGTGATAGCGGTCCGGCTCCCCGCGATCGAGAAGTCCCGGATACGAACGAACTCGACGCCGGAGATCGCCACGTGCGAGCGGTCGGCCATCGGAAGGTCGATGTTGATGTTCTCGATGGTCACGCTCCTGGTCGAGTAGAGGCCGCCATCGAGCCCGGTGTAGAAGTACGCGCCGTGATGCTCCGAGGCCTCGGTGTACACGACGACCACGCCCTGGAAGGGTCCATTGTCAACCGCGGTGATGTTGCGGATCCAGACGTCGCCCAGGAAGCCGGCCACTGTTATCCCGGAGCCGCCGTCACCGGTGAGCTGGCGGATGGTGACGTCCTCGATGAGCAGACGACCGTGCCCGGGCGGCTGGGGGACCTGGGTCCCGAGCTCGAAGGGGCCCGTGTTGACCGTGTCGAACGCCCGGTTGACGATCTGGATCGCCGTGCGGGTCGAGCCGTTGTGGTCGATGCCTACGAAGTAGGAGTCCCCCTGGGGGCTGTCGACGTAGATGGCGTGCTCCAGGACCGGCCAGAAGGAGCAGTTGCGGAAGTCGTAGCGGCCCAGGGCGCGGATCCGCACGCCCCACTTGTAGCCGAAGCCGTAGTGTGCGCCGGACGCGAGGTTGGCGTCCGAAGGACGGAACGTGCAGTTGTAGAACCGCAGCAGACCGAACACGTGGCCCTTGGGCCCGCCGACGCAGCTGTTGTACTTCGCCTCGATCGTGAGGTTCTCGAATCGGGCGTCTTCTACGCCGCCGTGGACCGTGCCGTTGTTCATGACGTTGAGGACGCCGAACTGCTGGATGGTGGCGTCGGGCGTCATCCCCACGACCGAGAATCGCATGGGCACCGAGCCCCAGTGCGCGACGTAGGCCTTGAAGTCCGAATCGCCGGCGCCGATCTGCATGCCGTTGCCGCCCTGGGTGATCCGCCCGTAGACGCCGATGACCGGATCGGACCCGGGCACGGCGTTCTTCAACGCGACAATGAGCGGGAAGCTGCCACCTGCAAGCACCACGTCGTCCTCGGCGCCCGGACCGTTGAGCAGGATCACGTCAGCGCCGCCGCCCGGAAGGGCCACGACCTGGATCGTCTCCGGACCCAGGGGGGGAACCGGCGGGGCCTGGAAGTCCTCTTGGGGGTTGGGTGTCACGACCCCGAGGAAGTTGATGCCGTTGGATTCCGCGACATAGGCGGCGAAGTCGAGTCCCGGACCGATGATGGCCATCCGGAAAGTCGCCTTGAAGAAGCCGTTCGCGTCAGCTGAGGCGATGTGCGCCACCGTCGCTCCCGCCGAGATGGCGTCGACGACCTTGGGGAGCATTGCGGGGTCGATCCCCTCGGGTAATTGCAGGAACGCGATGGGGGAGTCGGCCTCGACCTGGTCGACCTGAATGCGGACCTTTAGGTCGTCGTACGTGGTGGACACCTGGCCCACGCCCTGACCGATGGCGGCCGGCGCCAGAAGCAACGCTGCGGCGATACCGATGCACGTACAACCGTTGTGTGGTCTTGTTTTCATTTTTTCCTATTTCTCCGAGAACGAAACCAGGGCGGCGGGCGACAGGACCGGCCGATGGGATCAAAACTATGATGAGAATGGACCTCTGCAAGCTCGTCTGGGCTCATCCAGACCCATTGGATCATGAGCGGGGGTTTCAGCCCGGCAAGCTTGCCCATCTCCCCGCCGGCCGGACCCGTGCCGGGGCGAGAACCTGGAGCCCGGATTATTCATGATTATCGCCGTCGGACTGCCGTCCACCAAAGGTTGGTGGCGCCGCCGCCGCGCCGGCGGTCGCGTCATCCGCGGCGGTCGCGGGTGGACGTCCGGTGGTTTCGCTCGCCGTCGGCTCGGCGAGGCCCAGGCACCATGCGGGGCCGAGGAGCGTGCGCTGGTTGATCTTTGTGGTGATCGACTTGCCGGTGCGGCTGCGTTTTTGGATCTCGATCGACGCCCAGGGAATGCTCGCCGTCTCCGCGCCGAAGAAACGCAGCAGCGCCGCCGGCTGAAGGTGCAGGTGCCCCTGGTCTGCGGCGACGTGGATACAGAAGGCGAAGCTCAGGAAACCCAGGCGGAAGCTCTGAAAACGTCGCTCGACCGCATCAGGGTCCGCCGGCCGCGGGGGAAAGCGCTGGGCAAATGGCTTCCAGCCGAACCGAACCACCGCCCAGAGCACGACGACCGTCACCAGGGCGTCGATGACGGCCACGAGGATGATGAGCTTGACGATCATCCGGTCACGAGACCGCCGCGACCCCGGCGACCCCCGCGACCCCTGCTCTCCCCGCGACCGCCCTGGCCGTACGCCTGGCGAGCGTCGGTTTGAGATATCGGCCGGTGTGGCTGGACCTGGACCTGGCGATTTTCTCCGGGGGACCGACTGCGATTACCCTGCCGCCGCGATCGCCGCCTTCCGGTCCCAGGTCGATGATCCAGTCGGCGCACTTGATCACGTCGAGGTTGTGCTCGATCACCACCAGGGTGTTGCCCGCGTCCGCCAGACGGTTCAGGACGCTCAAGAGCTTCTTTATGTCAGCGAAGTGCAGACCGGTCGTGGGCTCGTCGAGGATGTAGAGCGTCCGTCCCGTCGAGCCGAGCCCCAGCTCGCTGGCCAGCTTGATCCGCTGCGCCTCGCCCCCGGAAAGGGTCGTTGAAGGCTGGCCCAGCTCCAGGTAGCCCAGCCCCACGTCGCGCAGACAGGTCAGCATCCTGAGCACCCGCGGGTGGGCCTCGAAGAAGCCGGTGGCGTCCTCCACCGGCATCAGCAGGACGTCGGCGATCGTCTTGTGCCGGTAGGTGACCTCCAGCGTCTCGCGGTTGTACCGCTCGCCCCTGCACGCCTCGCAGGTCACGAAGACGTCCGGGAGGAAGTGCATCTCGATCTTCTTGAGCCCCTGGCCCTGGCACGCCTCGCAGCGGCCGCCCTTGACGTTGAAGCTGAACCGGCCCGGCTTGTACCCGCGGATCCTCGACTCCCTGGTCTCGGCGAAGAGCTTGCGGATGACATCGAAGATGCCGGTGTAGGTGGCGGGGTTGGACCGCGGTGTGCGACCGATGGGTGACTGGTCGACCTGGATGACACGGTCGATCTTTCCCAGACCGTTGATCCTGCGATGGGCGCCGGGTGTGATCCGCCCGCCGTAGAGCGACTTGTGGGCGGCCTTATAAAGGATCTCGTTGACCAGGGTGGATTTGCCGGAGCCGGAGACGCCCGTCACACAGATCATCCCTCCCAGCGGAAACTCGACATCGATCGACTTGAGGTTGTTCTGGCGGGCCGCCTTGATCACGATGGCATCGGTCCGGCTGAGCCGGCGGCGCCGCTGCGGCAGGGCAATTGAGAGCTTGCCGCAAAGATAGGCGCCGGTGAGCGAGTCCTCGCAGTCAATGATGTCGTCGATCGTGCCCTGGGCGGTGACGGTGCCGCCGTGACGCCCGGGGCCGGGACCGATGTCGATCAAGTGGTCGGCGGCGCGGATCATCCCGGAGTCGTGCTCGACGACCAGGACCGTGTTGCCGAGCGACCTGAGGTGCTTCAGCGTGTCGATGAGCCGTTCGTTGTCGCGCTGGTGTAGCCCGATCGTCGGCTCGTCCAGGACGTAGCAGACACCCACCAGGCCCGACCCGATCTGGGTCGCCAGGCGGATCCGCTGGGCCTCGCCCGCAGAGAGCGTCCGGGCGGTCCGATCGAGCGTCAGGTAGTTCAGGCCGACGGAGACGAGAAACCCCAGCCGGGCGTTGATCTCCCGCAGGACGGGCTCGGCGATTGTCCGCTTCTCCTGCGAAAGCTCGGTGGCGCCGAAAAAATCGATCGCCTGCTCAATGGTCATCGCCGTGACTTGGGCGATGTTGACCCGCGATCCCTTGCCGGCCAACTGGACGAAGAGCGACTCCCGCCGCAGTCTTCTTCCACGGCAGCGGGGGCAGGAGGCGTCGCTCATGTACGCCCGCAGCCGCTCCTTGATGAAGTCGCTGTCGGTATTCTCGTAACGCCTCCTGAGGTTGGGCAGCACCCCCTCGAAGCTGAAGCCCAGCCGCGCCTCGTCGGCTTCGGTCGTCCCGTGCATCAGGATCCGCTTGATGGCTTGCGGCAGCTTCTGGAACGGGGTGGTGCGCGTGGTGCCGGCGTCTGTGCAGAAGCGGCGCAGCATGCGGCTGTAGCGAATGTTCATCCGCCGCCCGTTCTTGCTCCATGGCGCGATCGCTCCGGCACCCACCCCTGCGCCGGGGTCGGGAACGACAAGGTTTTCGTCATACTCGCTGATCACGCCCAGCCCGTCGCACTCGGGGCACGCCCCGTAGGGGGAGTTGAAGGAGAACGTCCGCGGGGCCAGCTCGTCCAGCGAGCACTCCGGGTGCTCGCTGCACGCAAGCTTCTCGCTGAACCGATGCTCCCTCCACTGCCCGTTCTCCTCGAGCAGCGCCACCAGCAGCCCCTCGCTGAGCTTCAGCGCGACCTCGACCGAATCCGCCAGACGCTGGCGGATGCCGGGCTTGAGAACGACCCGATCGACCACGGCCTCGATCGTGTGCTGCTCGTAACGCCCCAGCCCCAGCGGGTTGTCGCCGCCCGCCTTGAGGGCCTCGCGGATGTCGATGATCTGGCCGTCGACGCGGGCACGGACGAAGCCGTGCTTCTGCAGCCCCTCGATGATCTCGGCGTGGAAGCCCTTCTTGCCGCGGATGACAGGCGAGCACACCAGCAGCCGCGCGGGGCCGTTTGTCGACCCGCCCAGGTCCATGATGGCGTCGACGATCTGGGTGGGGTTGCTTGCTGAAATGGGCAGGCCGCAGTGCCGTGGCCGCGCCGCCGAGCCGCCCACGACCGCCCAGCAGGTGGGGGTCCCGCAGCGGGCAAAGAGCAGACGCAGGTAGTCGTAGATCTCGGTGATCGTGGCCACCGTCGATCGCGGGTTGTGCCCGCCGGAGCGCTGCTCGATGGCGATCGTGGGAGGAAGCCCCTCGATCGATTCCACGTCCGGTTTCTGCAACTGGTCGAGGAACTGCCGCGCGTAGGCGCTGAGCGATTCCATGTACTTGCGCTGGCCCTCGGCGTAGATCGTGTCGAAGGCGAGCGAGCTCTTGCCCGAGCCGGAGACGCCGGTGATGACGACCAGCTTCTCCCGCGGGATGTCGACGTTCAGCGACTTGAGGTTGTGCTCGCCCGCCCCCCGGATTCGCATGAGCTTGTGCTGGGCCACGGATTTCCGATCATAGTCGCCAGGCAGAAGACCGGGGCTTCGCTTCGCTGAGCCCCAGCCACCCAGAGATTGCCGACAGCCGACAGCCTCTTACCCCACCTCGCGACGCTGGAAGAGGATGGTCGCCAGCCCCAACGCCACCAGGATCTGAACCGGGCCGTAGACGAGCATCACCATCATGTAGTCGGTGGGGATGACATGGTCCTGGTTGATGGTGTCGGAGAGCCAGAAGACCTGAAAGTTGGGCACGATCGCGTAGGCCACCCAATAGGCGGCGTGCTCCAGCCGCTCGCCGAGGCCGTGGGCCATCTGAGTCAGCTCTACCCCCGCCGTGGGGACTTCAATGTCCACGATGGTGGGGGGCGGGATCTCACCGGTGACCAGCTCGATGATGCGGGTCTGCTGGATGGTCTCGGTGAGGCCCTTGGCGCTGGCCCGCTGAAGCCAGAGGCTCTCGATGCGCTGGATCTTCCGCCCGAAGATCCAGTCCGAGAGCATTCCCAGCAAAAACACGCCGAGCGTCACGCACAGCGTCATGACCTGCCCGAGCCGGGTCGAGGCCGCGATCGCGATCGAGGTCAGGACCAAAACGGCCATGATAATCGCGGTGAGCGCCAGCCAAAGCTGGCCCTTGAACGCCACGCTGAACGCCTCGCCCCCGGGCCGCAGAAGAAAATCGGGGTCAAAAAGAAGGCTCATGAAGTAGGCCAGGGCGACCAGGGGCGTGGTGATGGCGAGCACCGTGCTCGCAAACACCCTGCCATAGAAGTAGTTGCACCACCCCGCAGCAACGACACCCGCCAGCAACACCGCCGACCCGAAGAGGATGACCGGCCAGTGGATCGGGTCGCGGACGGTCTGGAGGACCCCGTGAAGCTCGACCAGGAGAAAGACGAAGCTCATGTAGGTGGTCGCGAGCACCAGCGCTCCGGCCGCGCCCAGGTACTTGCCCAGCACGAAGATCGGCCGGCTGACCGGCTTGGAGATCACGGTCAGGACGGTGCGGTTCTCGATCTCCAGGTTCAGCACGTTGGTGGAGATGAACGCCGCCAGGAGCGCACCGCAGATGAAGACCGTCGAGAGCCCCAGGTCGACCATCATCCGCTGATCGTCCTCCATGGTGAAGCCCGCCAGGAGGTTGCTGAAGACCAGGGCGATCGTGGCAATGACCAGGACCACCAGCATGATCGGCTGGCGGATGCTCTCAAAGAACGTGTTGCGGATGATTGCGACGGTCTGCCCGAACATGGTTGTCGGGAGCCTCTCGGGCCGCCGCCCCGAACTCCCAAGCCCCAAACCCACGATCTCCCGGACCTCCGGACCCCCGGATCCACCGGGAACCCCCGAAACCTCCGGAACTTCCTAGATCTCTCGAGCCCAACCCCCTAAATTTGACCCCAACACCCGAACCAAGGTCGGGCTATCTTACGTAGTTCAACAGGTTGGAGTTCGCTGCGGTCTGCCCGCGCGCGGCGAGCCTCCCCGGCGGGTCATCTCCTTTGATCGCGGGCAGGGCGGTGGGGCACCGCCCCACAGAGCTGAGCATGAGAGTCGACCATCACGCGTATCGTAAGGCCACGGGAGTGGCTGGGTTCGGCTTCCTTCTCCAGGGCGCGATGGCGCTGGTCCTGCTCGTCTTTGGGCAGCTCAGCGGGGACACCGTCTTCCGGTTCGCCGCGACCTACTTCTTCGGGGGGCTGTTGCTTTGGCTGAGCTTGATCGCGGTCCTCAACCAGCACAGACAGGAGCGGCTGGACTCCCTCGAGGCCGACGAGCTCATGGCCGCGAGGGCGGGCACGGGCTCGGTCTTTCAATCGGGTCGGGAGGAGCTGGGGCCCTCGGCCCGCCGGCTGCGTCTGATGCACAAGTGGCTGATGCCCGCGGTGAGCCTCCTTGTTGCCACCTACCTTGCGCTGGCGGCATGGTGGATGCTGGCCTATCTCAACAGGCTCGATGACCCCAGCGGCGCCGGCACCGTGTTCCTGCGCACGCCTCGGCTCGGATGGGCGGTCGCCACGTGCCTCTCCTTTGCCGCCGTCTCCTTCATCGTGTCCCGCTTCGTGGCGGGCATGGCGAAACAGACCGCCTGGCAGAACCTCCGCGGGGGCGCCGGTTACATGGTCGGCAACACCCTGGTGATGGTCGCGGCCTCCGTGGGCATCATCTGCCGATTCTTCGACAAGGATGAGCCCATCCTTGTCGTCGCCTACGCCATCCCCGTCTTCATGATCATCCTGGCCGGGGAGATCCTCTTCAACTTCCTCTTGAACCTCTACCGGCCGAGGGTCGCCGGCGAGGTTCCCCGGCCCGCCTACGACTCGCGGGTTCTGAGCCTCCTGGCCGTCCCGGAGTCGGTCGTTCAGACGCTGAGTGAGGCGGTCAACTACCAGTTCGGCTTCGACGTCACCAGCTCATGGGGCTACCAGTTGATGCTGCGAAGCTTCGGCTGGCTCCTGGGGTTCGGGGTCGTCGTCATGATCGGGCTGAACATGATGGTCGTCGTCGAGCCGCACCAGCAGGCGGTCAAGCTCGCCGGCGGCGCGATCGTGGGCGAGCCGGGCGAGCAGGTCCACGAGGTGGGCATCATGTGGAAGCTGCCGTGGCCCCTCCAGACGGCGGCCGTCTACGACGTCAGCCGCATTCGCAAGCTGCCGCTGACGGCGCAGCGGCTTGAACACCCCGACGTGCAGTTGTGGTCGAGGGATATCGACACCGACACCGCGCTGGATCCCTTTCTCGTCGGCAGCTCCGGGGCAGAGATGACGCCTGCGACCAGCGTCTCGGGGGAGAATGTCGACGGCAGCCCGTCGGCGGGCGACCTTTTTGCGCTCGTCGACGCGGAGATCACCCTCCTGTACCGCATCAATCCCGACGGCCTGCTGGATTATTTGAACTTCGGTTCCGACGCGCCGCGGCGGCGGCAGCGACGGAGCATGCGTGAGGGCGCGCTGCGGGTGCTCGCCCTGCGGGAGATCACTCAGGAATTGTCGCGGCTTTCGATGGAGGACATCGTCGCCGACCGGCGGGCGGAGGTGATCGACACGCTTCGGGAGAGGATTCAGGAAGCCTATCGCAGGCACTCGACGGGGATCGAGGTGGTGGCCCTGAACTTTCCGCTCCTGCGGCCCTCCGGCGAGGTCGCTACGAACTACGAAGACTTCGCAATGGCCATTCAGCAACGCCGCCAGATGGTGGCCGAGGCTGAAGGGGACATGCTGGGCGGTTTGGTCCTCTTTGTCGGCAACGCGGAGTCGGCGGACGAGATCCTCGCCGCGCTCGATCGGTGGCGGGCACTGCGGAGCGAGCTGGGCCACGAGGCCCGGGAGGCGATCAACCAGCGGCTCTTGGTCGAGCGGATGCTCGCCGATGCCGGCGGCCAGCTCGCCCAGCTGATCACGGCCGCGGAGTCGCAGCGGTGGGTTACGCTTATGGAGTCGCGTGCCCAGGCCAAGCAGTTCCAGGGCCAGATCGTCGCCTCCCGCGCCGCCCCGAGGCTCTATCGCCAGCGCGAGATCATGAAGGTGCTTGGCCGGACGCTGGGCACCCGCAGGAAATTCATCCTTGTCGGTATCGACCCCGAGCGACTGAACCTGGATATCGAGGTTCAGCAGGCGCCGTCGATGTTCAGCATTCCTCCTCAAGGAGAGTCCCAGTAATGAGCAAAGGCCTTGCCATATTCGTCGGGGGATTGTTGCTGGTCATCCTGGTTCTCTTCAGCACGACCTACACCGTGCAATTCTACGAGGTCGCGGTGAAGACCAGCTACGCCCCCACCAGCAAGCAGAGCGTGGTCACGAAGCCGGGGCTGCACTTCCGGCTCCCCTTCTTCGCCGACCACGTGACCAAGTATGACAAGCGGCTGCGGTTGGCCGAGACGCCCCTGGTGGAGGTGGGGACGGCCGACGAGCAGTCGGTGGCTGTTCGGGCCTTCCTTCTGTGGAGCGTCGATGAGGACAACGCGTTGATGTTCTCCAAGAGCGGCACCGATCTGGAAGTGCAGGAGCATGTTCGCGACGCCCTCACCGATGCGCTCAGCGCGAGCCTGAGCCACTACGCCTTTGACGACCTGATCGGGCCCCAGAGCCGGCTTGCCGATGCCGAGACAGCGATCCTCGATCGGCTGTCGGTGCTCGGTTCGCTCGGTATCGAGCCGGTCAGCGTCGGCCTCAGCCAGGTTCTGCTTCCACCGAAGGTCACCACTGCGGTGCTCGCCCGGATGCAGGCCGTCCGCCAGAAGCTCGCGGAGACGGAGCGGGCCAAAGGTCAGGCGGAGGCGGTCGCCATACAGTCCCGGGCCAACACGGTCGCCGACAAGCTCCGGGCCTTCGCCGAGGCGCGGGCGGAGGAGATCAAGTTCAAGTCCAACGAACTGGCGGCGGGGTACCTCCAGGAGATGGCCGAGGATGAGGAGCTGGCGATCTTCTTTGTGTGGCTTGACACACTGGAAGACAGCCTGAAACAGGAGGTCACGATCTTCCTGACCGACGACACCGCGCCCTGGCACCTGATGAACGTTTCCATGCTGCCCGCCACGACCGGAATCCCCCAGCCCCAGCAGCGCTACGCGGTGGACAGCGACCCTGATCAGCCGCGGGGTCCTGCCGCGGACGACACGCTGCCGGCGGTCACCGCAGGGAAGGATTGACGGCATGGCCGAGATCGATCCCGATCAATCGAACCAGGCATCCGACAGCGACGTGCCCATCGAGCAGACACCGATGGAGGTGGAAGAGCAGCCGCGGCGCGCCGCGTCGGCGGAGTTCGAGGTCGATACCGAGATCGGGTCCCAAGCCGCCCTGCGGGAGGCGATGGATCCCGCCAACCAGTCGCTCGCCGACGCCCTGCGGCTGAGCTTCCGTGTCCTGCAGGCTGTCATTGTCGTGCTCGTGGCGATGTTCCTGATCTCCGGCGTCAAGATCGTCAAACAGGGCCAGAGCGGTGTGATGCTCCGCTTCGGGGCGGTCGTTACGGTCGACGGAGAGGAGGCCCTCGCCGAAGGCAGGATTTGGAACCTGCTGCCCTACCCGGCGGGTGACTTCGTCATCTTCAACCGCACTCAATCGATCGATCTCGGGGACGCGTTCTGGCCGGCCATCCCGCCAAGCCTGACGCTCGAGCAGGCGATCGACGGCGCGCGGACAAGCGCCGCTCTCATTCCGGGCCGGGACGGCTCGCTGCTGACGCGGGACGGTGACCTTGCCCACCTCAGGCTGACGGCCGAGTACGAGATCGCCAACCCAGTCAAGTTTGTGAAGCGGCTCTCGCTGGCCGATGCCGAGCGCGTCGTACATCTGGTGCTCAAGCGGGCGGCGATTGAGGTGGCCGCGGGGTTGAGTCTGCAAGAGCTGGTGGAGCGCTCGCAGGACACCAGGAACAGCATCCGGCTCAAGGGCCAGCGAATGCTCGACAACATACACAGCGGGATCGAGCTTGTCGGGGTGCAGCTTGCCGATGCCAAGCCGCCGCTTGCGATCGTCAAGGCATTCGGAGACTTTCAGAACGCCCGGGAAGAGGCGCGCCAGCGCGTCGCGCAGGCGCGCACCGAGGCGGAGCGGACGCTCAACGGGATCGCGAGCAACTATCGGGTCCTCGCCCGGTTGATCGGCAGCTACGAGGAGGCGATGGAGCTGACCGATCCAAAGGCCGCTGGCGAGTTGCTCGACCAGATCAAT
Organism: Planctomycetota bacterium; assembly: GCA_022564665.1. Lineage (GTDB taxonomy): Bacteria > Planctomycetota > Phycisphaerae > Phycisphaerales > SM1A02 > JADFKZ01. The sequence goes on along the minus strand of JADFKZ010000048.1, from coordinate 6,229 downwards.
GACCGGCTCGACGGTGAAGATATCACGGGCGAGCTGTCCGAGATCATCTACTACGCAAAGGCATATGAGTCGCAAATCGAGTCGAGCCTCGGCAACGAGGTCAGCCGTTTCCGCAGCGTGCTGCCGGCGTATCGGCTGCACCCCGAGTTGGTCACGAAGAAGCGGTGGCTCGCCGCCTACACGTACGTCATGGGTCGCGAGGACACCGAGATCTTCTACGTGCCGGCGCGGCTGGGGTCGCTGGACATCCGGATCCGGAGTCTCGAGGACATCCAGAAGCTCCGCCAGAGGCTCCGGCTCGATCGCCGACAGCAGGAGGTGTTTAAGGAAAGCCTCAAGGGTCTCCGGCGGTACGTGCAGCGAGCGGGGGAATTCGAGCCGGGCCAGGCGCAGACGCTTCTGGAGGCTGGCCGCGATGGGACCGTCCGTCCGCGGGGGTCCGGTCGATAGGCTGAAAGATTCGCCGGGAGCCTTTGCATGGTCTCACCAACCTCGCGAGTGACCTACGTCGAAATGGTCGGCCTGACCAAGGTCTTCAAGGACTTCTGGATGCGGACCAAGGCCAAAGCGGTCGACGACGTCGACCTGGTCATCTACGCGCATGAGATCTTCGGGCTTCTTGGTCCCAACGGCTCGGGTAAGAGCACGATCATCAAGATGATCCTGGGGCTCTTGCACCCGACGCGCGGCCGATTGTCCGTTTTCGGCAAGGAGCCCACGGATGTGGGCATCAAGAAGCGGATCGGCTTTCTGCCGGAGGAGTCCTATCTCTACCGGTTCCTCAACCCGCGGGAGACACTGGACTACTACGGAAAGCTCTTTGGTCTCGATCGTCGCACACGTCGGAGGCGCACCGATGAGCTGCTGGAGATGGTGGGGCTTGCACACGTGGCCCATCGTCCCATCGGGGAGTTCTCCAAGGGGATGACCCGGCGCATCGGGCTGGCCCAGGCGCTGGTCAACGATCCTGATCTGCTGATTCTTGACGAGCCGACCGCGGGGCTGGATCCGATCGGCACCCGGCAGGTCAAGAATCTCATCCTCGAGCTCGGCAAACGAGGCAAGACCATCCTGCTGAGCTCTCACCTGCTGGCCGACGTCGAGGACGTCTGCGATCGGATGGTGATGCTTTATGCGGGCAGGATCCGTGCCCAGGGGACCGTCGATGAACTGCTCCGCGAAACCGATCGAACGGTCATCCAGGTCGGGCGGCTCGCCCCGGAGACGATCTCTCGCATCGAGCAGGTCATCCAGCAGGCCGAGGGCAAGGGGATCGACAGGGTGGAGGTTCCCCGCCAGCGTCTCGAGCAGTTCTTTATGGAGCTGGTCGAGAAGGCCCGCCGCGAGCAGGTCGAGACCTCAGGCGTGGTCCACGGGGGCCCAACTGCAAGCTTCCTGAAGGCTGATGAGACGCGCGGCGAGAAGCTCATCGAGACGCTCACCAGCCCCGAGGAGGATGAGATCGGTCGCGAGGTGGCATCCGTCGGCCCGGCCGGTGCGGGGGCGGCGGCGCCGGGAGGGCCACCTGCCGACGAGGTACTGGAAGCGCTCATGAAGGGCGAGGAGGAGCACGAGGAGCCACTCGCCGAGCCCGCGCACACGCCCGATGCCGCGCCGGTGCCCCAAGCGCCGCCGGACATCGATACCTCGGTGATCGACACCCTCCTGGCCGGGGGTGACGCCGCAGACTCCGCCGATGAGACGGAGCAGACGCATGGTTCATGACCGAAAGATTCACCGCCGAGGGCCGCAGAGGGCCGCGGAGAAAGAGGCTGTCAGCTTTCAGCCATCAGCCAGCTCCGGGTGGCTGGGGCTGAGCGAAGTGTTTGGGTGGCTGGGGCTGAGCGAAGTGTTTGGGTGGCTGGGGCTGAGCGAAGTGTATGGGTGGCTGGGGCTGAGCGAAGCGAAGCCCCGGTCTTCTCATTGTCCGACACGGTGGGGTCGCTGAGTTCGCCATGCGCGTGTTGATCAACATCTACCGCAGGCTCGATCAGCTCCAGCGGAAGCGGTCCTTCCGTCTTGGCGCAAGCCTTTTCGCCCTCATCCTGTGCGCGGCGACCTACGGGCCACTCCTTGTGGTCAGCTACGACCTTCACGCCCAGAGAAACGCACTCGGCCAGGCGCTCGCCGGCCAGAACCGCGCCCAGCAGGATGAGCACGCGGTGTCGCTCCACGAGACGGGGAAGGTGACCGTGGGGGGGCGGACCTACGGAGGGCGAGAGATCCTGCGGCTGCGGGATCAGATCTTCGACCAGGAGGGAAACATCATCGCGGTGCACCCGCTCGTCGAGCTGCTTCTGGACGACCAACGGCCCGGCTGGGTGCCGACCTTCATGCTCGAAGAGCCGCAAACGACGCGGATGCTCGCTGCCATCACGCTCTTGTGGCTGTTGCTGGTTGTCTGGATCGAGTTGACGGTGGCGCTGGTCCTGACGGTGCTTGCGACCTCGCTCCCGGTGGGCCTTTGCTGGTGGTTGGGCGCGGAGCCTGCGTTGGTCGCCTTTGCGGGGATGGGGCTCCTGACCTTCACGTTCGTGCTCCTGACGCGGGCGGCGCTGATCCTCTTCGGGTCGGGACACCAGGTACCGGCGGTCGCAAACACCCTCTTGAAAGAGGCGACGCGCAGCCGGATCTCGTTGGTCTTCGTCCTTCTGCTGCTGGTCATTCTCCCGCTGCTTCCAATCTGGCTCGACCCCGAGACGCCCCTTCGGTTCCGGATCCAGACGTTCATCAGCCGCAGCCTCGGCGTCACCTACGTACTGGCCGCGTGCATGACGCTTTTCCTGAGCTGCTCGACGGTCGCCTTCGAGATTCGCGACCGCCAGATCTGGCAGTTGATGACCAAGCCGCTGAGCCGGTTCAACTACCTAGCGGGCAAGTGGCTGGGCGTCATCACCGTCAACCTGATCATCCTGCTGGTTGCGGGCGTCTCGATCTTTACCTATGTCAAGTACCTCGCGCAGTCTGACGTCGCCCCGGGCCGCGAGGGGGCTCTGGACAGGCTCGCGGTCCGTGACGAGATCCTGACCGCCCGCATTGGGGCCGCGCCTGTGCTAAGGGTCATGACGGATGAGCAGGTCAGAGCCCGGGTCGAGCAGATGATCGAGCGCGATCCGGATCTGTCGCGGCTCGAAGAGGTGCCGCGCGCTCGAAAGAACCAGCTTGCCATGGAGCTCATCCAGAGCAACGAGCAGGCGCAGCGCTCGGTTCCGCCGCGTGGTGGGCAGCAGACTTACACCTTCCGGAACCTTGGCCGCGCCAAGAGCCTCCAGTCGACGCTCACCCTGCGGTACCGCTTTCACATCCTGCGTGACGACGAGCACGAGACGTTTCCCGTTGCGTTCGTCTTCAACGATCGCGTCGATGTGCCCGTGCAGCGAATGTACTTCCCCACCGTAACGCACCGCCTGAGCATCCCGACCAACGCGATCCGCGACGACGGGACGATGGACGTGACGGTCGTCAACCTCTACCGGCCGCTGCCCACGGAAAGAGGGCGCGGGGCGCTCAACTTCGAGGCCGATGACTTCGAGCTCTTGTACAAGGTCGGCCGCTTCGAAGCCAACTTCTTCAGGGCGGTCTTGATCACATGGGTTAAGCTTGCCTTCCTGGCAATGCTGGGGATCGCCTGCGCGACGCTGTTGAGCTTTCCGGTGGCATGTCTGTTTGCCTTCACGATCTTCCTCGCTGGCACGCTCAGCCCCTTCCTGGCGATCGCCCTGTCGGAGTATTACCCGCCGGATCCGACCACCATGGACTGGGGCAACCTCGGAGAGGTCTTGTACTGGGCATTCAAAAGCCTGACCAGGGGGATTGCGCAGGTGCTGGTGTACGTACTCGGTCGTTTCGGCGGGTACCGGCCGACGCAGAGCCTGGTGGAGGGGCGGCTTATCCCCTGGCAGAGCGTGGCCGGCGGGGTCTGGTGGCTCGGCGTGATCTGGTCGGGCATTGCCGCCACATTCGGCTACCTGGTCATGCGAAACCGTCAACTGGCGATCTACAGCGGTCACGGTTGATGCGCGGAGGGACGTTGGCGATTCCCCAACACACACCATGAACCGAGACCGGATCATCCAGATGCTCGCGCTGGTCCTGGTCATCGGCGGCGTCGGCGCCGCCGCCGGGCTGCTGCCGAGGATCAACGACCTCTCGCAGAAGTACACAATGCGCTACACCGATGTCGCCATCGAGGGCGCGCCGCCGATCGTGACGCTGGGCACGGTGATCGGGGCGCTGCGCGGGATCATCGTCGACTACCTGTGGATCAAGGTCCACTTCATGAAGGAGAAGGGTCTCTACTACGAGGTCATGGCCGATGCCGACATGATCACCAAGCTCCAGCCGCGGTTCCCGGCGGTGTGGGCGTTCCAGGGCCACAACATGGCCTACAACATCTCAGTTGCCCACAATACGCCCGAGGAGCGGTGGGAGTGGGTGAAGGCCGGCATCGATCTCGTCCGCAACAGCGGGCTGCGATACAACCCCAACGACCTCTTGCTGCATCGCGAACTGGCGTTCTGGTTCGCCCACAAGATCGAAGGCGTGGCCGACGACGCCCACTTCCATTACAAGACGGAGCTTGCGCGGGAGTGGCATTCGCTGCTCGGCGAGCCCCCCTACGAGCTGGAGGCGAGGATCGAGTGGATCAAGAAGGTCGCGGACGCTCCCGGCACGCTGGAGGAGGCCGAGCGACGGACGCCGGGTGTGGCGGCACTCGTCGAGCGGCTCCGCAGCGAGCTGTCCCCCTACGAGCAGCGTTTTAAGTTTGCTCTCGACAGCACGTTCCTCCGCGTCTATGCGCAGTGGCAGGGAGTCAAGGGGCAGTCCGCCTATGCCCAGCTTCTGGGGATCGGGCAGCAGTGGTCGCCCGACAGCGAGTCCGCCGTTTTCGACGCAATCGCCTCCGACCCCGAGGTCCAGGATGCCTTGGAGACGTTGATCGCCCACGTCAGAAGGCGGGTCCTCATCGACGAGTACAACATGGACCCGCAGCTGATGTACGAGTACACGCGCGACCTCGGCCCCATCGACTGGCGGCATGGCCAGGCGCACGCCCTCTACTGGGCGGTGACCGGATCCAGGAGGGGCGAGGATCGCGTGCGCGCGCTCGAGGACGACATTTTCCAGATCGTCAACAACGACCGCCTCCAGATCCAGGCGATGCAGGGGCTGGCCCGCTGGGGCCGGGTCAGCTTCGATCCCTTCTCGAGCGATCTGCCCTCGCGTCTTCCCGACCCGCGGTGGATCGACGTGATCGACAAGTACTGGGAGAAAATCTCCTTCAAGCACCGTGACACACGCGGTATGGGGGCGGATCTGTTCACGGGGTTCCACAAGAACTTTCTGACCTCCTCGGTCCGCGAGTTGTATCGTTCCGGCGAGCACGCGCTGGCGCAGAAGTACCTGGACCGACTGGACAGCCTCTACGGCCGGGGCGCGATGCTGCCCGACGTCAAGTACGCCATGCCGCTGGACATCTTCGTCTGGAAGTCGATTGAGGAGGAGTACGAGTTCCAGCCTCACCTGGCCCCGAGCGACGTCGCCGCGTCGCTCTATTACGCCTTCCGTGTGGGGATCGGGAACGACCGCCCCGAGGTCTTCCGCGAGGCCGTCACGTTTGCCAAGAGGATCACCGACCTCTTCAGGCACAGCAAGTACAACTTGTACGAGACCAAGATGGGGACCCAGCGGCTGGCGGACCTGATCGAGCAGCTTGAGGTAAGCGTTTACGTGGTGTTCGCCCAGCTGATGGTCGACACCTCCATCCCCCTCCTGGAGAGGTTGATCATTTACGCCCGGGTCCCGCCGGAACTGCAGCTTGAGGTCTACGACGACATCTACCCGCACGTCCTTCAGCAGTTCGAGTCAAGCGAGCTGAGCCTGACGAAGCTCAAGATCGACGTGGTGCTCACGCCGCCGCCTGGGTTGGAGGAGCACCGCCGGCGAAAGCTCCAAGCGCAGCAGGCCCGGGAGGAGCGCAGGCGTGCGGGCGAGATCGAACGACGGTGACAAAGAGGCTGTCAGCTGTCGGCAAGCTCCGGGTGGCTGGGTCTGGGCTCGGGTGGGCTCGGGTGGCTGGGGCTGAGCGAAGCGAAGCCCCGGTCTTCGTGTGCCGAGCATGTTCGTCAGCTTGGGGGTGAAAGTCCCCTGCACAACCTGGTGGAGGTGAAGTGCTAGCGAAGGGCAAGGGCGTCGCCGCGAGGCGAGGTCTGAATGAAGCCTGGAGCAA
>JADFKZ010000047.1 GCA_022564665.1 Planctomycetota bacterium | reverse complement strand
AGTCAGACTCGCAGTAAAGCCGGCTTATGCTCTTACACTCAACACATGGTTTCCAACCATGCTGAGCCGACCTTTGCGCTCCTCCGTTACCTTTTAGGAGGAGACCGCCCCAGTCAAACTGCCCAGCATGCACGGTCCCCAGCCCGGCTTCACGGGAATCTGGGTTAGGCCACAGACGTGCCAAGGGTGGTATTTCAAGGTTGGCTCCACCCCGACCGAAATCGGGGCTTCAACGCCTCCCACCTATCCTACGCAGAACAGGCCCATGACCAATACAAGCCTACAGTAAAGGTCCACGGGGTCTTTCCGTCTTGCCGCGGGTAGGCGGCATCTTCACCGCCACTACTATTTCACCGAGTCGGTTGTGGAGACAGTGCCCCAGTCGTTACACCATTCATGCAGGTCGGAACTTACCCGACAAGGAACTTCGCTACCTTAGGACCGTCATAGTTACGGCCGCCGTTTACCGGCGCTTCGGTCGCAAGCTTCTCCCGACAAGTCGGGATAACCTGCTTCCTTAACGTACCGGCACCGGGCAGGTGTCACACTGTATACGTCCTCTTGCGAGTTAGCACAGTGCTGTGTTTTTGATAAACAGTCGCCAGGGCCTATTCTCTGCGCCCTCTGTTTCCAGGAGGGCCCCCTTATTGCGAACGTACGGGGTGAATTTGCCTAGTTCCTTCACAACCGTTTTCTCGAGCGCCTGAGGCTTTTCGCCAAGCCTACCTGTGTCAGTTTGCGGTACGGGTCCCATGATTGTCACCGGACGGTTTTTCTAGGAACCGATCCACCCGACATCGGCCTCAAGGGCCTGGACGCTTCACTGTCCCGTCAAGCTTCACGATCCGTCACGCCGGATCAACCGCACATGGGAGTGCAGGAATGTTGACCTGCTGTCCATCGACTACGCCTTTCGGCCTCGCCTTAGGTCCCGACTAACCCTGGGCGGATTTACCTTCCCCAGGAAACCTTAGGCTTTCGGCGACGGAGATTCTCACTCCGTTTATCGTTACTCAAGCCGACATATTCACTTCCTGCCGCTCCACGATGGCCTTACGGCACCGCTTCACAGCTGACAGGAACGCTCCTCTACCATCCCGACAAGTCGGGATCCGCAGTTTCGGCACGGTCCTTGATTCCCGATCATTTTCGGCGCTGGATTCCTCGACCAGTGAGCTGTTACGCACTCTTTAAATGGTGGCTGCTTCTAAGCCAACATCCTGGCTGTCACGGCAATCCAACTACCTTCAAAACTGAGGACCGTTTCGGGGCCTTAACTGGCGGTCTGGGCTGTTTCCCTTTCGACCACGGAAATTATCTCCCGTGGACTGACTCCCACGACAGGGCCGCACGGTATTCGGAGTTTGGTTGAAGTGAGTAGGCTTGTGGCCCCCCAGCCCCATCCAGTAGCTCTACCCCCGCGCGGTGTAACGTGAGGCTAGCCCTAAAGCTATTTCGAGGAGAACGAGATATCTCCGAGTATGATTAGACTTTCACTCCTCCCCACAGGTCATCGCCCAACTTTTCAACGTTGGTGCGTTCGGTCCTCCAAGGGGCATTACTCCCTCTTCAACCTGCCCATGGGTAGATCACTCGGTTTCGCGTCTGCCCCCTGCGACTACACGCCCATTTAAGACTCGGTTTCCCTTCGGCTCCGCTGGGATACAGCTTAACCTTGCCACAGAGAGCAACTCGTCGGCTCATTATGCAAAAGGCACGCGGTCATCCCGATGGAATCGGGACTCCCACAGCTTGTAGGCACACGGTTTCAGGTACTTTTCACTCCCCTTATCGGGGTGCTTTTCATCATTCAGTCGCCTTACTGATTCACTATCGGTCGTTGAGTAGTATTTAGCCTTGGAGGGTGGACCCCCCAGTTTCACACGGAGTTTCACGAGCTCCGTGCTACTCTGGAACACCTAGGCCTTCCGCATCATCTGCTACAGGACTGTCACCTTCTTTGGTACCGCCTTTCCAGACGATTCACAAACAAATTGGAAGAACCATATTGGTGCCCGCAACCCCGGGCCGAAGCCCGGTTTGGGCTGTTCCGCTTTCGCTCGCCGCTACTGACGGAATCGCGTTTGCTTTCTTTTCCTCTGGTTACTGAGATGTTTCAGTTCGCCAGGTTCGCCCCTGTGCCCTATGCATTCAGACACAGGTGACCCCGACAAGTCGGGGCCGGGTTTCCCCATTCGGAGATCCCAGGATCGATGCTCGGTTACCAGCTCCCCTGGGCATTTCGCAGGTTCCCACGTCCTTCATCGCCTCTCAACGCCAAGACATCCACCGTATGCCCTTGGTAACTTGATCACGCCGACCCGACCCCGGCCGCGGCCTCCCGCGCAAATGCCGTGAGATGACCTTGAGCCCGGAGCAGGCCGACACGTTTCGTTACGAGCCACAAGCGGTTTCGATCTCGTCTCGGTTGGCCGCGCCGCCGACAAAAACACCAGCGACACGGCTGCGACGAAAAGAACCATGACTTGTCAATGAGCGGCCGTGCCTGCTCGATGCGCACACACAACCCCGGGCGAGAGCCGCCCGACCTCCAGAACACCTCACAATAGCACGCCGCCCGGATCTGTCAACTGGGCTCCGGTGCCCGTCCCGACCCTCTCTCTCTGCCAGGCTCCGTATCAGGGAGCATTGGGGATTCCGGCGGTCCGAGGGGAGCCGGCGAGACCGAGGATCTCAAAAAAAAACCGCCTGAGCGGAGAGCTATATGACCATGGGCGATTCTGCACCTTTTCGACGCTCCGGCGGAGATCCGGTCGCTCGGACGTCGTTGAGCCCAAGAGCAGTGGCGCAGTAGGCCTCAGGCGAGCAGAGCCTTCCGCTCTTTGAACTGCTCTACTGCTCGCCTGCTCTAGACGACGGTGCACAATCGTGCACGGTCGTCTAGGCCCCAGCGGACTCGGCCTTGTCCTTGAGCCGGCGGCGTTCCGGATCATTCACATCGATCCTCGGATCACGAAGCTCCAGGACCTCGCCGGTGCGGACATTCTGCAGGAGCACCTTCGCGCTCCGCGAGTTGTCCAGCAGCCCGCCGCGGCCGATGCCACCGATATCCTCGATGATGTCCAACACGAAGAGGCCGGTCCTGAAATCGATCTCCAGGGGCTCCCTTCCATCGGCCGTGCGCTTGTTCTTGACGCTGCCTACAAAGTCGCCTGGGTGGACGGAGAAGGTCTCCACCCATTGCCGGCCGTCGTAGAAACGGTGCACCTCCGCGGTGACCCGCCAGGATCCCGGCATGCCCGCGATGCCCTGGCCGGCGGGCTTGGCTGCAATGATGAACACGCGGATGGGAGGATTCACCCGCAGCGGCTCCGACCATTCGCTCGCGGCCGACTCCAGGCTGAAGGACTCTGCCATCTCCTGCTGCTCGTCGACGAGGCTGCGTTTCTTTCCGAAGAACGGGTTGTAGATCTTCACCGAAGCCGCGTAACGGTAGGTCTTGCCCGGCTCCACGTAGAGGTCGTGGCCCCACAGCCAGATCTCCTCCTCACCCGCCAACGCGAGCCCCGCGTCGGCGAGCAGCGCCTCGTCATCGGGGTCAACCCCGTCGTCGCCGATCAGCTCCCGCAAACGCCGCTGGGCCGCGGCGATCTTGCCATCCAGCTTTTTGATCTTCTTCTTGAGGTTCTCGATGGCCTTCTTGTTGCTGCCGGCCGATCCGTAACCGCCCGACTTGTCCCTCTTGCCGGCTTCATCGCCACCGGCCCCGAAACCGCCAAATCCTCGGCCGCCAGGGGGACCGCCACGTCCGCCACCGCGGCGAGGGGGCGGTGGCGGAGGCACATCCTCCTCCTCCGGCGGGTCCTTTGTGTATGAGCCCCCGAAATGCTCGATCTTCTTGAGCGCGCGTTCCCTGCTCTTCTTGAGCTCTGTGAGCTCCCGCCGCAACCTCGCCCCCCTGTCATCGGCCTCCGCTATCTCTTGATCGAGGTCCTGCTCCAGCGTGGGCCGGACCCACTCCTCGTTTCTGGTCGGGTAGAACTCGGGCTGGATGATGTCCAGCCGGATGGCGGGCTCGCCGAGACGCGCCAGGATCTGGTCGCGCAGACCCGCATCGATCTCGCCCGCCAGCTCCTTGCGAAAGGTGTGCCGCCCCGGGATCTGGGTCAGCGCGACAGGCTCGGACCACTCCCCGTCCAGAAACTCCTGTCGCTGGATGATGACGTCCACGATGTTGTCGGCGCGATCGCGATACCAGCTCGCCGGGATCGCCTCTTCATCCGAGCCCTCGGCGGCGAACTGGCTCCTCAGGTCGGCCAGGCTGAACCGGGCAAAGACCGTCGCGAAGTTGATGTCGCGGGGCTCATCCGGATCGTCAAAGAGGGTCTCGAGCTCGGGGTGCTCCTCGATCACACCATCTTCAAGGGCATCCGTGATGGTCTTCACGACCAGCTGATAGGGTGGTCTGATGCGGGGGACGGCAAACTTGATTGCTCCACTGGGCCCGATCCATTCGGCGGTGGGGCCCAACCCCAGCTCTGCCAGCCCCAGACGCAGCTGCGGCGAGACTCCGTCGGTCAGCGCTGTCACCAGGACCTGATAGGCGGACTCAGGATCGGGCAACTCGATCTCGGAAGGCGCCGCCTCGTCGAGGCGGCTGAGCAACCGTTCCGCCTCCTCGGCAAGCAGTCCGTCGATCTTGTTGGGCGCGACCGTCACACCGCCCGGCATCGTTACCGCGTTTGGCTCGCCGATGAACTGCCGGGCGACCAGGACGAGGCACACCGCCCCCGCGACACTCAGAACGATCTTCTCGGCGTGCTGCTCCCAGATGGTGATGCCTTTGGTTTTCATCGGCTGCTCCACTAACTGATCGGGCGGGAATCAACCCTTCGGCGGCTGTGTCACAACGGGAATGCCCAGCGCCAGCTTGAGGTCCGGAGGCATCAACGGCGCCGTCCACTCCCGCAGCCAGACAGTCTCGAGATCCAGCGTCAGCTTCGACACACCGGGCGACCCGTAGAAGTAGCCCTCCCTGACCTCCTCAAAAGCATCCACGGCCTCCAGCTTTGCGTCGAGAATGGTGATGAAGTTCTTCCGGCTCAGCGCATCGAGCACCACGGGGATCCTGGCGGTCTCGGCGATGAGGACCAGCTGGATCAGCCGGACATCGTAAAGGGGGTTGGTCTTTCGACCGGTGAACGAGAAAGCAAAGTCAAGCGGAACCTCGCGGGCGGGGTCAAGGGATGCCGCCGCATTGCCGCCGGCAGGGGCTGAACTCCCGGAACCCGCTCCACGCCGGGCACCGCCGCCGGGGGCGAAGCCGGCGTTGAACCCCGCTCCGCCGCCTCCGGCGGCCGAGTGACCGCCCACCGCCAGAGCGTCAAACTCAACGAGGGAGACCAGACGTTTGACCGGCGCCTCCAAGACCGACTCGAAAGGCTCGTTGGCGCCGGAAAGGGCTCCGACGATATCCTGCGTGATCCACAAACTCCACTGCCACTGAAACAACTGCACCATCCCCTGGGCTTCGGCCCGGGGCGGGATGAGCGACTCATCCGGGACGTTGAAGCTCGCCAATGTCGCGTAGATGCCGATTCCCTTGGCAGCCTCGGCGTAATGGGAAAGCCTGGTATTGGTCAGCTGCTCCTCAAGCCAGGTCGTGTCGTCGTCTGTGAGCCGCTGGCCCCCCGGTTTGATCAGGATCTGCGTCCTGAACTGGTCCTCCGCCACCTCGAGGATTTCTCCCATCGACTCCGCTGAAGGCGGTGCCCCCGCTCTCATGTCCACAAGCAACCGCTCGTAGGCCGCAACGAGGGCCATGTACATCCGGCGCGGAATCGTCTCCAGCTGGTGTGCCGGCGGCTCGGGGAAGAGCCCCGGGAAAAGAACATCGCGGTCGGCGCGATTGAAGTTGACGGCCTTCTGGCGGATTCGCGTGGCATCGTCGCTGATTTTTCCGACCACCTCCTGATAGCGGTCAAGAAATCGCTCGTTGACGAGAATGGTCGATTTGACCGGCTGGCTTCGGCCGACCGCACTGACGAAGTCGACTGGGGTCTTCTCCAACTGCTTCAGCTGCACCAGGGTGGCCCCCCGCTCCTTGACCTCTGACCTGACCGAGGCGTTGAGCCGGCCCGCGACTATCCCCAGGACGATGGGGGCCACAATCATGACCCCGACAAAGCAAACTGAATAAACGTTGGACCTGACCCAGGCGAGCACGGTGTTCATGAGCCGACCCCCTCAGACGCCTCACCGAGGTCGGCCGCGCGCTGGGTCCCGGGGGGTTGCAGCAGCGCGTCGATCAGCTCGACCTCAAAGGTGATGGGGACGCGGTAGTACTCCGAGCCCGGCGGATAGAGCAAGGGTTGCGTGGGCATGGGACCCAGTGAATCGAGGCCGCCGGAGCGCGAGCTGCGCTGGGTGGACCGGCCTGACTGGGTTCCGACGCCGGGAGGGCCGGGTCGTCGGCTGGGCCGCGGCCCGCCCCCTCCAAGTGACTGGTTGGCCCCCATCATCCCGCCGTCCCCGGGCCCGGGGGCCCGCCGTTGCTGCTTCGGCCGCGGGCGTCTGCCGGCGCCCTGCGCCCCCGCCAACCCGAACCCGCCACCGGGGGCTTGCACACCGCCGGCGGGAGGACCCGGAGGCGCACGCCCGCCCGATGGACGCTCCCGCCGGGCGGGCGGTCGGCTGCTGCCGCGCGAGCTCCAGGAGCCGGAGCGTGTGCCTCCAACCAGCTCTACCTCGCCCGTTGAGGTGACCCTGAAGGTCCTGCGCTGATCGGGGTGGAAGGAGATCGTTTCATTGAGGATTCGATAGGGCACCCCCGGTCGCTCGGCGTTGTCGCGAAGCCACTTGGCCACGGTGGTATTGAGAAACTCCCCCGGCATCTCGTGGCTCAGCCGTACGTCCATCGACACCAGAATGCGGCGGCTCTTCGTCTCGGGCTCAAAGAAGTAGAGGCCTTCGAGTCGCTCCAGCTCCACCAGGTTGCGCTTCTTGGGCTCGATGGACGTAATCGTCTGAACGTCGCTCGACAACAGCTCAGGCTGCGGGTCGGCCGCGGCGAGGGCGTCCGCTGCATCGTGTATCAGGTGTGGCCAGATACCGCGATAATCAACGAGGCGGCGAAGATTCTCGCCCGCAAAGCCCACGTTGCCCTTCGCTTGGAGCTCATCGAACCGGCGTATGTATCTGCCCGCGGCCTGGACGACCTGGTGGACGACCTTGGGCGGCCCGCCGACATTCATCGAGCTGTTGTCACTGATCGGACGGTAAAGGCTCATCACCGACCCCATCACCACGATGGCCGCCGCCGCGGCAAACCACTTCGTCTTCCGCCGCCACAGCTGCGTCCGCAGCGCCTCCACCGGCATCAGGTTGGCATCGATCCGGGCCAGCCCCACGCCCTGCAGCGCCAGGCCGTAGGCCGTGACCAGGTTGACGGCGGCGGCGGCGAAGGAGGCGGCCTCGCGGCCGGTGACCGAAATCTTCTTGAACTCGTCCAGCCGCAGCACCTGGATCTGGAGCTGCTGGCCCAGAAACTTCCGCAGACCCGGGATCCTGAATGTGGAGCCGAGGCCGACCATCAGCGAAAGCTTGGTGTTGCGGTGGAGCGTCTGGTAGTAGCCGATGGATCGCTGCAGATCCTGTAGCAGGTCGCTGAAGACGGGCCTCATCGCCTGCATGATCTGCTTGGCGTACTTGCTTGCCGCGGTTGTTTGCTTGAGCTTTTCCGCCTTGGAGTAGCCGAGCTTGAACGTGCTGGCGATCGCTTCGGTGAAGTGTGTGCCGCCTAATGGAAAGGTCCGGATCCAGCACCGCCCCTGCTCGGCAATGATGACATCCGTGGCATGGGTCCCGATGTCGAGGTAGATCACGGCCCCCTTGCGGTCCGCCAGGTCATGGTCATAGGCCAGCGCGTTGTAGACCGCCACGGGGCTGAGGGTCAGCGCTGCCGGCTCGATTTCGAGATCGGCCAGGACGCTGAGCCGCTTCTGCACCCGGTCACGGGTGATGGCGAAGATGCCGACCTCCAGCTCCCTGACGTCGTCGGACGCGAACGTCTCGTAGTCCCACTCGACCTGGTCGATGGGGAAGGGAATCTGCTGCACCGCCTCGAACTTGACGATGTCGGGAACCTTCTTCGGCTCCACCGGCGGCAGCTTGGCGAACCGGGCAAACGCCGCATGGCCCGGTACCGAAACGACCAGGTTCTCACCCTCCAGAACGTTGGAGCTGATGAACTGCCCAAGGCTCAGCCGGGTGATCTCATCCTGATCGACGTCCGGTGTGGCCAGGATCTTCTTGTGCGAAACCACCGCGAAATCAGAGACGCTGACGCGGTCGCCGTCGCGCTCGAGCCGAATCGCCTTGATGGCGCCGGCGCCGATTTCCATTCCCCAGGCTGCCTTTGGTTGGGCCATGAGAGCAGGTCCTCCGCACTCTGAAGCGATCCGGGCCGGTAGGAGGGGGCTCCCCAGACTACTGTGGGAGTAGGCGCCTTCGCCCCGCCGCCCCCGGATCAGGAGCGATTGTACGCCAGAGGGCCCGCCGGCAGAAGCCCTCGGCAGGCCCGCGGTTCTTCGGCTCTATCTGAGAACCCCACCTGGCGTCGACCGGCTGGGCTGGGTCTTGGGACAACGGCTGGGTTGTCAGACTGAGCCTAGCATGGGTCGAGCCATGCGGGTGTTGCGGTATCGAATCACCACCCTCGGGTGCCGGGTCAATCATGCCGAGGCCCGTGAGCTGGAGTCGCTGCTGGTGGAACGGGGGCTGGTGGCAGCTCGGGTGGGCGAGCGGGCCGACCTGGAGGTGGTCCATACCTGTGCCGTAACCGAGACCGCTGCGGCCAAAAGCCGCCAGGCAATCCGTCGGTCGCGTCGGCGACAACACCTCGGAGGGAGTTTCGCCAACTTCCCAGAAGCTCAACGGCATAGTCCGGACTCCGCCGGCGATGCGAACCTGCCCGAGATCCTCGTCACCGGCTGTCTGGGGTCCACGAATCCCGAGGAAGCGGTCCAACTTGCCGGCGGTCCCGACCGCGTCATCGCCCACCAGGCCGACGGCGGCTCAACCCTCACTGACCGCTTCGCCCAACGTCTGGACCGCTGCCTCGCCGCCCACCGCGTACAGGGGTCATTACGCACCCGGTGGCCCGGCAGTTGCCGCCAAAAGATCGTTCCGCTGCCCGTGGTCATGCCCCGCGCCGCGTCGGCCCATGTGCGGGCGGAGCTGAAGATTCAGGACGGCTGCGATGCCGCTTGCACCTTCTGCGTCATCCCTAAAATCCGCCGGACGCTGCGATCCAAGAGGATCGCCGACGCTGTGGATGAGGCCCGCCGCCTCGTCGAGCTGGGCCATTGCGAGATCGTGCTGACGGGGATCTTCATCGGGGCCTACGGCCACGAGACGGCCCTCCGCCGCAGGCAGGCGCGGCCTGGACCCCAGCCGCTTGCGGATCTCGTGGATGCCGTGGCCCGCGTCGGCGGGCTGCAGCGTCTACGGATCAGCTCGCTTGAGCCGGGAGACGTCTGCGAGGTGCTCCTGGATGCCATGGTCGCCAACAGTCCGGTCGTCGCCCCCCATCTTCACCTGCCGCTCCAGTCGGGCTCCGACGCGATTCTGAGGCGGATGAACCGCCAGTATCGCCTCGGGGACTACCTCCAGATGATCCAGATGGTGAAGCAAAGGCTCACGACGCCCGACGGCCTGCCGCCAGCGATCACAACCGACGTACTCTGCGGCTTCCCAGGCGAGACTGAGGAGGACTTTCGGGCGACGGTCGGTGTGGCCCGGCAGGTGGGGTTTCTGCACATGCACGTCTTCGGCTACAGCCCCCGACGCTTGACAGCGGCCGCCCGCTGGAAACAGCTCTTCGTCGCCCCCGCCATCATCAAGGCCCGCGTCCGCCGGCTGATCGACCTGGAGAGTGATCCAGTCGACGGTCTGGCGCTGAGATACCGCCGACGCTTGCTGGGGCGCAGCGTCCGGGTGATCATCGAGCAGCCCGACAAAAACGACGCCTCAATCATGCGCGGCCGTTGCGATCACTACGCCGAGGTGTGGCTGCCTACGAACCGGCGGCGTGGAACCCTCGTCCAGGCCCGGATCACCCGGGTGACGCCGGCACGAACCGTGGGCCGGGTGCTCTCGCCCATCGTCAGCCTGCCCGTCCTTGCATAGCGGTAGTATTTCACCGGTCCGCGAGCCAATCCGTCGTGACGAGTCCCACCCCAACCCAACCGGACCGCCCGCAGCCGGCGGGCGACCTGGACGCCAAGCTCGAGGCGGAGATCGAGGCCGCCCTCGGCGACATGACGCTGGAGGACATGCTCGAGGTGGCCGCGGGGACCCAGCCACGCTCGGGCGGCCAAACACAGATGAAGACGGGCACGATCGTGCGGGTCCACGACGGGGATGTGTTCGTTGAGTTCGGTCCAAAGTCGGTTGGTGTTTGCCAACGGTCGCAGTTTGACGACCCGCCCACGGTGGGCGAGCGGATGCCCTTTGTCGTGGATCGCTACGACGCCAGGGAGGGGCTGCTGATCCTTTCGCGTCAGGGCGCCGTGACCAAGGCGGTCTGGGCATCGCTGGCGAAGGGCCAGATCGTCCAAGCCCACTGCCAGGGCGTCAACAAGGGCGGGCTGGAGATGGAAGTCGCCAACCACCCCGCGTTCATGCCGGCCGGTCAGGTCGATCTGCATCACGTCCAGGACCTGTCCTGTTTCATCGGCCAGAAGATGCCGTGCGAGATCATCGAGCTCGATCGCGCCCGCGGCCGGATCATCCTCAGCCGCCGCCGGACACTCGAGACCGAGCGGAAGGCACAGGGTGAGAAGCTGCTGGCGGAGCTGGCCGAAGGCCAGCAACGGCCCGCCGTGATTCGCTCGATTCAACCCTACGGCGCCTTCGCCGACCTCGGCGGCATCGACGGGCTGATCCACATCTCCGACATCTGCCACGAGCGGATCAAGCACCCGTCCGAGCGGCTCAGCGAGGGAGATGAGGTTCAGGTCAGGATCCTCAAGATCGATCACAAGCAGGACCCCCCGCGGATCGGTCTCGGCCTGAAGCAGTGCCAGGCCGATCCCTTTCTCTCCGGTGCCGCCAGGATCGCCGAGGGTGACACGGTGACCGGCAAGGTGACGCGGATCATGCCCTACGGCGCATTCGTCGAGCTCTCCCCCGGCGTCGAGGGGCTGGTTCACATCTCGCAGCTTTCGGCCCAGCGGATTACCAGAGTCGCGCAGGTCGTCAAGCTCGACGAGGTCGTCACCGTCAAGGTGCTCGACGTCGATGCCGGGAGGCGGCGCATCAGCCTTTCGCTGCGCGCCGTCCAGAAAGCCGATCCAGAGGCTCTCCGCCCCGACGATCCCGCGATCAAGAAGCTCAAGGCGAAGTTCGGCGGTGACCTGAAGGGGGGAATCGGGTAAGAAGAAGCTGTCAGCTATCAGCTGTCAGCCGGAGAAGAGTCGGTCGCCGAAGAAGGCGAACATTCACCGCGGAGGGCCGCAGAGAACCGCGGAGAAAAGAGGAGGGTTCGGGGTTCAGGAAGAGGGCTTTCAGCTGTCGGCTATCAGCAGTTGGCCTGAGGTGTGCTGGCCGCCTTCTCTTGCCGACAGCCGATAGCCGATTACCGATAGCTAATCGCTTTCTTCTGTTTGCTCATCACTTTCTTCCAGCTTCTTGCGGAGCTCTCGCAGCGTCGCCGTCTCGATCGGCCGGCCTGTGAACAGATCGACGTGCGCCACGGCCGCCATCTCGGGCAGGCAACGTGTCATCGCAACGTCGATCCCGTCGTCGGTCAGCCGTATGCGATTGAGGCGGCCGTGGCGCGTGTCGAGGGTTTCAAAGTCCGGCTCCTCGTATCCGAATCCGACAAGCGCCCGGGCCATTTCGGCGATCGGTGCCCTGGTATAGAGACGAATGTGAATCGTCACCCCCGCGTCAATGAGCCCCTTGGCGACCCGCCCGACCAGGAGAGGCTCTATGTCGGGCATGCCCTCGGTAAGGACGGTCATGAGTCGCTCGGCAACACGCCATACCTGCCGCACCTGCTCGGCGTACGCCTCGGCTCCCATCGCCTGCATCGCCATGGCGCCGGCGTGCTTGCGAACCAGCGTGTACGCGGGCATCTGAACATCATGCCACCCCATCGTGTCGCGAGCCGCGCGGAGTGCTTCGGCGATCGTCCGCGCTCGGCCGGTGGAGATGAGCCGCGCCGCGGTGCGTGCGATCTGGTCGGTGCGCTGGCTCGGCATGGCGTTTGCGCGGAGCCCTCGATCCGCTCGCCAATGCTACACGCGGCAGGGCCACGAGGGAGAACGTGTCCGACATGACCTTCGCGGAGGCGCTGGGGCATATCATTGCCGGATGAGCGGAAACGGGCCTGAGCACGCGAAGCCGACGATCGGCATCACCATGGGTGATCCCGCAGGGATCGGTCCGGAGATCGTGGTCAAGGCCCTCGCCGATCAGCGTATTCTCGACCTCGGCCGGTTCGTGATCTACGGGCTCAACGAGCTGTTGGCCTACGCGGCCGATCAGCTGGAGATCGACCCCTGCTGGTACCGCGTCCAGCACGATTCGCCAAGGACCAACCGCCCGATTTCCGAGAACGTGGTCGTGCTGGACTTCGACGAGTTCGACGGCTTCATATCGTCGCCCCGTTGGCCATCCAAGCCCGGCGGAGTGGCATCCAAGGCCTTTGTGGAGGAGGCCATCGCCGATGCCAAACGCGATAGGGACCATCCGCGCCGACTCGATTGCCTGGTGACCGGTCCCATCTGCAAGCAGGCGTGGCATATGGCGGGCTACAACTGGCCGGGGCACACCGAGCTGCTGGCGCACCGCACGAGGGCCAAGCGACACGCCATGATGTTCGTCTCGCCGCGGCTTCGGGTGATCCTCGCCACGGCGCATGTGCCCCTGAACAACATTCGCGACGTGCTCACGATCGGGAAGGTCTTTGACGCCATCGATCTGGGGCACGAGGCCTGCCAGGAGCTGGGGGTCGAGAACCCCGCCATCGCGGTCGCCGGGCTGAATCCTCATGCCGGCGAGGGAGGGTTTCTCGGCGACGAAGAGCAGCGGCTCATCGAGCCAGCGATCCGGATGGCTCGGGAAGCGGGGATCAACGTCAAGGGGCCGCTGGCCGCCGACACACTCTTTATTGAAGCCGCTGCGGGCACGTACGACCTGGTGGTCGCGATGTACCACGACCAGGGGCTGATCCCGGTCAAGCTTCTGGGGTGGAACGCGGCGGCCAACTGGACGGTCGGGCTTCCGATTGTCCGGACCAGTCCCGATCACGGCACCGCGATAAATATCGCCGGCACCAACTCCGCCAACGAGGGCTCGATCAGGACCGCAATCGAGCTGGCCGCCCGGCTCGCTGCCGGGCGGATGTCCGCGGCCGTAACCGGGTCCCGCGGGAGATAGAAGGTCTCGGGGCGTGACGGCGATCTCACGCACCCAGGCTCTGTCTGACAACCCAGCCGTTGGTCCAAGACCGAGCGAGGCGGTCGCTGGCAAGGAGGGCGAAGCAGGCGATGCCGAGTTCGCTCGGGCCTTCGGCCCGAAGGGGCATCGTCGATGCAGCCCCCCGTCGCCCGGAGGGCGACAACAGCGAGCGCCAGCGGACGCCGCAGCCGGTCGACGCCCGGCGGGGTTGTCAGACAGAGCCTGAGGCCGACAGGCCGCAGCTCTTGCGGATACGATCGACGCGCAATGGCCACCGCGACCGCACCGGCGAAGTCGATGCCCCAGATCGTCGCCCTGTGCAAGAGACGCGGGTTTGTCTTCCCCGCCTCCGAGATCTATGGGGGCATCAACGGGTTCTGGGACTTCGGGCCGCTTGGGACCCAGCTCAAAAACAACCTCCGCGATGCCTGGTGGAGGGACATGGTCCACAGCCCTCCGTCCGGGCCCGACGGCCAGCCGCTGGAGATCGTGGGGCTGGACTCCTCGATCATCCAGAACCCGCGGGTGTGGGAAGCCTCCGGGCACGTGTCGGGCTTCAGTGACCCCATGGCGGACTGCCGGGCGTGCAAGGCGCGCTTCCGAGCGGATGATCTGATCGGTGTCGAGCTCATCTTCCCCGACGTGCCCGAACCCAACAAGCGGAACTTCCTCATTTGTGGCGTCGGAACTCCTGAGGAAGTTCTTGAAACGAACACCAAGAAGATCCAGAAGCTCCAAGGCGCAAACGGTCCGTATGAGAGACTCTCATCTCACCACGTCTTCAGCGAGCTGAACGAGGAAGGCCGGGCTGAGTTCAGCTGCCCCAACTGCGGTGAGAAGGGCCACTTGACCGAACCGCGCGAATTCAAGCTGATGTTCGAGACGTACGTCGGTGCGGTCCGGGACGAGGAAAGCAAGACCTACCTGAGGCCGGAGACGGCGCAGGGAATCTTCCTGAACTACAAGAACGTCCTGGACACGATGCGCGTCAAGTTGCCCTTCGGCATCGCCCAGATCGGCAAGGCGTTCCGCAACGAGGTGACGCCGCGCAACTTCATCTACCGAAGCCGGGAGTTCGAGCAGATGGAGATGGAGTGGTTCTGCCGACCCGCCGACGCTCCAAAGTGGTTCGCGTTCTGGCAGGAGAGGAGGCTCACGTGGTGGCGATCGATGGGCCTCGGTGCTGAGAATCTCAGAGTCCGCCCCCACGGCGCCGACGAGCTGTCCCATTACGCCCGTGGCGGGTCGGGCACCGTCGACATCGAGTACCGCTTCCCCTTCACGGACCCGGACTTCGCGGAGCTGGAGGGGATCGCTCATCGCACTGACTTCGACCTGAAGGCCCACCAGACGCAGGCGGGGATCAAGCTGGAGTACTTCGACCAGGAGCACAACGCCCGCTATCTGCCCCACGTCGTCGAGCCGGCAGCGGGCCTGACCCGCGGGGTGCTTGCGGTCCTGTGCGAGGCCTACACGCCGGACCCCGCGCGGCCAAGCAAGGTGTACATGAGGTTTCACCCGAAGCTGGCCCCCATCCAGGCCGCGGTCTTCCCGCTGGTGGCCAAGGACGGGATGCCGGAGGTGGCCGGGAAGCTCTACCGGGAGCTCCGCGGCCGTTTCACGTGTCGGCTGGACATCAAGCAGTCGATCGGAAAGCGGTACGCCCGCATGGACGAGGCGGGCACGCCCTACTGCTTTACGGTCGACGGGCAGACGCTTTCCGATCAGAGCGTCACCGTTCGCCACCGCGACACCGCCGCCCAGGAACGGATCGGCATCGACCATGTCACCGACTTCCTGGCCCAGCGCATCAAGGGCTAGCTTTCCACGAACACTCTCAACCGCAGCCGGTCGCGGGGAGCCGCGGCGTTCGGCCGGCTGGACTTGTCCGGGACCCAGGCTTTGTCTGACAACCCAGCCCTCGCCCTGAGACCAAGCGAAGCGGTCGCTGGTTTCTTGGCACTCCGGCCGCTTGCCCTCCATGGCGGCGCGGCCGTGGGAGCGCGAAGCAGGCGATGCCGAGTTGGCTTTGGCCCTCGGCCCGAAGGGGCATCGTCGATCAAGCCCGCTGTCGCCCGGAGGGCGACAACAGGTCGCGCCAGCGGACGCCGCAGCCAGTCGACGCCAGGAGGGGTTTTCAGACAGAGCCTACGCACGTTTCCGGTGAATGCGGTACCATGGCCCACTCCGCGGCCACGGAAGGCTGCGGTCAACCACACGCCCGTCAGGAGACGTATCAATGGCCGAGACACGCTCAGAGTATGGCACGATCCTTGGACCCGACGCGAAGTTCAAGGGCGAGCTGTCGTTCGACTCCGCGGCGAAAGTGCAGGGAAGCATCGAGGGATCCATCAAGTCAAAGGGCAAGATCCTCATTGCCGACGGTTCCACATGCAAGGCCAGCGTGACCGCCAACGAGGTGGCCGTGGAAGGTCACATCGAGGGCAACGTACATGCGAGCGAGAGAATCGAGATCAAGAGCAACGGCAGGATCACCGGCGATATCGTGGCGGCGAGCATGACCATGGCCGATGGTGCTTCCATCGAAGGACACGTCCGCATCGGTCTGGAAGCGAAGCCGGATTCGGGCAAGGCCGCCGTCACCACCGAGCCCAAGATGACCAAGATCTCCGCCCGCCCGCAGCCGGCCAGGTCCGGGTAGCCGCTATCTGAGATGGCCAGGGCGACGACGAAGCGATCCGTGCGGTGTTACCTGTGCGGGCAACAGATGGTGGTATCGCAGCGCACGATGAGCACGACATGCTCGGGGTGCCACCAGGCCATCAAGGTCGAGGACATCGTGGTGAAATCGTACGTTCCGGTGATCGATCTCCAGACCTGCGGCAAGATCCGGATTGCCAAACGGGGCCGGATCTCTGCCAAGCGAATCCAGTGCGGCGACGGCATCATCTGTGACGGTGCGATGCAGGGAACCGTGGAGAGCGACGGCGACGTTCGGCTGGGGCCAAAGGCCTCCTGGAAGGGCAAGTCCCTGCAGAGCCGGTCGCTTGCAATTGCCGACGGGGCCACGCTGCTTGGAGTGGTCTCGGTTCCCTGGCAGCGGCCGGAGCTGGCCCCGCCGAAGAACTCAGTCCGCAAGAAGATAGAGAAGAAGCTCAAGAAGACGACGGCGACGGCGAAAGGGAAGCCGCTCAAAAGATGAGCTTCCATCCGATCACGAAGACGGTCGCGTCGACGATCAGATGGCTGGCATAGCCCGGCCAGATCGAGCGATACTTCAAGTAGCACCACGACCACGCGGCCCCGCCCACACATATCCCCGCCGAGGCCAGCAGCGTCACGTTCCAGCCGAACTGGGCTCGCAGGGCGATGACGTGGTGCACCGTGAACAAAAGAGCCGAGAGGACCACCGCCGCCGCGGCGCCGACCATGACTTCGCACTTGCGGAAGACGAACCACCGCCAGACGTACTCCTCCATCGCGGAGTTGACCAGCGACAGGTAAATGACGAACACCAAGTAGCGCCCTCGTGTCCCGATGCCGTTTCTCTCGACCGCCTCACGAAGCATCTCCGCGTCGATCCACGCCCGTCCCACAAGAAGGTAGGCGGCGGCGATCACAACCGAGATCACCACGCCCAGGAGTATCGCCACACCGAAGCCCCCTCTCTGCGGCCGGGAGAGGCTGAGGCGTCCACGATCGACACATACCAGCCACAGGGCGGGAAAGGCCAGGAGTACGATCTTGCACACGCCGAAGACCACTTGCCCGACTGTCCCGCTCGTGGCCTGCATCTGCATCGCCATCGCGGTCCCGATGCTCGGGATCGGTACAAGCAGCGCCAGCGCCAGCAGCGCACTGAGCTTGCCACGTTCCCCACCGCGCGATTGGGCTGAGGCGGCAGGGGCCTCCATCGGATCTGCTCCTTGAAGCCTTGCTGGGTTCAGCTGAACGCGACGCTTGGCCCCCAACCACCCGGCGATCCGGTCACTGCCCGTACAGCGGCCGCAGCTTGCCCTCGAGGTATCGCATCAGGGGATCGGCAGACAGCGGTTTTCCCGTCACTTGCTTGCACAGATCAGCGGCCCGGTACCGCTGCCCCTGGCTGTGGATGTGCTCGTTAAGCCACGCCTTGAGCGCCGCGAACTCACCGCGGGCGAACTGTTCAAAGAGCCCGTCAATGTCGGCGGCCGCCTTGTCGAAGAGCTGGGCCGCGTAGAGATTGCCCAGCGTATAGGTGGGAAAGTATCCGATCGAGCCCGACGACCAGTGGATGTCCTGGAGACACCCGCGCCGGTCATCGGGGACCTCGAGCCCGAGATACTCCCGGTAGGCGTCGTTCCAGGCCCCGGGGATCTCAGAAACCTTCAGATCGCCGCGAATCAGGACTCGCTCGATGTCGAAGCGAGCCATGACGTGCAGGTTGTAGGTCACCTCGTCGGCCTCCACCCGAATGAAGCCGGGGCGCACGATGTTGGCGCCGCCATAGACGTCGTCGAGGCTCAGCGACTCGACGGCGGCGCCGAAGAACTCGGCCAGCTTCGGATGGCACCAACTCCAAAAGGCGCGCGATCGCCCGACCTGATTCTCCCACATCCGGCTCTGGGACTCGTGAATCCCAAGCGAGACGCTTTCGCCCATGGGAGTGCCGATGTTTTCGGCGGGAAGACCCTGCTCGTAGATCCCGTGCCCGGTCTCGTGCATGGTCGAGCCGAGAGCCTCGCAGACCATCGTCTGCTGGAAACGAGTCGTCATCCTGACGTCATTGCAGTGGGTGCCGCTGCAGAAGGGATGCGCCGAGCAGTCCAGCCGGCCGCGCGAGAAATCGAAGCCGATCTGGGCGGCGACGAAACGGACGAACTTCTGTTGCTTCTCGATGGGAAGCTTCAGCTCGTTGAGGGCGTCCGACGGCCGTGTCGAGCCGGCCATCAGCTCGCCGAGGAGCCCTTGAAGCCTTTCCCGCAACGGGCCGAAGATCGCCTCGACGGCGGCGGCGGTGCAGCCCGGCTCGTAGTCCTCGGCCAGGGCGTCCCAGGGCTCGCCGTCAGCGGGCCAGCCCAGGCACTGCGCCTTGTGCCTCAGGAGGGCGACGACCTTTTCCAGAAGGGGCCGGAACCGGGCAAAATCAGAGTCCCTGCGGGCCTCCGCCCACTCGTGCTGCGCCAGGCTCGTCGTCCGCGCCAGCTCCTCGACCAGCGATCTGGGCAGCTTCCGCTGCCGGTCATGCAGACGCCTCAGCTCGCGGACATTGACCGCCGCTGGGCCGGTGGGATCGGCCATGAGCGCCTGGTCAGACTCGCACCCGGCCAGATGCTCGCCGAGGCGGGGATCGGTCAGCACACCGTGATGCAGGCTGGCCAGGCAGGCCAGCTGGCGGCTGCGATAGGCAAGCCCGCCCGGGGGCATCATGGTCTGCTGGTCCCAGTTCAGCAGGGACGCGGTCGACCCCAATAAAGCGGCCTCCCTGGCCAGGCCGATCAGCCCCTCATAGGGGGTCGTTGTCTGTCCGACGCTCGTGGTCGAAGCGGAGGTGGTCATCGGGTTCTGGGGCCGGGGTCGGGGTTGAGGGCTCAGGGTTCAAGGTTCCAGGTTCAGCGCTCACTTGAACCACTGATGGTGCTAGCCCGCATTATTCATGACCCCCTACGGCGCCCTCGCGACAACGTTCATGAGTAATCCGGGCTAGCGCAGGGTGCGTCAAAGCGTAGCGGCCTTTTTGAGAGGCCGCGTAGCCGTCAGAGCGAGTGTGCGGCCCGCGGCCCGGCGGGCTGCCAAACAAGAGCGGCCCCGCGGCCCGGAGGGCCGCAAGACAACAGCGGCAAGGACGCCGCGACGCCGCGACGCCGCTACGGAGCGCTTGAAACAGCTCTAGCCAGCGATACTTCAAGGCACAATCGAGCACGGTGATTCAGTCGGCATGATAACGCCCGCCCAAAGGGGCGGGCGGGTGGAATCAGAAGCTGTCTACGCCCCCGGCCACGGGAAGGCTCAGCCGTCTGAACCGGTGGAGGCATCGGCCGCGCCCCCAAAAAGAGGCGTCAGCAGGTCGATTACGGAGGCCCCGTTGGGATCGGCGCGCCTGCGGGCAA